>NZ_JAQOZV010000011.1:0-153625 GCF_030348125.1 Massilia sp. DJPM01
ATCATAATAGCGATGCCAGTTGTACGCCAGCTTCGACTCGGCGTCGTAATACTGCCCCTGGAAGCGGATCGGACAGTCGGTCTGGCTGACCGTCGTTTCCTCGATCTCGCCCCACAAATTGCTCTTCGCCTGCCACGCGATGCCGCCGTCGGCGTCGATCAGTTCCTTGGGCGTTCCGATATGGTCGAGAACCACCGCATACGTCTTGCTGGTTTCCTTGCCCTTGCGCCGCATCGTCTCGGTCTTGGCGAGCGGCCTGAAACTGTCCGGCTCGTAATCCCAGGTGGCGCAGATCTCTTCGACGAGGTCCGATCCGCCCTTGCCGTCCGGCTTACGCCGAAAACGCCTTTCCTCCGCGACCGTGTGGCCATCCCACAGGTATTCCACTTCCGTAAAGCGCGCAGCGCGATCACTCGGCACCTGCTTTTTGGTCAGCCTGCGGCCCAGGGCATCGTAGGTATACTCCCAGGCATCGCCATCGGGCGTAATGACACGCTTGAGGCGGTTCTCGCTGTTCCAGACATAGTGCCAGTGCTGTTGCCGGCCCCAGCGCTTGCCTTCGATACGCGTCGTGACGCGCCCTTCCGGGTCGTACTCATACTTGACCTTGCCAGCTTGCATGAGCTTGCCGCGCTGGTGGATGCGTTGTCCCCGCGTATCGGCGTTGCCGTCGTCGGTGTCGAGCAGCGCCTTCTGCTTGATTGCATCGATCAGGTTGCCTGCCAGATCGTAGGCGTATTGCTCGCCGCCATTGCCGCGGCTCGCTTGCGTCACCCGGCCGACGCTGTCGTAGCCGATGTCGACCACGCCGGCGCTGCGCTCGCCCAGCTTGCGCGGATTGCCGTTGCCGTCGTAATTGACCGCGCGTTCCTGCAGCGTGCGCGCCTGCCATCCCTTGTCCGCCGCGACGCCGGTCCATTGGCGGGTCAGGCGGTTGAGCGGGTCGTATTCCTGCTCGATGCGCGCGCCGCCCGGCAATTGACGCCCTGTTTCACGGCCGCCACTGTCGTAAAGAAAGCTGAACATCTGCGCGTCGGGCAGCGTCAGTTCGAGCGGCACGCTGTTGGCGTCGAATTCCCACACGCTGCTGTGCCCGCCAGAACTACTGCGCTCGGTGCGCCGGCCCATCAGGTCGTAGCCGCTGAGGATGCTGCGGCCATTCTGGGTTTCCCTGACCACGCGGCCCTGCGCATCGCGCTCGAAGCGGATGTCGCTGTCGGCGTTGACGGCGCTATTCAAGCGGCCCAGTGCATCGTAGCCATAGCGGGTGCTGCCCTCGCTGGCGACCTGCTCGAGCAGCTGGCCCGCGTGATTGCGCAGGTAGCGCGTGTGCTGGCCCGACGGCGTGCGTTTCCCGATCACCAGACCGTCGGCGTCGACCTCGTATTGAACGGTGCGGCCGGCGAAATCGGTTTCCGCGATGACTTGCCCGGTGGCGTTCCTGAGATAGGTCCAGCGCTCGCCCATGGGATTGACGACGGCGCTCAGGCGCAGCTCGGTATCGTATTCGTAGCGCGTGACCGCGCCGTTGGCCTCGGTCGTCTGGGTCAGCCTGTCGAAAGCGCCATAGGCGTGGCGCGTCACGTTGCCCAGCGCATCGGTGCGTGCGATGCAATTGCCTTCGGGATCATACTTGGCAAGGTGGCGGCTGCCACCCGGCAAGGTGATCTCCAGCGGCAAGCCTTCGACGTTGTAGACGTAATGGCTGGTATGTTGCTGCGGGTCGGTGCGCGCGCTGACGCGGCCGAAGGCGTCGCGCGTGATCCGGGTCGGGTTGCCCAGCCAATCGGTGGCACTGGTCAACAGTCCGCGCTCATCGTGCGCGAAGGCGGCCTGCGCTCCGACCGGATTGACGACGCGCAGCACATTGCCCTGCGCGTCATGCTCGAAGCACGTCCACGCGCCGCTGTCGCCTACCCGGGCCAGGTTGCCACGTTCGTCGTAGCCGCGTTCGACGCGCTTGCCGTCGGGCGAGGTCACGGCCACCGGCAGGTCGAGCTGGTTGTAGGCGACGACGGTTTCCTTGCTCAACGCATCGATGTGGCCGACCATGTTGCCACGCGCATCGTAGGCCCAGCGCAGTACCGCCCCGCCCGGCGTGAAGGCGGCGACCTGATTGCAATTGGCGTCGAAGTCGAACTGGCTGACACCGCCGCGGGCATCGACTTCCTTGATGACCTGCCAGGCGTCGTTGTAGTGGTATTCGGTGGCGTGCCCCAGCGAATCGGTGTAGGTGTTGACCTTGCGCGCATCGTCGTAGACGAAGCCGCCGGTCATATGGCCGCCGCCACCGCCGCTGGTTTGTACGCAGCGCCCGCTGGCGTCGTAGCGGTAGCCGATCCACACGCCATTGCGGTCCTGCCACCAGGTCAGGCGATGGGCGCCGTCATAGGTGTATGTCAGCGGCAAGCCGCTGCTGTTGACGATGGCCGACAGCTCGCCGTCAGCGTGATAGGTGTAGCTGGCCAGCGTGGTCTGCCCGCCATCCGCATGCAGCAAACTGATGCGGGTGATGGCGTGTTCGCTCGCCTCGACCTTGAGCCGCGTGCCGCCGCTGTGGCGCACCTCGGCCAGCACCGCGCCGTTGTAGACCAGCGCAATCCGGTTGGCGTTGCGGTCCGTGATGGCCGACAAATGCCAGTGGGTCGCATCGCGCTGCTCGAAGCGCAAGGTGGGCTGATGCCGTTGTGCGATCAGGAAGTGGCCGTCGAGCCGGCTCACGCTGTACGCCTGATACACGCCATGGGTGACGCTGGCGCCGGGCTCCGGCATGTCGAAACGCATCGATGCGCCATCCTCGGCATGGAAAACCAGCTCCGCGTCGCCCTTCACTTCGATCCATTGCCCCCAGGTGCTGGCCCAGGCCTTGCCGAATACCGTGCCGCTCGGATTGCCGGAGGTGTGCACACGCCGCAGCACGATGGGCAAGGCGCCCGCCAGGGCAAAGTCGGTTTGTTCCAGGATGACGTCGCCCGTGATGACGTCGATCGGATCGCCGCACTTGCATTTCGTCCCGTTGGGACGCTCATTGGCGGGGTTGAATTTGGCGACGCCGGGTACCCCGCCCTTGACGAAGGCCATGGCTGGCGTAGTGGGAGTGGGAATGTACTTGTTGCCGAGCCATGCGCCGCCCTTGGCGCCGGCCATGCCTCCCAGCAGGCTGCCTCCCAGCATCATGGCTTTCTGGCCGTCCGACCCTTCGCCGAACATCAGTCCGCCCACATATTCACCGCCCTTGCCGCCCGCCATGCCGAGCACCAATCCGCCGACGGCGACCAGGGGGCCGGCCAGCACTGTGGCGCTGGCCAGTCCCGCCACCAGCAGGGTCGTGTGCACCCAGCCCGGCACTTCCGGCGTGATCAGGTCGCGATCGGTGGTGGCCGTCGCGCCGCCGACGAAGACGTTGGGCGAGCCTGCATGGATCTTCGCGCTGCAACTGATCATGTCGCCGACGCGGGCAAAGGGCTGGCTGTTGACGAATACCGTGGACGAGCCTTGCACGACCAGCTGGGGCGCCGGTCCATGGGTGGCGCACAGGGCCGTGGAGAGGTGGGCTCGCGCGGCCTCCTTGCCATTCGCAAAGACGTTCGCCGAGCCGGTCTTGACCACCCCGGTCAGGTTGACGCCAAAGATCTTGTCCGTCACATTCATCGAACCGACCACTTCCCCGATGCCGGCGGCACCGGCCGTGACCCCCACCGCCGCGGCCACCGCCACCAGCCCCAGGCCACCGGTGCCAATGATGAAGGCGCCGGCCAGCGCGCCGATCACCAGGCCGGTGATCAAACCGCCTATCGCATGGCTATGCGCGATGGGATCGTCTACACGTCGGGCCGCCGCGCCTAATCAGGACTCCTGGGCAGCTTGGGCTGCGGCCGGCACCGGCGCGTGCAGGTGCATGCTGCCGAGCATGGTCTCGAACGCGGTATTCCACTCCTCCTTGAAAGCGCCATGGCTGGTGCCGGTCAGCAGCAAGGCCTTGCTGCGGTCCGCGCTGGCGGCCTGGACAAAGACGGCTACCTGGCGCTGGTGCAGCTCGCTATCGCCATTGCGCCAGGTGTAGTGCAATTCCACTGCTGCCGAGCCGTCCACGACCAGGTCGCGCTTGGCGAGCAGTTCAAATTTCGGCAACGCTTTGCGCAGCTCGCTCGCAAGGCGCAGGGCGAAGGCGTCGACCGTGGTTTCGGTGAAGTCTTCGGCGCGCGAGATGACGAACGAGAAATCGCTCGGTCCGTTGTCGTTGATGATGAATTGATTGACGGTGCGGTCTTTCAAATCAGGGTGCAGATCGAAGCTCGCTTCGTCGAGATTGAATTGGCTCATTGCAGTGACTCTGGTTGATGGAATCGGAGGGGATGAAAATCGGATCGGCGCTGCATTCGGCCGGCAAGCTTGGCAATATTTTCAAAAGGTTATGTATTATAACCCTTGAAGCAAATTGATATCAATATGTTAATCCTGTCTCACCACGCAAAAACCTCACGCAGCTGGCCTCATTTTTATGATCATCTTGATAATTAATGTTATCATTGAAAAACTTTCTCCAAAACGCGGCGATTGGTTTTCCACAGAAGATCAGCGACCCGCTGGATATCCCGGCCCATGCGCCGGTAACTAGCCAATAACACGATGAATCCGTACGCCCAAATCCCCACCGCCAGCGCGCCGGACAGCCCCCGCTACTTGCCCTGGTACGTACACGTGAGCACAATGGTGTCGATGATGGTCGGCGTGTTCTTCCTGCATATCCGCTTCGGACCGGCGATCTATTTCCTGCTCGGGTCGGCGATTGGCCCCGCCATCTTCCTTGCCGTGGCCGGCAAGGGAAACCGTTGGCTGGGCGCGGGCATCATCGTGCTCCTCAACGGGCTCGCCTACCTCGCCGTCGTCTCCGGCTTTGCTGCGAGGATCAACTACATGGACGGCGGCTTCGCCGCAGGCATGCTCGCCTGCATCCTGGTGCCGCTGTTTCCCGCCGCGCTGTTATGGCTGGCCCACACCTTGGCGGTGCGCAGGCGCGCCCGCTGAGCACACTTTAGAAAAACTGGCGCCAGTCCGCCAGCCAGTCCGGGAAGCGTTCCGCCTCCATCGGCCTCGCAATGTGATGGCCCTGCGCATACGTGCAGCCCAGGCCCTGCAAAAAGTCCCAGTCCTGGCGCGTTTCGACCCCCACCGCGCAGGATTTGCGGTCCAGGCTGCGCGCCAGTCCCAGGCAGGAACTGAGCACCGTGGCCAGCGAACGCTTGCGCGAAGCGCCATCGACAAAACTGCGGTCGATCTTCAATTCCGAAAACGGCACCCGCGCCAGCTGCTGCACATTCGAGCGCCCCGTCCCGTAATCGTCCACCGCCAGGCCGTAGCCCATCATGCGCAGGCGCAGCAGCCGCTCCAGGAAGCTCGGGTCGTTGCTCAGCACCGCCGATTCGGGCAGCTCGAAGGTGAGCAGCGATGGCGCGATGCCGTGGCGGTCGGTGCACACTTTGACCTGGCGCAGGAAATCGGGGTGGCCGATCGTTTCGGCCGACAGGTTGAGCGATATCGCGGCCGGCAATCCCTTGTCCAGGAAAGCGCGGCATTGCTCGGACGCGCGCTCGATCATGGTCCAGTCGAGAAAATCGATGCGCTGGTTCTGTTCCAGCGCGTCGATAAAGGCCGCCGGCCCCAGCACGCCGTGCTCCGGGTGGCGCCAGCGCGCGAACACTTCCAGTCCTTTCACCTCGCCGCTGGCCAGTTCGATCTTGGGCTGGAAAAACGGCTCGAACTGGCGCGCCTGCAGCCCCTCGCCCACTTCGGCAAAGCTGAAGCGCGGCAGCACGCGGCGCTCCAGCACCGGCGCGGCCGGGGGCGTGTAGTGCGACAGCACCGCTTCGAGGTGGCCGCTGGTGAGCGGCTTGGGGATGGTGCCGAGCAGGTCGAGGCCATACGCCAGCGCCAGGCTTTCGACCGAAAACAGCAGGCTGGCATGGCAGCTGCCGGTAATGATGGCGCGCGTGCCGGCATTGAGCACGGTGATGTCGCGTATCAGTTCGAGTCCGTCGCGCCCGGACAGGCCCAGGTCGATGATCGCAATGTCGATCGGCGGGCCGGCCGGCGCTTCGATGCTGCGCAGCGCGGTTTCGCCGTCCGGCGCGGCGCTGATGCGGGTGGCGCCGAGGCGGCCGAGCATGTCGATCAGGATCTGGCGCTGGGCCGCGTCGGCGTCGGCGACAAGAAAGTGCAAGTGGGCGATGTCCATCATACCTCCGCTAAGTTCTGGTATTGACCTTACCCCGAGAACCCAGCGTCGTCTATGCTGTCAAGAAACTGTTTCGTCTTACTTTGATTGAATCTGCCTCAACTGTTCAAAAAAACAGACAGCTGCACACGCCGCCACATTGAGCGACTCGATCTGGCCCAGGTGCGGGATCACGACTTGATGAGTTGCCAACGCCAGCAAGTCGTGCGCCACGCCCTGCCCTTCGTGCCCGAGCAGCCAGGCCACCGGGCGTGCCAGGTCGACATCGTACAGGCGGTCGGTGGCGTAGCCGCTGGTGGCCAGCACGGGAATGGCGGCCGCCTTGACCAGTTCGGCCAGGTCGACGTTTTCGTGGATGTCGACCACGAAGTGCGCCCCCATGGCCGCGCGCAGCACCTTGGGCGACCAGCAAAAGGCCGTGCCGCCGCTGCAATAGACCTGGGTGATGCCGGCCGCCGCCGCGCTGCGCAGGATCGAACCGACGTTGCCCGGGTCTTGCAGGTTGTCCAGCAGGACCGCCGAGGCGGTGAGCACGCCCGGCGCGTCCAGCACCGGCGTGGCGATCAGGAACATCAAGCCGACGCCGTGTTCGACCTGGCTCAGGGCGTTGTACAGCGCGTCCGGCATGGCGCTGACATGGGCACGCGCGTGCGGCGCCTCGCACTGCATCACGATATCGGCCACTTCGGGGTTGGCCAGCGCGCCTTCGGAGACGATGCAGTGCAGCGGCGCGCCGCGCAGCGCCAGGTACGACTGGCACAGGTGCACGCCGTCGAGCAGGGTCTGGCCGGCCTTGCGCCGCGCCTGCGAACTGCCGGCGAGATGCTTGAGGTCTTTATAGAGCGGATTGTCGCGCGAGGTGATGGTTTTCATGCGGCCTCGCCGAAGTCGAACGACATGTCCATGCCGACGATGGTGTTGGCCACCGAGACCGGCAAGGTGGCGCGCACCGGCGCGAACGAGCGCCGGTGCACCGGGCAGGCGCCGTGCTCGCGCAACCGCTCCAGGTGCATGGCGGTGCCGTAGCCCTTGTGCTGGTCGAAGCCGTACTGCGGATAGAGTTCGTGCAGCGTCACCAGGGCGGCATCGCGCGCGGTCTTGGCCAGGATCGATGCCGCCGAAATGGCGTGCACCTTGTCGTCGCCTTCGATGATCGGGTGGCAGCGGATCTGCATCACGGGGCTGCGGTTGCCGTCGATCAGGGCGATGGTCGGGATGGTCGACAGCGCTTCCACCGCGCGCCGCATGGCCAGCATGGTGGCCTGCAAGATGTTGATGCTGTCGATTTCCTCGTGCGAGCACTCGGCAATCGCCCAGGCCAGCGCGTATTGCTTGATCTGCGGGGCCAGTGCTTCGCGCCGCTCGGCAGTGAGCTTCTTGGAGTCGCGCAAGCCCTCGATGGGGCGGTCCGGGTGCAGGATCACGGCGGCCGCGAACACCGGGCCGGCCAGTGGCCCGCGCCCCGCTTCGTCGACGCCGCACACGATATCCTCGGGCGTGAACGGATAGGCGTTCTTTTTCAGCCCCGGGTAGAAATTGACTTTTTTGGTTCTCATGATGACTTTTTTGACGCCGCGATGACGCGCATGACGGCGGCCGCGCTTTCCTGCGCGCTGTTGCGCAGCAGGCTGTGGTGCATGTCGGTGAAGCGCTGCACCAGCAGTTTGCGGTTGGCCACGTTGTTAAGTTGTTCCCACATGGCGTCGGCCAGTTTTTGCGGGGTGACGTCGTGCTGCAGCAGTTCCGGCACCAGGAATTCGCGCGCCAGGATGTTCGGCAGCCCGATCCAGGGCTGGTAACCCATGTGGCGCATGATCTCGTAGGAGGCGCGCATGACTTTATAGGCAATCACCATCGGCTTTTTGAACAGCGCCACTTCCAGGGTCGCCGTGCCGGACGCCACCAGCACCGCGTCGGCGGCGGCAATGGCCTCGTGCGAGCGGCCGTCGAGCAGGTCGATGCGCACGTCCTGCAAGCCGGCCTTGGCGATCAGCTCGGTGAAATACTGGCGCTGGCGTTCGCCCGCCATGGGCGCGACAAAGCGCAGGTCCGGGTCGCGCGCGGCCAGCAGCTTGACCGCGCCGACAAAGGGCTCGGCCAGGTATTTGAGTTCGCCCATGCGACTGCCCGGCATCAGCGCGATCACGCGCGCGTCCTGCGGCATGCCAAGCGCGCTGCGCGCCGCCGCCACGTCCGGCTCCATGGGTATCAGTTCGGCCAGCGGATGGCCGATATAGGTGCACGGCACGCCAGCCTTGCGGTAGATCTCTTCCTCGAACGGGAAGATCACCAGCATGTGCGAGACGGCCTTGATGATCTTCTTGATGCGGCCACCGCGCCAGGCCCAGATCTGCGGGCTGACGAAGTGTACGGTCGGAATCCCGGCTTCTTTCAGCTGGAGTTCCAGTCCAAGATTGAAGCCCGGGTAGTCGGCGCCGATGAACACGTCCGGACGCTCGGCCAGCAGGCGGTCGCGCAGCGCGTTCTGGATGCCCTTGATTTCGCGGTAGCGCGGAATGATCTCGAACAGGCCGCGCACGGTCAGGCGGTCCATCTCGATGTCCGACACAAAACCCTGTTCGGCCATGCGCGGCCCGCCAATGCCGTGCAAGCGCGCGCCGGGAAGATGGGGCGCGAGGCCGGCCAGCAGGCGCGCGGCGAGCATGTCGCCGGAGACCTCGCCCGCCACCAGGGCTACGGATGCGCCAGCCGGCGCGCCGCGCCCTGAATCAGCGGACAATGCCACGGGACGCGCTGCCCAGGAAAGTGAGCATGGCGCCGATATCGGCAGCCGCATCGGGCGACTCGTGCTGCTGGTCGACCAGGGCCGCCTTGGCCGCTTCCAGCGTCATGCCGGAGCGGTAAATCAGCTTGTAGGCCGCGCGCACGCCGTCGATCTGCGGCCGGGTGAAGCCGCGCCGCTTCATGCCTTCGATGTTGACGCCATGGGCCGACGCCGGATTGCCCGACACCAGCACGAACGGCGGCACGTCTTGCGTGAGGCTGGTGTACATGCCGATGAAGGCATGCGCGCCGATCTTGCAGAACTGGTGCACGCCGGCGAAGCCGGACAGGATCGCCCAGTCGCCCACTTCCACGTGCCCGGCCAGCTGGGCATTGTTCGAGAAAATCGTGTTGCTGCCAACCTGGCAGTCGTGCGCCAGGTGGCAGTAGGCCGAGATCCAGTTGTCGTTGCCCAGGCGGGTGACGCCTTCATCCTGCACGGTGCCGGTGTTGAAGGTGCAAAATTCGCGCACCGTGTTGCGGTCGCCCACTTCCAGGCGGGTCGGCTCGCCATCCCATTTCTTGTCTTGCGGCGGCGCGCCGATCGAGGAAAACTGGAAGAACTTGTTGTCCTTGCCGATCGTGGTGTGGCCTTCGATGACCACATGCGGACCGACCACCGTGCCGGCGTCGATCGACACGTGCGGGCCGATGATCGAAAAGGCGCCGACTTCGACGCTGCTGTCTAGCTGCGCGCGCGGGTCGACGATGGCGCTGGGATGAATCGTGGCCATTTAGTTCCCCATCGGCTGGCTCGCGTCGCTCGCGCTGCGGATGGTGCACATCAGGTCCGCTTCGAGGGCGATGGCGCCATCGACGCTGCCGACGGCCTTGTACTTCCAGATGCCGCGCGAGCAGCGCACGATCTCAATATCCATGCGCAGCTGGTCGCCGGGACCGACCGGACGCTTGAAGCGCGCGTTGTCGATGCCGACGAAATAGACCACCGAATTGGCGTCCGGTTTCACGCCGATCGACATGAACGACAAGATCGCCGCGGTCTGGGCCATCGCTTCGATCATCAGCACGCCCGGCATGACCGGCTTGTGCGGGAAGTGGCCGTTGAAGAATTCCTCGTTGGCGGTGACGTTCTTGATCGCGCTGATCGATTTGTGCGCTTCCCAGTCCAGCACGCGGTCGACCAGCAGCATCGGATAGCGGTGCGGCAGGTATTCCTTGATCTGGCAGATGTCGAGGGTCTTGCCGGGTACGCCCTTGTTGTCGGTAATGGTCATATGTCTTCTATTTTTGTTCTGTGAGTGCCTTGACGGCTTTTTCGAGCGCGCGGATTTTTTCGCGCATCGACGTCAGGTTGCGCAGCAGGACGGCGTTCTTTTCCCAGTCGCTGTTCTTGGCGATCGGGTAAAAGCCCGTGTACTGGCCCGCTTCCTTGATCGAGTTGGCCACCAGGCTGCCGGCGGTGACGTACACCTTGTCGACGATGGTGATGTGGCCCGAGACCATGGCGGCGCCCCCGAAGGTGCAGTATTTGCCGATGGTGGCGCTGCCGGCCACGCCGACGCAGCCGGCCATGGCGGTGTGCGCGCCGATATGGCAGTTATGCCCGATCTGGATCAGGTTATCGAGCTTGACGCCGTCTTCGATGATGGTGTCGGCCATGGCGCCACGGTCGACCGTGGTGTTGGCGCCGATGTCGACGTCGTCGCCGATGATCACGCGTCCGGTCTGCGGAATCTTGACGTACACGCCGCCCTCGTTGGCGAAGCCGAATCCGTCGGTGCCGATCACGGCGCCCGAATGGATGATGCCGCGCTTGCCGATCTGGCAGCGCGCATGGAAGGTGGCGTTCGCGAACAGGTGCGTGCCTTCGCCGATGACGGCGTCGCGTCCGACAAAGCTGCCGGCGTCGATGATGGCGTTCGCGCCGATCACGGCGCCCGCTTCGACGGTCACCTGCGGGCCGATATGCGCGCTCGGGTCCACTTTCGCGCTCGGCGCGACGCTGGCGCTCGGGTCGATGCCGGCCGGTGCCACGAACGGATCGAGCGAGGCGAAATACTGGGCGGCGTAAGCGAAGTAGACGTGCGGGTTCTTGGCGACGATGCGCGCGCCCTGGTAGGTGGCGCCGACGATCTCGTCGTCGGCGCTTGACACAATCATGGCCGCCGCGCCGCTCTGCGCGGCCTGGGCCCGCAGTTTGCTGTTGCTGAGATAACTGATGTGCGAAACGCCTGCGTCAGCCAATGGCGCGACCCCGGATACCTCGGTATTCGGGTCGCCAATCAGCTGTCCTCCCAAGCGTTCGACCAATTCACCTAGTCGAGTGCCCATCTTTGATTCCTGTCTTGAGTTGGTGTGATTTTACTTGTCGAGCAGCTTGAGGATCTTGTCCGTGATATCGATGCGCGGGCTGGTCCAGGCCGATTCCTGCAAGACGATATCGAGCTTTTCCTGCTCGGCGATCTGTTCGATCAGCTTGCCCGCCTTTTGCGCGATATTGCCGCGCTCTTCGCTCTTGCGCTGGATCAGGTCTTCGCGGAATTCACGCTGGGTGCGCTGCACGTCTTTTTCGAGGTCGAGCAGTTCGCGCGCGCGCCGGGTGCGTTCGAGTTCGGGCAGGTTGGGCGCGTCGGTCTCGAACTTCGCTTCCATCGACTTGAAGCGCGCTACCGTGTCCTGGATGGCCTTCTGGCGCTTCGAGAACTCGGCTTCGATCTTGGCGTCGGCGGCCTTGGCCAGTTTCGATTCGGTCATCAGGCGTTCGGTGAAAACAAAGCCAATCCTGCTCGGCGCATTTTGCGCCTGGGCCAGCGAGCATGCGCACAACGCCAGCAAGGCGATGTGCTTGGGCCAGGAGGCAGTCACAGTGTTCAACATAGTTCTCCGCAATCTAAAATGGAAACGCTCGCGTGGTGCGATCAGAAACCGGTACCCATCTGGAACTGGAAGCGTTCCAGGCGATCGCCAGGTTTCGCGTTCAAAGGCTTAGCATAACTCAACTTGAGCGGACCGACCGGCGAAATCCAGCTCACGCCCAGGCCAGCCGAGTAACGCAGCTCGTTCAAACGCATTTTCTGGTCTTCGCTGTAGACCTGGCCGGCGTCGGCAAAGCCGAACCAGCGCAGGCTGCGGTCGGCGCCGCTGCCCGGGAATGGCATCTGCAATTCGGCATTGCCGATCAGGCGCTTGGCGCCGCCGACAGCGTCGCCGTTGCGGTCGACCACGCCGAGCGAGGAGCTCAGGTAGCCGCGCACGGAACCGATGCCGCCGCCGTAGAAGTTCTTGAAGACCGGATACGGGCTTTTCCTGATGCCCTGGCCGTAATCGAGTTCGCCGCGCAGCGCCAGGGTGATCTTGTTGGTGAGCGGACGGTACCATTCCTGGTTGTACACCGCGCGGTAGTATTTGGTGTCGCCGACCACATCGAGTTCGAGGTTGACGCGCTGGTAGCGGCCCGACGATGGCGTGATGGCGCTGTCGCGGCTGTCGCGCTGCCAGGCGGCCGTGAACGGCAAGGCGTTGGTGGTGGCGCTGCCGATGCCGGTGTCGATCTTGGTGATCTGGCGTACATACTCCTTGTAGCGGACCGGGCTGGTGACATCGGTTTCGATGGTGGTGCGTTCCACGCCCACGCCGAAGTACACGGTATCGGTTTCGGAGAACGGCACGCCGTAGCTGACGCGGCCACCGGTCTGCTTGACCTTGTAGGTACCTTGGTTCAATGCCGGCGGATTCAGGGTGCGCAGGTACAGCTCGAACTGCTGCGACACGCCGTCTTCGGTGAAGTATGGATTGGTGTGCGAGAAGGCGATCGTGCGGCTGTAATCGCTGGTGTTCAGGTCGATGCCGACCGTGTTGCCGCTGCCGGCAAAGTTGGCTTGCTGGATCGAGGCCGTGAAGGTGAATTTTTCCGCCTGCGAGAACGAGCCGCCGATCAGGAAGTTACCGGTCGGTTTTTCGACCACGGTCAGGTTCACGTCCACCTGGTCGGAGGTGCCCTGCGCTTCCGGCGTGTCGATGGTCACGTCCTTGAAGTAGCCAAGGCGGTCGACGCGGTCGCGCGACATCTTGATCTTGTTGCCGTCGTACCAGGAGCCCTCGAACTGGCGGAACTCGCGCCGAATGACTTCGTCGCGGGTGGTGGTGTTGCCGGCGATGTTCATGCGACGCACGTAGGCGCGCTTGCCCGGATCCACAAAAAAGGTGAACGCGACTTCGCGCTTTTCGCGGTCGATTTCAGGGTTCGCATTGACGTTGGCGAAGGCATAGCCGAAGGTGCCCATGCGGTCCGAAATGAGCTTGTTACTGGCCGTGAGCAGCTCGCCCGAATAGGTCTGGCCCACGCGCAGGCGCACCAGTTCCTTGAGCTCTTCCTCGCGCCCGAACATTTCGCCTTCGAGCTTGATGCCGGAGACGGTGTACTTCTCGCCTTCGGTGATGTTGATCGTCAGGTAAATATCTTTTTTGTCGGGCGTGATCGAGACCTGGGTCGATTCGATGTTCGCTTCCAGGTAGCCGCGGTTCAGGTAGAACGACTTGATCGACTCGATGTCGCCGGTCAGCTTGGTCTTGGAATACTGGTCGGCCTTGGTGTACCAGGTGAACCAGCCGGAGGTGCCGAGCTGCAGGACTTCGCGCAGTTCCTTGTCCGAGAAGGTCTTGTTGCCGACGATGCTGATCTGCTTGATGCGCGCGACCTCGCCCTCGTCCACGTTGAACATGACGGTGACGCGATTGCGTTCGATTGGCGTGACGGTGGTGGTGATCTTGACGCCGTACAGGCCGTGCGACAGGTACTGGCGCTTGAGCTCCTGCTCGGCGCGGTCAACCGACGCCTTGTCGAAGATCTTGGTCTCGCCGACGCCGATTTCCTTGAGCGCCTTGACCAGCACGTCCTTCTCGAATTCCTTGGTGCCGGTGAAGTCCACGGTGGCGATCGCCGGGCGTTCCTCGACCAGCACGACCAGCACGCCCTTTTCTTCTTCCAGGCGCACGTCCTTGAAGAAGCCGGTCGCGTACAGCGCCTTGATGGCGGCGATACTCTTTTCATCGTTGAACGTTTCGCCCACGCGCACCGGCAGGTAGCTGAACACGGTACCGGCTTCGGTACGCTGGATGCCCTCGACCCGGATATCCTTGACCACGAACGGGTTCACTGCAAGGGCTTGTCCGGCGCACATCGCCAGGACGGCAGCGCAAATCAAGCTGCGACGAAAGAAAGGCAAGGCAATACGTTCAGAATTTAATTTCATTGGGGTTATTCAATGGGTCAATCGTTTGGACAACGTACATATGTATTCGCGGGAGGCGTGGGCGCCGGTCGCAGCAGGCGCATCGTATCATTGAAGAGCGCCAGCGCCATCAGCATCACCAAAAACACGATGCCGGCGCGCTGCGCCAGCTCGACAATCCGGTCCGGCAGGCGGCGCCCGGTCAAAACTTCCAGCGAATAATACAGCAAAAGACCACCGTCCAGAACCGGAATTGGTAACAGATTCATCACCCCAAGACTGACGCTGACGACGGCAATAAAGCTCAAGAATTCAATCGGCCCCATGCGCGCGGTCTTGCCGGCGTAGTCGGCAATCGTGACCACGCCGGTCAGATTGGCGAGCGACACCTGCCCGGTGACCATCTTGCCGATCATTTTCAGGCTCATCACGCTTTGCTGCCAGGTCATGTTGGCACCGGCCACCACGGCGTCGAGCGGGCCGAGCGTGACCTTGACCATCTCGAACAAGGACAGCAATTCGGCATTGATACGGTAGCGATTAGTATCTTTATTCAATTCCGGCGTGAGCGCCAGGACCAGGGGACGGCCATCGCGTTCGATCCCGAATTCCAGCGTGCGTCCGCAGGATTGGGCAATCAGGGCCATCAGCGCGGCGCCGTCCGGCAAGGGCTTGCCGTCGACGCTGAGCACGCGGTCGCCCGGGCGCATCCCGGCCCGGCCGGCCGGACCGCTGGCATCGGGAATCTTGCCGATGGACACCGGGGCGCGGAACATGGAAATGCCTAGCTCGCCGAGCA
Source organism: Massilia sp. DJPM01 (assembly GCF_030348125.1). NCBI lineage: Bacteria > Pseudomonadati > Pseudomonadota > Betaproteobacteria > Burkholderiales > Oxalobacteraceae > Massilia > Massilia sp. DJPM01. The sequence continues at coordinate 15,011 of NZ_JAQOZV010000011.1, forward strand.
AGTCGTGTTCGAGATCCTTGCCGGCCAGGGCCGCCGACGCCAGGGTGGCGCTGTAGCGCGCTCCGCCCGGCCCGCTCGCGTCGAGGCGCACGCCGCCCTTGTCGAGCACGGCCTTCAGGACTTCCCAGCGCAGTTCGGAAAAGGTGGTGACCGGCACGCCATTGACGCCGACGATGCGGTCGCCGCCGCGCAAGCCGGCCTGGAAGGCGGGCGTGGTCTCGGCCATGGCGCGCACCCGGGTACCGATCTCGTCCATACCGACCATGTACAGGCCACCGAACACGGCGATGGCCAGCAGGAAGTTGGCGAGCGGACCGGCGCCGACGATGGCGATCCGCTGCCACACGTTCTTGCGCGTGTATTCGCGGGCCTGGTCGGCTTCGCTGGTGGCGCGGGTGTCGGGGTCGCGGTCATCGAGCATGCGTACGTAGCCGCCCAGCGGCAGCATGGAAATGACCCACTCGGTCTGGTCGGCGCCGAAACGGCGCGACCAGATGACCTTGCCGAAGCCGAGCGAAAAGCGCAGCACCTTGACGCCGCACAGGCGAGCCACCGTGTAGTGGCCCAGTTCGTGAAAGATAATGAGCGGTCCCAGCGAACACAGGAACGCCAGGACGGTGGTGAGGAACGTCATCTGGCCAGGCCGGCCACGATGCTGCAGGCGGCGGCGCGGGCGCGCGCATCGCACTCCATCACGGCGCCGATGCTGCTCGCCGCGTGGTGTTCGTTCTCGTGCATGACGCGCGCGATCACGCGGTCGATGTCGCGAAAGCCGATGCGGCGCTCCAGGAAGGCTTGCACCGCCACTTCGTTGGCCGCATTGAGCAGGGCCGGCGCGGTGCCGCCCGCGTCAAGCGACTCGAAGGCCAGCGCCAGGCAGGGAAAGCGCGCCAAATCGGGCTTGTGGAATTGCAGGGTGCCGATGCTGGTCAGGTCGAGCTGGGCCACGCCCGACTCGATGCGCTCGGGGAACGCGAGGGCGTTGGCGATCGGGGTGCGCATGTCGGGGTTGCCCAGTTCGGCGATGACCGAACCATCCACGTAGGACACCATCGAATGGATCACGCTTTGCGGATGGATCACCACCTCGATCAGCGCGGCCGGCGCGCCGAACAGCCAGTGCGCCTCGATCACTTCCAGGCCCTTGTTCATCATGGTGGCCGAGTCGACCGAAATCTTGCGCCCCATGACCCAGTTCGGGTGCTTGCAGGCTTCGTCCGGGGTGACGTGTTCGAGCGTGTCGACCGCGCGGTTCAAAAACGGGCCGCCGGATGCGGTCAGGAGGATCTTGGCCACGCCGGCCGCGCCGGGCTGGCGCGCATACGATTGCGGCAAGGACTGGAAAATCGCATTGTGCTCGCTGTCGATCGGCAGCAAGGTGGCGCCGTGCTCATGCACCGCGTCCATGAACAGCTGGCCGGACATGACCAGCGCTTCCTTGTTGGCGAGCAAGATCTTCTTGCCGGCACGGGCCGCGGCCAGGGTCGGGGCCAGGCCGGCGGCGCCGACGATGGCGGCCATCACGGTATCGGTATCGCCGCTGGCGGCGATCGAACAGAGCGCCGCTTCGCCGTGCTCGACCTGGGTGCCCAGGCCGCGCTCGCGCAGCAGGACGCCCAGGCGGGCGGCGGCATCGGCGCTGCCGACCACGGCACGCGCCGGACGGAAACGGGCGCACTGCTCGGCCAGCTCTTCCACCTTGGCATGCGCGCTGAGCGCATATACCTGGTATTTATCGGGATGGCGTGCAAGCACGTCCAGGGTGGACACGCCGATCGAACCGGTGGCGCCTAGAATGGTAATGCGTTGCATAGTTGTACTTTCAAACTTCGTTCAGAGCAGCCCGGTATGGATCAGGGCCGCGAGCGGCAGCACCGGGATCAGCGCATCGATCCGGTCGAGCACGCCGCCGTGGCCGGGCAGCAGCTTGCTGCTATCCTTGACGCCGGCGCGGCGCTTGAGCTGCGACTCGAACAGGTCGCCGACCACGCTGGCGGCGACGATCACCGCCAGCACCGCCAGCGCGCCGGCCCAGCCCAGCTTGGCCTGGAGGGCGACGGCGAAGGTGTCGGCCAGTACCGGGCCGCCGAACAGGATGGAGGCGCTGGCGATCAGCAGCACGGCAATGCCGCCGCCGATGGCGCCTTCCCACGATTTGCCGGGCGAGATCGATGGCGCCAGCTTGCGCTTGCCGAAGGCCTTGCCGGAGAAATAGGCGCCGATATCGGCGATCCAGACCAGCGCCAGCACCGACAGCAGGTACACCGCCGAACGGTTGAAGAACACCACAATGGCGGCGAAGCAGGCCACGATCGAGACCGCATACATGGTGGCGAGGATGGTATTGCGCCCGCCTTCGGCCGGCGGCAGGCCGGTCTTGAGCGAGGGCACGAAACGGAACAGCCATAGCAAGGTCGACAAGCCGAACCAGAACTTGACGGCGCTATTGGCCTGGTACAGGAAGGCGTAGGCGAAAGCGGCGCTCCAGAACAGGGCGACCAGGAAGGCTTGCTTGCGCGAGGACTTGAACAGCTGAAAGCTTTCGGTGATGGCGGCCGTCAGGAATAGCAGCACCACTGCGGCGAAGGCGGGGTAATACCCACCGAACAGCACCGCCAGCAAGACGACAAGCAACACGACGGCGGTGATGATCCGGGTAATTAGCATCAGCTTTTCTTTTCAGCCAGTTGATCGCCGGTGCGCCCGAAGCGGCGCTCGCGGCTTTGATAGGACGCGATCGCCGCATCCAGGGACTCGATCGAGAAATCGGGCCAGTAGGTATCGGTGAAATACAGTTCCGAATAGGCCAGTTGCCACAGCAGGAAGTTGGAAATGCGCTCTTCCCCGCCGGTGCGGATGAACAGGTCGGGTTCGGGTGCGTACGCCATGGCCAGGTGGGTGGCCAGCTGCTCTTCGCTGAAACTGGTCAGGCCGGGATTGGCGGCCACCATCTTGCTGGTGGCCTGCATGATGTCCCAGCGGCCGCCGTAATTGGCGCAGATGGTCACCGTCAGGCGCGTATTGTTGGCGGTGCGGCGCTCGGCCGAGGCAATCATGTCTTGCAGCTTGGAATCGAAACGCGACAAATCGCCCACGACTTTCAGGCGGATATTGTTCGCGTGCATCTTCGCCACTTCGCGTTCGAGCGCGGTGACGAACAGGCGCATCAGGAGCGAGACTTCTTCTTCGGGGCGGCGCCAGTTTTCGGAAGAAAAGGCGAACAGGGTGAGGTATTCGATGCCGCGCTGGATGCATGCTTCCACGCAGCCGCGCACGGCTTCGACGCCCTTGACGTGGCCAGCCACGCGCGGCAAGAAGCGCTTGGTGGCCCAGCGGCCGTTGCCGTCCATGATGATCGCAACGTGGCGCGGCACGCGGGCTACTTCGGGTACTGCTGTCGTCGAACTTTTATAGATCATAAATCCAGACTATCTAGAACAAATGCATGGGAAGCGGACGCTTGGGTCCGCCTCCGCGTGGGCAGACCCTGCCTTCGCGTCCTCTTACTCTACACCGTCAGGACTTCTTTTTCTTTTTCAGCAACCATTTTATCGACATCAATGACGAACTTGTCGGTCAGTTTCTGGATTTCGTCGGATGCGCGGCGCTCATCATCTTCCGAGCAAGCCTTGTCCTTGACCAGCTTTTTGAGCGACTCGTTGGCATCGCGGCGGATATTCCGGATCGCGATCTTGGCATCTTCCGCCTCGCCCTTGACCAGCTTGACCATTTCCTTGCGGCGTTCTTCGGTCAGCGGCGGGGTCGGCACGCGGATCATGTCGCCCTGCGACGAGGGATTGAGACCGAGGTCGGCATCGCGGATGGCTTTTTCGACCGTGGTCAGCATCTTCTTTTCCCACGGCTGCACGCCGATGGTGCGGGCGTCGATCAGGGTCACGTTGGCGATCTGGGTCAGCGCGGTGGCCGAACCGTAGTAATCGACCATGATGTGATCGAGGATGCCGGTGTGGGCGCGGCCGGTGCGGACCTTGGCCAGGTCGGCCTTGAGGGTGTCGATCGACTTGTTCATGCGCTCTTGCGCGTTTTTCTTGACGTCAGCGATAGTCATGCTGCTCTCCTGTAGCTCTGAATGATATTAAACGTGTACCAGTGTACCTTCGTCTTCGCCCATGATCACGCGCTTGAGCGCGCCCGGCTTGACGATGGAGAACACCTTGATCGGCAGTTTCTGGTCGCGGCACAGCGCGAACGCGGTCGCATCCATCACCTGCAAGTGCTTGGAAATGGCTTCGTCGAAAGTAATCGACTCGTAGCGGGTGGCGTTCGGGTCCTTCTTCGGGTCGGCGGTGTAGACACCATCGACCTTGGTGGCCTTGAGCACGATTTCAGCGCTGATTTCCGAACCGCGCAAGGCGGCGGCGGTATCGGTGGTGAAGAAAGGATTGCCGGTGCCGGCGGCGAACACGACGACCTTGCCCTCTTCCAGGTATTGCAGCGCTTTCGGGCGCACATAAGGCTCGACCACCTGCTCGATGGCGATGGCCGACATGACGCGGGCGACGATGCCGACGTGGCGCATGGCGTCAGCCAGGGCCAGCGCATTCATCACGGTGGCCAGCATGCCCATGTAATCGGCGGTGGCGCGGTCCATGCCCTGGGCACCGGGCGCGACGCCACGGAAGATGTTGCCGCCGCCAATGACGACGGCCAGTTCCACGCCCAGGTTCGCTACTTCCGCGACATCGGCGACCATGCGCTCGATCGTCGCGCGGTTGATGCCGTAAGGATCATCGCCCATCAGTGCTTCGCCAGACAATTTCAGGAGTACGCGTTTGTAGGCTGGTTTCGACATGGGGGTGGGCTCCAAAAAATGACGGTTTGTATTCGGTCTTGCCGTGCGCACACTTTCATGTGCACAGATTAAAAAAACGGGCCTTCCGGCCCGCTTTCACACTTACTGCTTGTTAGCAGCCATTTGCGCCGCAACCTCTGCAGCGAAATCGTCTTGCTTTTTCTCGATGCCTTCACCAACAACATACATCGTGAATGCTTTCACGGTGGTGTTTTTTTCTTTCAGCATCTGTTCGATCGATTGCTTGTCGTTCTTGACGAACGATTGGTTCAGCAGCGACACTTCTTTCAGATACTTCTGGATCGAGCCTTCCAGGCGCTTGGCCAGGATTTCCGGCGACTGCACTGGCTTGCCAGCGGCAACCGCGACGTCCGCATCTTCCTGAGCTTTCAGAGCAGCAACCGAACGCTCTTTTTCGATCAGTTCGGCAGGCACCTGGTCCGACGACAGCGACACTGGCTTCATGGCGGCAATGTGCATGGCCACGTCTTTACCAACTTGCTCGTCGGCGCCTTCGAACTCGACCACGACACCGATACGGGTGCCGTGCAGGTACGATGCCAGCTTGCCGGTGGTATCGAAACGCTGGAAGCGGCGGATCGTCATGTTCTCGCCGATCTTGCCGATCAGGGCGATACGCACTTCGTCCAGGGTCTTGCCATCGAGTGGCAGGGCCAGCAGGGCGGCGACGTCGGCCGGGTTGTTTTCGGCAACCAGGCGCGCGGCGTTGTTCGCCAGGGCCAGGAAGTCATCGTTCTTGGCAACGAAGTCGGTTTCGCTGTTGACTTCAACCAGGGCGCCGACATTGCCAGCGATGAAGGTTGCTACAACGCCTTCAGCGGTAATGCGGGTTGCGTTGCTGGTTGCTTTGGTGCCCAGTTTGACGCGCAGGATTTCTTCAGCACGTGCCATGTCGCCATCGGCTTCGGTCAGTGCTTTTTTGCATTGCATCATTGGCGCGTCGGTTTTCGCGCGCAGTTCGCCTACCATCGCTGCAGTAATCGCTGCCATGTGTTTCTCCTAAATTTGTGACATATTCTGTTTAAAAAAAAGGGGGAGCTGCTGCTACCCCTTTTGATTTCCGCGGCGCCTGGCGCCTGAAGCAATTACGCCTGCTCGGAGACTTCGACGAAGTCGTCGCCAGCCGATTTAACCAGTTCAACGATTTCGTTGGAGGCGCTTGCACGGCCTTCCAGGATCGCATCAGCAACGCCACGGGCGTACAGCATGATGGCTTTGGACGAATCGTCGTTGCCTGGAATGACGTGGGTCACGCCTTCTGGCGAGTGGTTGGTATCGACGATGCCGATAACAGGGATGCCCAGCTTGCCGGCTTCGGTGATCGCGCCTTTATGGTAGCCGACGTCGACGACGAAGATTGCGTCAGGAACGCCGCCCATGTCCTTGATACCGCCGATGGCTTTTTGCAGCTTGACCATTTCGCGCTGGAACATCAGGCCTTCTTTTTTCGACAGCTTCTCAACCGAACCGTCTTCAACCTGGGCTTCCATGTCTTTCAGGCGCTTGATCGAGGTCTTGATGGTCTTGAAGTTGGTCAGCATGCCGCCCAACCAGCGCTGGTCGACGAAAGGAACGCCGGCGCGTGCAGCTTCAGCGGCGATGATTTCGCGCGCTTGGCGCTTGGTGCCGACCATCAGGATCGTGCCGCGGTTGGACGCGACTTGCTTGATGGTTTTCATGGCTTCCTGATACATACCCATCGTCTTTTCCAAGTTGATGATATGAATCTTGTTGCGGTGGCCGAAAATGAACGGCGCCATTTTTGGGTTCCAAAAACGGGTTTGGTGACCGAAGTGGACACCGGCTTCCAGCATTTCACGCATTGTTACGGACATGTAATTCTCCAGGGTTGGGTCTGGAATCCGGTCAGTCACCATACAGGCACCCTTTGCGACCGGATTCGCGATTTTAACAAGATTTGTGGCATTACTTAACAACATTGCCCGAAAGCGAATTCAAGCAACCCGAGATTCTAACCGCATTTGGGGATTATTTCAAGTCCCCGTCGTTCGCGCGCCAAGGCGGCACTCGGCGCGGGAACGATGGGTTGCGGCGCTATCCCTTATAATGGTCGCCATATTTGCACGGGTTTTCGCACCATCCTCCCGCTGTTACTGATTCTTACCGATTTATTGCCGATTGCCAACTATGTCCAACATCTCGATCAAAACCCCCGCCGACATCGAAGGCATGCGCATCGCCGGCCGCCTCGGCTCCGAAGTGCTCGACTACATCACACCCTTCGTCAAGGTCGGCGTCACCACTGGCGAACTGGACCGTCTGTGCCATGAATACATGGTCAAGGTGCAGGGCACCATCCCCGCCCCGCTCAACTATTGCCCGCCGGGCTACACGCCCTATCCGAAAGCCATCTGCACTTCCGTCAACGACGTGATCTGCCACGGCATCCCGGGCGACAAGGTGCTCAAGGATGGCGACATGGTCAACCTCGACATCACCGTCATCAAGGATGGCTACCACGGCGACAACAGCCGCATGTTCCTGGTCGGCAAGCCCACCATTCTGGGCAAGCGCCTCTCCGAAGTCACCTACGAATGCATGTGGCTCGGCATTGCCCAGGTCAAGCCGGGCGCGCACCTGGGCGACATCGGCCACGTGATCCAGCAGCACGCCGAAAAGAACGGCTACAGCGTGGTGCGCGAATTCTGCGGCCACGGCATCGGCAAGGTCTTCCACGAAGAGCCGCAGGTCTTGCACTACGGCCGTCCAGGTACGCTGGAGCGCCTGGAAGCCGGCATGATCTTCACCATCGAGCCGATGATCAACGCCGGCCGCCGCGAAATCAAGGAAATGGGCGATGGCTGGACCATCAAGACCAAGGACAAGAAACCGTCCGCCCAGTGGGAACACACCATTCTCGTCACCGACACCGGCTACGAAGTGCTGACCGTCTCGGCCGGCTCGCCGCCGCCGCCGGCCTTCATCACCGAGGCCAGCGCCGCCGTCACGGCCTGAGGCCAAGCCGCCATGCCCGCCGCCGCGCTCAAGAAGCAGTCCCGCGACCTCCTCAAGCAAAGGCTGAAGGCGGAGCGGACGCTGCTGATCGCCGCCTTCCGCGCCGACGGCAAGCCCGAAAAGCTGCTGCGCGGCCTGCGCCACAGCGTCGACGAGGTACTCACCGAAGCGTGGCAAACGGTCGGCCTGCCCGCCTCCACCGCGCTGGTGGGCGTGGGCGGCTACGGGCGCGGCGAACTGTTTCCGTACTCTGATGTCGACCTGCTGATCTTGCTGGGCGAACCTGCCGACGCCATCACCCAGGCCAAGCTGGAAGAGCTGGTGCAGATGCTGTGGGACCTGGGCCTGGAAATCGGCCACAGCATCCGCACCATCGACGAGTGCATGAGCGAGTCGAAGGCCGACATCACGGTGCAAACGAGCCTGTTAGAGGCGCGCCTGGTGTGCGGCGACGCGCACCTGTTCGAGCAATTGCAGGAGCGTTACCTCGGTGCGCTCGACCCGCGCGCGTTTTTCCACGCCAAGGCGGCCGAAATGCGCCTGCGCCACGCCAAATACGAAGACACGGCTTTCTCGCTGGAGCCGAACGTCAAGGAAAGCCCGGGCGGCTTGCGCGACCTGCAAGTCATCCTGTGGGTGGCCAAGGCGGCCGGGCTGGCCAATTCCTGGGGCCAGCTGGCCACGCGCGGCCTGATCACCCAGACCGAAGCGCGCCAGCTGATGGAAAAGGAGCGCGCCTTCAAGGATATCCGCGTGCGCCTGCACCTGCACGCCAACCGGCGCGAAGACCGCCTGGTGTTCGACGTCCAGACACCCATCGCGGAAAGCTTCGGCCTGAAAACCACCGGCGAAGGCATCAACGCGCGCCGCGCCAGCGAATACCTGATGCAGCGCTATTACTGGGCGGCCAAGACGGTCACCCAGCTCAACACCATCATGCTGCAAAATATCGAAGCGCAGCTATTCCCCGAGGCCAACGAGGCCGAGGCGATCAACGAGCGCTTCAACGATGTCAACGGCCTGATCGACATCGCGCACGACCACACCTTCACCCGGCAACCGTCGACGGTGCTGGAAGTGTTCGTGCTGATGACCGAGCGCCCTCACCTCAAGGGCATGACGGCGCGCACCATGCGCGCGCTGTGGCACGCGCGCTTCGAGATCGACACCAAATTCCGCGAAGATCCGGTCAACCGCGCCCTCTTCCTGCGCATCCTGCAGGCGCCGGTGGGCCTGGTGCACGCGCTGCGGCGCATGAACGACACCAGCATCCTGGGACGCTACCTACCCAACTTCCGCCGCATCGTGGGCCAGATGCAGCACGACCTGTTCCATGTGTACACGGTCGACCAGCATATCCTGATGGTGGTGCGCAACATGCGCCGCTTCACGATGACCGAGCACGCGCACGAATACCCGTTCTGCAGCCAGCTGATCGCCAACTTCCGCAAGTCCTGGCTGCTGTACGTGGCCGCCCTGTTCCACGACATCGCCAAGGGCCGTGGCGGCGACCATTCCAAGCTCGGCACCGTGGACGCCGCCCAGTTCTGCGAAGAGCACGCCATCGGCTCGGAAGATACCGAACTGGTGGTCTTTTTGGTCGAAAACCACCTGACCATGTCGCAGGTCGCACAAAAGCAGGACCTGTCGGACCCGGACGTGATCGAAAGCTTCGCCAAAGTGGTCAAGGACGAGCGCCACCTGACCGCGCTGTACCTGCTGACGGTGGCCGATATCCGCGGCACCAGCCCCAAGGTGTGGAACGCGTGGAAAGCCAAGCTGCTCGAAGACCTGTACCGCGTGACCCTGCGCGTGCTGGGGGGCGAACCGCATTCGGCCGACCGCGAACTGAAAAACCGCCAGGAAGAAGCGATGGCCACGCTGCGCCTGTACGGCTTGCCCGACATCGCCCATGTCGACCTGTGGAAGCAGCTCGACGTCGCCTACTTCTTGCGCCACGACGCTTCCGATATCGCCTGGCAGACCCGCTGTCTGTGGGATAAGCTGGGCAGCGCCACGCCGGTCGTCAAATGCCGCCTGGCGCCGATCGGCGAAGGCTTGCAGGTGGCCGTCTACGTCAAGGACCAGCCCGACCTGTTCGCGCGCATTTGCAGCTATTTCGACCGCAAGAATTTCAGCATTCTCGACGCCAAGATCCATACGACCCGGCACGGCTACGCGCTCGACACCTTCATGGTGACCGAGCAGAGCTTCGCCAAGAGCTACCGCGACATCATCAACCTGATCGAGCACGAGATTTGCGAATTGCTGACTTCGCAGGCGCCCTTGCCGGCGCCCACGCGCGGGCGCCTCTCGCGCCTGTCGCGCACCTTCCCGCTCACGCCGACGGTCGATTTGCGGCCCGACGAGCGCGGCCAGTATTACCTGCTCTCGATTGCCGCCAACGACCGTACCGGGCTGCTGTATGCCATCGCCAATGTGCTCGCGCGCTACCGCATCAACCTGCACACGGCCAAGATCATGACCCTGGGCGAGCGGGTGGAAGACGTATTCCTGGTCGACGGCGCGGTGCTCAACAACGCGCGCAAGCAGATCCAGCTCGAAACCGACCTGCTCGACGCGCTGCGCGTGTGATTGTCAAGATTTCCCTTTCCAGTAACCCTTTAAGTAACCTTAAAAGCAAGCCATGACTGAATTAGTACGCCTCTCCAAACGCATGTCCGAACTGGGGCTCTCGTCGCGCCGCGAAGCCGATGAATGGATCGCACGCGGCTGGGTGCGGGTCGATGGCCAGGTCATCTCCGAACTGGGCAGCAAAGTGCTTCCGCACCAGAAAATCACCGTCGAGCGCCAGGCCGCGGCCGAGCAATCCAAGCGCGTTACCGTGCTGATCAACAAACCGATGGGCTACGTCAGCGGCCAGGCCGAGGATGGCTACACGCCGGCCGTGGCACTGATCAAGGCCGAGAACCGCTGGGCCGACGACCCGTCGCCGGAAACCTTCCACCCGACCCAGCTGCGTTCGCTGGTACCGGCCGGACGCCTGGATATCGACTCGGTCGGCCTGCTGATCCTGACTCAGGATGGGCGCGTCGCGAAAACCCTGATCGGGCAGGATACCGCCATCGAAAAGGAATACCTGGTGCGCGTGCAATACACCAAGGAAGGCAAGCTGCCGGAATCGGACCTGAAGAAGCTGTGCTTCGGCCTGTGGATGGACGGCAAGCCGCTGCTGGCGGCCAAGGTACGCTGGCAGAACGACGACCAGCTCAGCTTCACCTTGAGAGAAGGCAAGAAGCGCCAGATCCGCCGCATGTGCGACATGGTCGGCTTGAAAGTGATCGGCCTCAAGCGCGTGCGCATCGGCAAGGTCAAGCTGGGCGACCTTCCGGTCGGACAATGGCGCTATCTGCGCCCTGACGAACAGTTCTGAGCGCACGGCTGCAATCACTTTTTTGTCGTCCGCGATGTCCGCTTTGGGATTAGACGGCTCTTGAACAAGGTATACCTGAGTTTCTCGGCCAGCGGCTGCTGGACCGACGACTACAAGCTCGGCCTGCTGACCGCCAACCTGGGCGCGGACCCGAGCATGCCATCCAACTGGAGCAAGGCGGCAACGCCGATCCTACAAAAGGGCAATGGCGCCTTCGGCCCCGGCCACAATGGCTTTACCAGGTCGCCCGACGGCACCGAGGACTGGATCGTCTACCACGCCAATCCCGCCACAGGCCAGGGCTGCGGCGACGCGCGCACCACGCGCATCGAGAAGCTGAGCTGGAATGGCGACCTTCCGGTGATCGGTGCGCCGCTGGCCGCCGGCACGCCCGTAACGCCTCCATCCGGCGAGGGAAGCGCCACCATCTGGTACCGCGTACGCAACGAGGCCAGCGGCAAGGTAATGAGCATCGACCGCGCCGCCGCCGCCAACGGCGCCGCCATCTGGCAATTCACCAACCTCAACAATTCGGATCAGCTGTGGTCGCTCGACCCGGTCGACGGCGCCTGGTTCAAGCTCAGCTCGAACTACAAGGGCAAGGTGGTGGACGTGGCCGGCCACAGCACCGCACCCGGGGTGGCGCTCAAGACCTATCCTTACGCGGCCACCTGCAACCAGCAGTGGCAATTGGTGCCGGGCACCACCCGGCATGTCGGCGTGCGCAACCGCAGCAGTGGACTGATGCTCGACACCCGCGACGGCTGCCTGCTCGACGGCGCCGTGATCCAGCAGTGGACTGCCAATGGACTGGCGCCGCAACGCTGGCGCCTTGAGCGGGCCAACTAGCAGCAGGCCGGAGCTCAGCGGTATGAGTGAGGGGTGGCAAACGCTGGGTGTCCGAATCCGGCCACGTACGACCAGCTAACATTGACAAAGCGCAGTCCGTCACCCACACTCGTTTATGACTTGGTAATGTAACTCAACCGACATCAACCATCAGCACGGGCGGGGGTCAGATGGCCAGTGATAGTTCTGCCACAATTTCTCTTCCACAGGGAGGAGGCGCACTGAAAGGCTTGAGCGAGAAGTTTTCGCCGGACCTCTACACTGGCACCGGCAACTTCTCGATTCCGGTCCCGCTACCGCCCGGGCGCAACGGCTTCCAGCCACAGCTCGGATTATCGTTCAGCACCGGTCATGGAAACGGCGCGTTCGGCGCCGGCTGGTCGGCTGGCATCCCTGCGCTCAGCCGCAAAACCTCCCACGGCATTCCGCGCTATCGCGACAATGCCGGTGCCAGCTCGATCAAACCCGACGTGTTCATGCTGTCCGGCGCCGAAGACCTGGTTCCGGTCGATGGAGGAGCGCCCGGCGCCCAGCGCTACCGGCCCCGAACCGAAGGCTTGTTTGCGCTGATCGATCGTTTTCATGATGCCGGCAACGATTACTGGAAAGTGCAAACGAAAGATGGCTTGACCAGCTTTTACGGCACGCCCGGATTGGCAGGCAATGATCCGGCAGTCATCGCCAACCCCGCCGACCGCCGTAAAGTATTCACCTGGAACCTGAGCTGCACGGTCGACCCTTTCGGCAACCGCATCGAGTACGCCTATGCGCGCGACCAGGGAGATGCCGGTGCGCTGGAATGGGACCAGCTTTATCTCAAGCAAATCCGTTATGTCGACTATCCGGATTCCGCCGGCCAGCTGCACTATCTGGTGCATGTCGATTTTTTATACGACAACGATGTCCCTCCTCCCGGGGCAAGTGCGGCGCGCGAACGTCCCGATCCCTTCTCGGAGGGCCGCGCAGGCTTCCAGATCCGCACCCGGCGCCGCTGCAAATGGATCGTGGTCAAGACCCGTCCCGTACCGGCGCGCGAACAACTGGTGCGAGCGCTTGAACTGATCTATCTCGATGAGCGTACCGACTTGCCCGATCTGCCAGAGCGCCTGCCGCTGAATGCGATGTCGCTGATGAGCCTGATCGACGTCATCGGTTACGACGATGACAATCGGCCGGCCCGCGAATTGCCGCCTGTTGAATTCACCTACAGCAGTTTCGAACCGCGGCAGCGAAAATTTGCGGCGGTGACCGGACAAAACCTGCCCCCTGTGTCGCTGGCCAATCCGGATATCGCCCTGGTCGACCTGTCCGGAAACGGTCTGCCGGACCTGTTTGAAATGGGCGACAGCGTGCGCTATTGGCGCAACCTCGGCGGCGGCCAGTTCGACCTGCCGCGCGCCATGCCGGACGCCCCTGCCGGCCTGCGCCTTTCCGATCGTGGCGTCCAGCTGATCGATGCCAATGGCGACGGGCGCAGCGACCTGCTGGTGACAAACGCCGAGTTGTCCGGCTATTACGCGGCCACGTTCCAGGGGGCCTGGGACCGCAAAAAATCCTTTCAGCGCTATCGCCAGGCCCCGGGCTTCGACCTGGAGGATCCGGAAGTGCACCTGGTCGACCTCGATGGCGATGGCGTCACCGATGCCATTCGTGCCGCCACACGGCTGGAATGCTACTTCAACGATCCGCTCCAGGGATGGCAGCCGGGCACGGATCACGTGCGCTTTGTCGAGCGGCGCCCTGACGGATTCCCCGCCAGTTTCTCCGATCCACGCGTGAGGTGGGCCGACATGACGGGCGACGGCATGCAGGATGTTGTACTGGTCCACAATGCCCGGATCGATTACTGGCCGAACCTCGGCTACGGCGAGTTCGGTCCACGCGTGCACATGCGCAATGCACCGCATCTGCCGCTCGACTACGATCCGCGCCGCCTGCTGATCGGCGATGTCGATGGCGACGGGATTGCCGATATCGTGTATATCGAACAGGGCCGGTTGACGCTCTGGATTAACCAGTGCGGCAACGGCTGGAGCGCGCCGGTCGTGATCCATGGCACCCCGCAGGTCAGCGACATCGATAGCGTGCGTCTGGTCGACCTGCTGGGAACCGGCGTGAGCGGGGTGCTGTGGACCCAGGATGCGCGTGGCGGCAGCCGCGATCGCTATTTCTTCCTCGATTTCACCGGCGCGGCAAAGCCGTATCTCCTGACCGGCATGAACAACCATATCGGCGCTGTCACCAGCGTGGAATATGCCTCCTCCACGCGCGAGTATGTGCGCGATCAGGCCGACCGGGCGACTGCCTGGCGCACGCCCTTGCCGTTTCCGGTACAGGTAGTAACGCGCGTCGAGGTGCTCGACCAGATCTCCCAGGGAAAACTCACCACGGAATATCGCTACCACCACGGCTACTGGGATGGCGCCGAGCGCGAGTTTCGCGGCTTTGGCATGGTGGAGCAGATCGATACCGTTTCCTTCGCAACATATAACGCAGCCGGCCTGCATGGCGCCGCGGCCTTTTTCGCCAGCGTCGAGCGGCGCTTCTTTTCGGCGCCCACGCTCACCAGGACATGGTTTCATCAAGGTCCGGCCGGCGCGGAGTCCGGCGATTGGCCAGAGCGCGATTTCACCAGCGAATACTGGCCGGGTGATCCGCAGCTGCTCAAGCACAGCGCGGCGGTCGATGCGTTTACCAGCACCTTGCCGCATCGCCGCGCCAAGCGCGACGCGTTACGCGCGCTGCGCGGCAGGATCTTGCGCAGCGAACTGTTCGCCCTGGATGGGTCGGCGCTGGAAGAGCGGCCGTACACCGTCACGGAACACGCATACGGGCTGCGCGAAGAACCGGCCGCCGGCGGCCCTGCGCCGGCGCGCGCCCGCGTCTTTTTCGCGCACAGTACGGCACAGCGCACCACGCAGTGGGAACGGGGTGACGATCCCTTGACGACATTCAGTTTCTCCAGCCAATACGATGATTACGGTCAACCCTTGATCCACAGCGCGCTCGCGATGCCGCGCCGTAGCCTCAAGCGTTTGCCGCAGCGCGAAAACAGTCCGACGGATCAAGCCGCCGTTCTTGCCACGCATACGTGCAGCGCGTATGCGGCGCAAGCCACGAGCCCGGCGAGCCGCATCTGCAACCGCATCGCGCGCAGCACCGGTTTCGCGCTCGTGCCTGCGGCGCGGGTGGTGGAGACGCAGCCCGCCGATGTCCTTGCCGTTTTACGCGATCACATGCAGCTTGCAGAAGCACTGCACCGGCAGTTCGAGGCCAGCCTGACAAGCTGGCAGCCCGAGCAAGGCAATCCGGCCGGCTACCGCATCATCGCGCATGCGCTGAGCTACTACGATGGAGCGGCTTACCAGGGCGAAGCGCTGGGCCTGGCGGGACGCTACGGCGCCCTGACCCGCTCCGAGTCCCTGGTCGTCACCGATGCGATCCTGGACCGTGTCTACCATGTTGGCGGCACCACGCGGCGCCCCGCCTATCTCGGCGGCACGGCGGCGTCGCCGTCCGGTGCGCCAGCCGGTTTCGGCGCCGACCATGGGTATCTGGACAAGCGCAACCATGTCGCCGGCTATGTTCCCGGCTACTATGCCAGCACCGGACAACACACCTTCGATTTCCAGGATGGCGCCGCCAATCCGCGCGGCTTGCCGGTGGCGATGCGCGATGCGCTCGACCACGAAACCAGGATCGAGCGCTACGACGACTTCCTGTTCCTTCCGCTTCAGCTACGCGACGCCCGCGGCATGTCCGTCACGGCCGAGTACAACTTGCGTGTGCTTCGGCCGCGCAAGGTGATCGATCCAAATGGAAATGTCAGCGAAGTGGCATTTTCGCCTGCGGGGTTCGTTACCGATACCTGGGTCAAGGGCAAGCATGGCGAAGGCGATGGCAGCAGTTCCGGCAGCAGGCGCTCGTACGATTTCCTGGCCTTCCAGCGCTCGGGCCAGCCGATTCATACGCGGACCATCCAGCGGGTTTATCACGACACCGACCCCGACGACACCGGTGAAACGATCGAGTCGCGCGACTATTCCGATGGATTCGGCCGTGTCATCCAGACCCGTAAGCAAGGCGCATCGGTACGCTTCGGCGACGGCATTTTATCGCCTGACCAGAATGAAGCGCACGGCGCTCCGCTGACCGCCACTGTCAACGCCGATGTCGACCGTCCCAACGTCCTGGTCAGCGGCTGGCAGGTGTATGACAACAAGGGAAAACCGGTCGAGAAGTACGAACCGTTTTTCTCGCAGGGATGGGCGTACGAGGCGCAGGCCGATGCGCAGCGCGGTGTGCATGCGCAGATGTATTACGACCCGCGCGGCCAGGTGATCCGCACGGTCAATCCGGATGGCTCCGAACGGCGTGTCCTGTTCGGCGTGCCGGCCAGCCTGGACGACCCGTTCAACTTCATCCCGACGCCATGGGAAGCCTACACCTACGATCCGAACGATAATGCGGGCCGCACCCATGCCGGCGACAGCGCGGCGCTACGCTACCGGCACCACTGGAATACGCCGTCCAGTATCATGATCGACGCCCTGGGACGCACCGTCGGCGCGGTGGCGCGGCACCGCCCCACGGCGCTGGCCGCCATCGAAGAGCACCTGACCGTCTCCGCGTACGACGTCCAGGGCGATGTGCTGCTCATTATCGACCCGCTGGGCCGTTACGCCTTTGAATACGCCTACGACCTTGCCAGGCACGCTTTACGCACCGAGAACATCGATGCCGGGACCAGCCAGGTTGTATTCAATGCGCTTGGCAGTGCCATCGAAAGCATGGACGCCAAGGGCGCATGCAGCCTGCGCCGCTACGATGAACTCAATCGCCCGCTGGGACTGTGGGCGCGCGACAGCGCTGCCGATGCGCTCACACTGCGCGAAAAATGCCTCTACGGCGACGACCCCAGCCTGGCCGCGTCGGCCGAGCACAACCTCTTGGGCAGGCTGTACCGGCACCATGACGAAGCCGGTGTCATCACCATTGCCGACTACGATTTCAAAGGCAATGTGCTCGCTTCCCGCCGTAGCGTGCTGTCGGACGACTTCATGCTTGCCAACCTGCGCGCACAGACCGGGACGGCCTGGGACTTGAGCGCTCCCCGTGTCGACTGGAACGGCGCGCCGGCCGGCATGCTGGACGCCGCCGAGTACCGTACCCGCAACGCGTACGACGCGATGAACCGCATCAAGTGGTCCGACTATCCGCAAGCCGCCAACGGCGAGCGCTACCGCCTGCGGCCCGGCTACGACCGCGCCGGGGCGCTGGAGCGGGTCGATCTCGAAGGCCCGCTGGGGGCAAATGACGCCGGTGCGCGGCAAACTTACGTGCAACGGCTGGCCTACAACGCCAGGGGACAGCGCACCTTCATCGCCTACGGCAATGGAAAGATCAAGCGCTACGCCTACGATCCGGCGACCTTCGGTTTGTTGAGAATGCGGACGGAAGGCTATACCCGGGCCAGTGATCTGGCCTACCAGCCAGGCGGCGCGGTGCTGCAAGACCTGGCTTACCAATATGACCTGGGCGGCAATATCGTGCGCACCACCGACCGGACCCCGGGTTGCGGCGTACGCAACAATCCGCGCGCCCTGCTCTATCCCGCATTGCAGACCCTGCTGGCCGCAGGGGACGCGCTGGTGCGCGAATTCACCTATGACCCGCTGTACCGGCTGGCATCGGCCAGCGGCCGCGAAAGCAGCGCCATCAGCGTGCCGCGCGCCGCCAGCGATGACGCGCGTGCCGGCTTTAACTCGGGCAATCATGGCTCGCCCGACCAGGACAATGCGCCGGACATGACCTCGCTGTATGACGAGGATTATGCGTACGATGCCGCCGGCAATATGTTGAAGTTGATCCACCGGCGAGATGGCGCCAGCGTCTGGTCACGTCATTTCGGCATGGCCGGATTCAACCCGGCGCAATGGAACGACAAGATCGCGCAGGCCGCCGGCGGCATTGCCCCCGATTGGGGCAGTGGCGGCAACCGCTTGACGCACTTCGGCAACGAGGCGGCAGCGGCGCTGTCGCACGCTTTCGACGCCAATGGCAATATGACGCAGGAACATGCCGAACGCCATGCCGACTGGGATCACGCCGACCGCATGAAAGCGTTTCGCATCCAGGCCGGCGCCTCCGGGCCGAGTCTCTACGCACTCTATCTGTACGATTCCGCCGGCATGCGCGTGAAAAAACTCGTCTGGAAAAGCGGCAGTTACACCACCACGACCTATCTTGGCGAGACGTTCGAGCAGCACAGGGAGGTCAAGCCGGGCGGCATTCGCGAAAACAATCATGTGCATGTGATGGACGGTGCAAGCCGCATCGCCATCGAGCGTATCGGCGACGCGTTCGACGGCGACGGCGCCAGCGGCCATCCGGTGCAGTATCACTTTGGCGACCATGCGGGCAGCAGTACCGTCGTTGTCGGCGGCAGCGGCGTCTGGATCAACCGCGAAGAATTCTTCCCGTACGGCGAAACGAGTTTTGGCAGCTTCGGAAAAAAACGATACCGCTATGCGGGCAAGGAGCGAGACGAGGAAAGCGGCTTGAACCGGAATGGCGTGCGTTACCTGTCGGGCGCGCTGGCGCGCTGGATCTCGTGCGATCCGGCTGGACCCATCGATGGCTTGAATCTCTACGTTTTCGCACGATGCTCACCGATCACGCTGAGCGACGCAAACGGCTACGCGGCCGGCGACGTCAATCTGGAAGCTGCCGTTACCGCCGAGCGAGCCGGTACTGAAATTTTGGTGAAGAAGTATTCAAAGGTCGCACCGACCACGGACATCACGCCACAGGGAAAATGTCTGACGGAAAACGGTGTCGATACCCACCTTGTGGTGGGAAAAGACAAGGCCGCTGTCAACGTCATGGGCGAAGTCAAGCATTCGCAAGCGCCTGAGCGCACTGGAACGTCGAAGTCCTTTCGCGGAAAAGAAACAGGCGCGGGGATCAGCTCATTCGACAGTGCGGCAAAAAACGACTACGGCCAGCTGGTAACGAACATCCGCGCCGCCCGCGCCAACTCCACCTTGGATCCCTCCACTGCCTACCATGCGATCGAAGGCGCCAAGGCCGGTGAAGTGATACCGGAAGTGGTTTTATCGGGCGACAATCTGAGGCTCAACGAGACGACCAGGTCCCGCTACCAGGCCAACGTCACGGCGGGGGATCAATTTGCCGATGCGGTCAAGCATGATGATTCCTTGAAGGTATCCAGATCGCTACGCGGGCCGCGTGGCCAGGCCAATCTGGGCGCGACGCTGTCAATGGCTGGCATCACCATGACCGTCGTGGCCCTGATTCAAACGAAATTGTCATTCGATGCGGCCTACGCCGAGTCGGTGCAAACCGGTTCGCAGAGGCCTCTTGAGGATGAAGCGATCAGGCAAGCCGGCGCCTGGGGCGCCGGCCTGGCGGCGGGCGTGGTCTTTTCCTTTGCAATCAAAGGGACGCTGCTGGGTGGCGCGGCGGGTCCGGGCGGCGCCGCGTTGGGCTTTTTCGTCGGCCTGGCGGTGGGCGGCGCGGCGGCATGGATAGGCGGAAAAGCGGCACAAGCGGGAATCGACTCGGGCGCGGTCGATGGCATGCGCGGCATATTCCAACCATGATCAGGGTGGCAAGTGCGCCGGCCTGGTGAATGCCACAGCCGCAATAGGGCGTCAAGGCAGTGCGATCTGGACCGGGGGTAAAGGCTGTTTGTTCGTGACAAATGAACGAAGAAACCGATGTTGAATCCGGATAGACGCGGCGGCACGTCCGCCGCGATGCGCTCCCGGATAGCCGGAACGCCGCCCGGATCGAAGCGTCGAACAAAGGAGACAGCATGGCATTCATCGCAACACCCACCGCCGGGCAGCTCGTCGCGGGTCCGGCGCAAGGAAATGGCTTGTTTTGCGCGGGTCGCTGGTTCGAGGTGATCGAAACCGAGAACAGCCATGGGGCGACGCATACGATCGAGGTCCCTTACAGAAACGCGCCGCTGTCCGTCACGCTGAAGCAAGCGAATACGCCCGATCAGACAGGCAATACAAGGACCGATCACAACGGCGACTGGAAAATTACTTTTTCCTCTTGCAAGCCCGGCCATGCGGATGTGTCCCTGCTCGACCAGGCCGAGGTGCTGGAGAGCGTCGCGTTCAATATCGCACCGAACCTGCGGGTGCCGCTCGCGCTCAAGCTGGAAGGCCTGGACGCAAGCGGCAATCAACTGATCGACTTGCCGGAAGGCGGCCGGCATTTGCAGATCGAGGTCTTGCCGCGCAGTCCCACACGCGCGATCGGCGTGCAGCTTCGCGCGCAAGGCGATCTTTTGCCGCGCCAGACCGGTTCTCCGGCGACGCCCTTGGCCGCCCTCGCCTTCTCGTCCTTCCTTCCGGGAAAATACGCACCCATGGGTCCGGCCATCCTGGTCGATGACACGGATTTCTTCGGTGTCGTCACCACCACCCAGTTCAATTTCCAGACGCGCGACTTCACCGATCCGTCCATCGCGATCAGCGAACCGGCTGAAGACCAGGTGATCGTGGTGGGGCAATTGCCCTTGACCCTGGCGGTGCGTGGCACCGTGAGCGATCCGCAAAGCGGCTACAAGGACGGTACGCTGACCTACTCGTTCGCCGGACAAACCGACGTGCCGGTCAACGTCGCCGGCGGCGCCTGGGTTTTCGAGCTGAGCGTGGCCAGCTATGGCCAGTACGAGCTGACCATGACGGCGGCCGATGTGGTGGGCAACACCCGCGCGCGCATCGCGGTACGCCAGTTCGAGGTGGTGTCCTCGTACCAGCCGAAGTCGATCGACGAGTTGCTCAGCCCTTCAGCCTATCTCAACGAACTGCTGCGCTTCGCCCGCAGCCATCTGCTGACCGGCGATACCCCAAACGCAGGCGCGGCAAGCGCCGTCGATCTGACACGCGAATTTCGGCAGCCATTCGGCGAGCTCGCGCAACCGGGTTCGGTCGCCGCCGGGCGGCCCGTCTCCGACCTGCTGACGCCAGTGCAGATCTTGCGGGACGTCAAATCCGCCGACACGGCCAGCCTGATCGGACGCTGGACGTTTGCGGAACTGGCGCAGCAGGCACCCGACGGCGTACGCGACCGGGCCGGACGCTTCGACCTGAACGGTGGCTATCACGGTAGCGGCAGCTATGCCGACGTGGTGGCCCGGATGCTTGGCGCCCCAGGCACCGACATGGAGGGCGCCATGGTGCTCGACGGCGAATCGTACGCCCAGATCGGGCACCGCCCGGTGCTCGAAGTCGGCCGCGACGAGCGCGATTTCACGCTCTCGTGCTGGGTCTATCCGAACGATACCGGCAACGGCACGTGGCGCCAGATCCTGTACAAAGGGCATGAACCGGTATGGCCCACGGATGTGAACCGCACCTTCAGCCTGTGGCTCATGCCCGACTCGAATACCGTGTATTTTCGTATTTCAACAACGGGCAATGTGGACGATGGCGGCGCCTCCGCCAGCACCTTGCCGGTCCAGCGCTGGTCGCATCTTGCCTATGTAAAATCAGGCGGGCAACTCAAGCTGTACATCGATGGCAAACTGGATGCCGAGGTGACATTGGCGGGCAGTGTCGTGGCCAATACCGATCCCCTCATTATCGGCAAGAGTCCCTACTCGAATAGCTACAAGGGCGGCTTCGCGGAACTTCGCTTGTACGGCTATGCCTTGCAGCCGGAAGACGTGGAACAACTGGCCTTGAATCGCCGCCTCGGCATGACGGCAACGCCGATTGCCGACTACCATGAAGCCGCCTACGAGGCCTTGCTGCTCGGACTGGGTACCTCGCTGGAAGAGCTGCGCGGACTGGGTGCCTTGTCCGGCGCCCAGCGCCATGCCCTGGCCGAGCGCCTGGGACTGCTCACGCCGGTCGCCAGCGGGGACAACCTGGCCACCATCATGCCCAATTATCCACCGGGCTCGACCATGTTCGAGCCGTGGCTGGCAGGCGCCTTCGGATTGCCTCTTACCTACACGCCAGAGTTTCCGTCGGAATTACCCATCGACTTCACCGGGATCGTGTCGGCCCAGCGCTTCAATCTGAGCTATCGATGGTCGCAGGAAGACGCGCGGCAAGCCATGCCGCCGGAACTCGATCCGGATCTGGTGGAGATGGCGGACCTCGCCCCTGCCGCGCTCGATTGGTCAGCCCTGCTACGCGCGCGCAGCACGGAATTGACGGTGCAGTTCGACGCCTTCGCTGCACTGCTCGGCGCCGGGTCGGCCGCCGCCGCGCTCGACAAAGTCTATTCGCGCGACGAACTGAGCAAATTACAGGCCTTGTCGATTGCGGAAAAAGCAGGGATACCGATTGGCGCCGAACTCGCGCATTTCCACCTCGATCACAAGATGTTCCGGCGCCTGCTGGCGTACATCGACCAGCTCACTGTCGCGCTTGGCCCGCAAGAACGCAATGACTTTGCCCATTTGCTCACGCAATTATGGAAAGTGCGTACCCGCTACACGCCCTGGATACAGGCGGAGACGGCCCTCGGATCGCGCCTCTGGCCCACCGCGACAACGGCGGCGGCCTGGCATCCCGGCTCCTACAAGTCCGGTTTCTTGCCCTGGCGCGGCAACGCACTGCAAAGAACCGCCATCGAGCGGCGCCTGGGCGGCAGGCTGCGGGCCTGGCAAACCATCCGGGATGCGCAAGAACGCTCGGTGGGCGAGGTGCAGCGCATCACGCTGCCCTTGCTGCGCGACGATTTGCTCGGGATCGCGGCGCTGCCTTTCGCAACCCAACGCATGGATCAGTTGACCGAACGCTGGCTGGTCGATTTTGCCGCGACCAGTGCCACCTTGGTCACGCCGCTCGAACAGGCGACGCTCAGCTTGCAAACACTCATCAATGGCATTCGCCATGCATGGTACGAAGCAAGTCACGTGGCCGGGCGCTGGACCATCAAGCCCGAATACCGCGAGCAATTCGACGATGAATGGCAGTGGCTGGGCAACTATGGACACTGGCGCGCCGCAGTGCTGAGCTATCTGTATCCGGAAAATCTCTTGTTCCCGGAGCTGAAGAAAGGACGATCGGCCGCGTTCGATACATTTCAAACTGAATTGCGCAACATGCAGCCGCTGTCGTCGGGCAGCCTGACCAGGCCGCCGGCCGCCTTTACCCTTGCCCGCAATGCGCTCGCCGGCGACGAGGCCGCGTATTTTGCACCGATGGCAATCGGCCTCGCGCTGCAAAGGGCTGGACTGTATGCCTCCGCCCTCGACACCTACCGGCAAGTGTTCGATGCGAGCCGGCCGGGAGCCGCACGCAAGCGCGCCGCCTTGCTCAGGAGCGAACACGATCATCAAGCCCCGGCCCCCTTCTTCGACGACCGCTGGACCCTGGAACTGACCGACCCGCATGCGGTCGCCTTGCGGCAAGACGACAACGGCCAGCGCATCTGGGGCAATCCGTACACGCGCCATACGATCACCCAAATCGCCCACTGCCTGCTGGCGCAAGCGGACGGCGAGTATGCGGCAGGAACCAAAGACGCGCGCAACAAGGCACTGTCGATTTACCTGGAAGCCAGGCAAGTGCTCGCCTTCGATGAATTGCGCGACCTGAAACCGGTGCGGCCGGAACAGGCCTATCTGCCCAATCCGGTCGTGGCGGCACAACGGGCGCACGTCGATGTCGCTTTACGCAAATTGCGGCGCGGCTTGAGTTTTGCAGGCACACCGCTGGCGCCGGACCTGACCCGGGGCCCGCATGCGGGCGCGGCGTCGAGCCTGACCAGGCCGACGCCATACCGCTTCAAGATATTGATGGAGCGTGCCAGGCAATTGGCCGCACAGGCCCAGCAGTTCGAGTCGCACTATTTGTCCGTCATGGAAAAAGGCGAAGCGGAAGCCGAAAAACTCATGCGCGAGAATTTCATTTCCGAAATCGCCGGACAAACCGTCACGCTGCGCCAGTTAGGCGAAGACGATGCCCGGACAGGAAAGGTGTTGGCGCAGCTGCAACAAGGCCGTTCGCAAATGCAGAGCGATCGATACCAAAGCTGGCTTGCCGCCGGCGCGAACGAGAACGAACGATTGCAGATGAGGTATATTCAAGAAACAAGTACGAGTCGTCAGGTCATGAATATTGCCGACGCGGTCATGAGTGGCACGCAAGCGATACAAGTGGCGGCAGGCCTGATCGAGACCGTGCTGTCGGCGGGTGCGAAAATGGCACTTGGTGTCACCATCGCGGCCGCCGCCGCCGGCAAGGCGGTAGCCCAGGGCTTCCTGATTGACCAGGAAACCAGAAGCCAGTTGACCGGCATCCTCGCCTCGCACGAGCGCAGGGCCCAGGAATGGCAACTGCAACACGACTTGTCCAGGCAGGATGTGCTGATCGGAACGCAGCAGCTCGTGGCTGCGGACGATCGCATCGCCATCGCCGTGCAAGAGTCGCTGATCGCCCGTACCCAGTTGACGCAATCGCGCCAGATGCTGGCATTTCTCAATAACAAATTTACCAGCGTCGAATTCTACCAATGGCTGACCGGGGTGCTGGTCGAGACCTATGCATTTTTCCTGCGTACGGCAGCCAGTACCGCACAACAGGCCGAACTGCAACTCGCCTTCGAACGCCAGGAAACGCCTGTGCGCCAGATCAAGTCAGACTATTGGTTATCTGCATCGGAAGCATCGGGCGGGGCGGATGGCAGCGCCACACCGGACCGGCGCGGGATCGGCGGGTCGACCCGGCTGCTGCAAGACCTCTACACGCTCGACCAGCAAGCCTTCAGTTCCGAACGCCGCTTGCTTAACCTGAGCCAGAGTTTTTCGCTTTCCCGCCTGATGCCCGTTGAATTCGAAGAATTCCGGCGTACCGGTGTGTTGACCATTTCCACACCGATGCAATGGTTCGATGAAGGCTTCCCGGGGCACTATATGCGCTTGCTCAAGCGTGCACGCATCTCGGTTGCCGCGCTCATCCCGCCAGGCCAGGGCATCCGCGCCACCTTGACCAACGGCGGCCTGTCGCGCGTCGTCACCGCCGAGCCGGGCTTTCCGACCGTCGTGGTGCGCCAGGATCCCCAGAGCGTCGCGCTGACGTCGCCCGTGGCCGCCACGGGTGTATTCGAACTCGATGCCCAGCCGGACATGCTATACCCCTTCGAGGGAACGGGCGTGGACACGACCTGGTACTTCGAACTGCCACCGGCCGCGAATCCCTTCGCTTTCGATACGCTTGCCGAAGTGGTGCTGACCGTTGATTACAGTGCGCTGATGAGCTACGAACTGCGTGACCGGGTAATCAAGAAGTTGCCGCGCCGTTGGAGCGGCGATCTGAGCTATAGCGTGCGGCGCGACCTGCCCGACGTCTGGTATGAGCTGTCCAATCCCTCGCGTGCGGGCGTGTACGAGATCGATCTCCATATGGATGCGCGATCGTTTCCCGCAGGGCTGTCCGATCTCCAGATCGATGAAGTGGCGCTGTCGATGCACTTGAAGGACGGCAGCTACCCGGCGGCCTTCGTTGCGCCGGCATTGACGCCTTCCGGGGGCGCGGCCCCGACCACGGGCGCAGCGGCCGCCTTGATCCATGGGCTCGCCAGTTCGACGCAATCCGGTACACCGAGCTGGAGCGTGTTGAGGGGAGCGGCAGGAACAGGCGCCTTGTGGAAATTTACGCTAACGACCGATCAATTTTCGAGCTTTTCGCTCAGCGAATCGTTCCAGGAGGCGAACGTGGACGACATTATCCTCGTCTTCACCGCGTCCGGACTGCGTCCGGCGTGGCTGACATGAGCCACGCCGGATTGGCGCGTCGTGCCGGCTTTACTTGTCTTCGCTGGCGATGAAGCGGTAGGCCAGCGCGCCCAGCAGCGCGCCAACGATCGGCGCGACCCAGAACAGCCACAGCTGGCCGATGGCCCAATCGCCCGCGAACAGCGCCACGCCGGTGCTGCGCGCCGGGTTGACCGAGGTATTGGTGACCGGAATGCTGATCAGGTGGATCAGGGTCAGTGCCAGCCCGATCGGCAGCGGCGCGAAGCCGGCCGGCGCGCGCTTGTCGGTCGCGCCCAGGATCACGATCAGGAAGAACATCGTCATGACCACTTCCGTGACCAGCGCCGCCAGCAGCGAGTAGCCGCCCGGCGAATGGTCGCCGTAGCCGTTGGACGCGAAACCCTTGCTCACGTCAAAGCCGGCGGCGCCGCTGGCGATAACGTACAGCACGCCAGCGGCGGCGATGGCGCCGATCACCTGCGCTACAATGTACGGCAACAGTTTCGACGCCGGAAAGCGTCCGCCCGCCCACAAGCCGATCGATACCGCCGGGTTCAGGTGGCAGCCCGAGATATGGCCGATCGCATACGCCATGGTGAGCACCGTCAGGCCGAAGGCCAGCGAGACGCCATGCAGCCCGATGCCGACGCCCGGAAACGCCGCCGCCAGCACGGCACTGCCGCAACCGCCAAGCACCAGCCAAAAGGTTCCGAGAAATTCGGCGCTGTACTGTTTCATGAAATTATCCTTATTCAATGAGATCGCTGCGCGACAGAGGAATCTGTAGCCCCAGAGCAAACATATTGCCACCTACAAATCATTATCGCAACAATAAAATTGCGGATTTGTTCATGAGGAAGCGGGCGCCAGGCTGCGCCGGGGCCGCCTCAGGCCGCGCCCAGGCGTGGATAGGTGAACGCGATGAAGTGGATGCTGTTGAGCGCCAGGTGGGTCAGGATGGCCGTTTCGATGCGCTTCGAGCGCAAGTAGGCATATCCGTAGCCCAGCCCCGCCAGGGCCGCCAGGCCGGCCAGCAGCGCCCCGCCGCGCGCGTGCGCCAGCCCGAACAGGAGCGCCGCCACGCACAGGGCGATCATCGGCCCGGCCTTCCAGCGGCGCATGGCGCGCGTCAGCTGCTCCTGGATGAAGCCGCGGAAGAACGCTTCCTCGGTCACGCAGGTAAACAGCAGATTGATCGCGATGAACCACAGCGTGTACGCGGACAGCTTGAGGTCGACATCGACATAGCCCGCCAGCAGCCCGACCGGCAGCACGATCAGCGGCGTGCCGAGGATGATCCAGTAATGCCGCCCCACCTCGCGCCATTGCTCGCGGGTACGGGCCGGCACGCAAAACAGCGCAAACAGGATCAGTCCGGCGGCGGCGGTATCGAAATTGAGCCGTTGCGTCACCGGCGCCGCCGCCGCGCTGATCACCAGGTCCGACACCAGCGGCGGATTGACGAAGCCTGGAAAACGGTGCATCGACATGGCCAGCAGCATGCACCCCATCGCCACCATCAGCAGCACCTGCAGCGGCCCGCTCTTGCTGCGCCGCGCGGCGTACGCCAGAGCGCCCAGCGCCAGCAGCGCGGCGATCGCCAGCAGGGACAGCAGGCCGGTCGCCACGCCGCTCGCGCAGGCCAGCGTCAGCATGCCCAGCCACGGCGGCAGCGCCAGTCCGGAACGCAAGGTCAGCGGGGCCAGCCACACCGAACAAACAGCAAGCGCAAGCAGCCCGTAGGTCATCACCAGCGCGGCAGTGAGATGCATCATGCCGGTTCTCCGCTCGGGCTGGCTTCGGCAACAAGGGCGATACGGGAAAAAGTGGATGTCATAGATCAGCATGCGCCTCGATAAAGTTGCAAAATTGTAATTGATTGGCGCGCGAGAAGCAACGTGGCGACTGCCGTCCGCGAGGATGGCCGATTGCGCCCCTGCCCCATTCATGGCACGATGCTCCCCCTGTACATTTTCATTGGAGTATCAATGCGCCGCGTTTCCGCACTCGCCATCGGCCTCGTCCTTGCAAGCCAGCCGGCCTTCGCCCAGAAACGCGCCGCCGCGCCAGCCACGCCGAAGGTAGCCGAAGCGCCGCTGCGCGCCCACCTGTCCTTCCTGGCCGACGACATGCTCGAAGGGCGCGGCACCGGCCAGCGCGGCGGCGAACTGGCCGTGCGCTACCTCGAAACCCAGGCCGCCGCGATCGGCCTCCTGCCCGGCGTCGGGAAGGTGTACCGCCAGTCGGTGAAGATGGTCGGCACCAAGACCCTGCCCACCAGCGCGGTGAGCTTCGAGGTGGGCGGCAAGACGCTCGCGCCGCAGCTTGGCAAGGAGATCGTTTTCAACAATGCCAGCGGCAAGCCGACAGTGCGCTTCGACGCGCCGCTGCTGTTCGTCGGCTACGGCATCAGCGCCGAGGATGAACGCTGGGACGACTACGCGGGCACCGACGTCAAGGGCAAGCTGCTGATCATGATGGTCAACGACCCCAAGCCGACGGCGGCGGAGCCGAACCGCTTCGGCGGCAAGTCGCTGACCTATGCGGGCCGCTGGATGTACAAGTACGAAGAAGCGCTGCGGCGCGGCGCGGCCGGCGTGCTGCTGATTCACACGACCGAGTCAAGCTCCTACCCGTGGAGCGTGCCGGCCAACGGCATGAGCAAGGAACAGTTCCACCTGACCGGCGCAGGCAACGCGCTGCAAGGCTGGCTGCAGGAAGCGACGGCGCGCGCCCTGTTCGCCGCCGCCGGCCAGGATCTGGACGCCCTGCGCGCCAGGGCCGAGGTGCGCGGCTTCAAGGCGGTCGATTTGAAAGCGCGTGCCCGGGTCGCCGTCGACAGTGCCATCCGCCCGGTCGAACAGTTCAACGTGGTCGGCATCGTGCCCGGCACCGACGCCAGGCTCAAGCAGCAGGCCGTGATCTATTCGGCCCACTGGGACCACCTCGGCATCGACAGCGCCGACGGCAAGCCGGATCACATCTGGAATGGCGCGGTCGACAATGCATCCGGCTCCGCCGCCCTGCTGGCGATGGCGCAGGCGGCGGTGCGCCAGCCGGCCCGCCGCACCCAGATTTTCCTGTGGCCGTGCGCCGAGGAACAAGGCTTGATCGGCAGCCTCGCTTACGTGCGCGACCCGGTCTGGCCGCTGGCCGACACCGCGGCCGACCTGAATCTGGACAGCATGAACTTCGTCGGCCCCACGCGCGACATCGGCGTGGCCGGCGCGCAGCGCAGCAGTTTGTACGCCAGCGCCGCCAAGGTGGCCAAGGCCATGGGGATGCGCCTGGCGCCGCAGACGCCCGACCTGGGCGGGGCATACTTCCGCGCCGACCATTTCAATTTCGCGAAAGCGGGCGTACCGGCGTTTAACGTCGGTTCGGCCGTGTTTTCGGGCGACGGCAGCTTCGAGTTCGAGCATCACAACGGCGCGTCGAGCGCGAAGATGGTCGGCTTCAAGGATCACTATCATCAGGTCAGCGACGAGTACAACCCGGCGTGGGATTTGCGCGGCATGGTGCAGCAGGCGCAGTTCACGCTCAATCTCGGCTACGAGGTGGCCAATGCGACCGCCATGCCGGCCTGGAACAAGGGCGATCCGCTGGGGAAGGTGAAGCGCTGACGGTGGCGCCCGCGCCACGCGGGCGTTCCGGTTTGCCGGTTTGTGCCACAATTGTCTCCTCACCAGCGCAAGGAGGCCGCACATGAACGAACGCATCTCCATCGACACGCCGGACGGCAGTTTCAGTGCCTACGTCGCCCTTCCGGCCGCCACGCCCGCACCGTCCATCGTCGTCCTGCAGGAGATCTTCGGCATCAACGCCGACCTGCGCGAGACGTGCGAGCGTCTAGCCGCGCAAGGCTATATCGCGGTCTGCCCCGATCTGTTCTGGCGCCTCGAACCGCATGTGGAATTGACCGACAAGACCGACGCCGAATGGAAAAAAGCCATGGCGCTGTATAAGGCGTTCAACGTGGACAAGGGCGTGGACGATATCGCCGCCACCCTGGCGGCGGCGCGCGCCCTCCCCGGCGCGACCGGCAAGGCGGGCGTGATGGGCTTTTGCATGGGTGGCCTGCTGACCTTCCTGACCGCCACCCGCGCCAGGCCCGATTGCGCGGTGGCGTACTACGGCGGCGGCACCGAAAAGCATATCGACGCCTTCAAGTCCCTGGCCTGCCCCCTGATGATGCACCTGGGCGAAGCCGACGAGTATATTTCAGCAGGCGCCCGCGCCAGCATCGTCAAGGCCGCCGAGGGCAACCCTCTGGTGCAGATGTTCACCTATCCCGGCCAGAACCACGCCTTCGCGCGCTGGAACGGCGTGCATTTCGACGCGCAGGCGGCCACCCAGGCCAACGACAGGACGCGGGTCTTTTTCGCGCAGCACCTCAAGCAGGCTACTCGAACAGCTTGAGTTTGAGCTGCACCGAAATCCCGCCATGCAGGCGGTCTTTATAGGTCGGCACGAGCGCCACGTTCACGCCGACGCGCTGGTACTCGAAGGTGGCGGTCGGAATCGCGGCCAGGAACCAGCCGCCGCCGCGCATCTTGGGGTAGCCATCGAAGCCGCCCACCACCGCGCCAAAGCGCACGCCCGCGTACGACAGGGGCTGGTAATACATCCCCACATACTTCGAGTGCTGGCGGTCGCTGTTGAAAAAGCGGCCGGCCGTGAGTGCCGAATATTCCGACAGGCGATACTCCACGCCCAAGCCGGGATTGCGCCCGTTGAGGTGCTTGTCGCTCTGGAAGTGGTGCGTCGCAAAGCCGCTGGTGAGCCACACCTGGCTGCGCTTTTCGCTGCCGTCGAAGGCGGTGGCCGTCGCGTCAGGCGTTGTCACATTCGCGGCCAGCGCCGGAGCGCATGCCAGCAGCGCCAGGCCCAGGGCCGGCAAGTTCTTCAAGATCATGGTGGTCAATCGTCGTCGTCAGGGTCCAGGTCGGGGAACATGACCTGCGTGTAGCCAAATTTGGTGAAGTCCTCGATCCGCATCGGATACAGGATGCCGAGCAGGTGGTCGACTTCGTGCTGTACCACGCGCGCATGAAAACCGTCGACTTCGCGCACGATGCGCTTGCCATGCTGGTCCACGCCTTCGTAGCGCAGTTGCGTAAAGCGCGGCACGCTGCCGCGCAGTCCCGGCACCGACAGGCAGCCCTCGAAGCCTTCTTCCTTTTCCTCGGACAGGGGCGTCAGTACGGGATTGATCAGCACCGTCTGCGGCACCGCCGGCGCGTCCGGATAGCGCTGATTATCCTTGAAGCCGAAAATCACCAGCTGCAGATTGACGCCGATCTGCGGCGCGGCCAGCCCGGCGCCATTCGCATGGTGCATGGTATCGAACATGTCGGCGATCAGCGCCTCCATGGCCGGTGTGCCGAACTCGCTTACCGGTTCGGCCACCCGCAGCAAGCGCGCATCGCCCATCTTGAGGATGTCGCGGACGGTCATGAGAAGTTCTGCTCGCGGTGCAGCTGTTCGAGGAAGGTGCGGAAGCCTTCGCCCGTTTCCGGGTGCTTCAGGCCCATTGCCGTCATCGCCGTCAGGTAGCCCAGCTTGGAGCCGCAATCGTAGCGCTGGCCCGCATAGCGGTAGGCCAGCACGCGTTCGGCCGCCATCAGCGCGGCGATGCCGTCGGTGAGCTGGATTTCGCCGCCGGCGCCGGTGCCGATGTGCTCCAGGTAGCGGAAAATCTTGGGCGACAGGATATAGCGGCCCACCACCGCCAGGGTCGACGGCGCCACTTCCGGCTTCGGTTTTTCGACGATCTCGGACACCAGCTCCAGGTTTTCGCGGTAGGAGGTGGCCTTGACGATGCCGTACTGGCGCGTGTTCGCGCGCGGTACCTCTTGCACCGCCAGCACGCTGCATTGCTCGTAGGCGTAGACATCGGTCATCTGGGCCAGCACCGGACGCGCGCCCGGTTCGGTGTCCATGAAGTCATCGGCCAGCAGCACCGCGAACGGCTCGTCGCCCACCACCGGCTGCGCGCACAGCACCGCGTGGCCGAGGCCGAGCGGCGCGGATTGACGGATGTAGATGCAGTTGATGTTCTTCGGGATGACGTTGCGCACCAGTTCCAGCAGCTCCGCCTTGCCGGCCGCTTCGAGTTCCGATTCGAGTTCGTAGGCCTTGTCGAAATGGTCTTCGATGGCGCGCTTGTTGCGGCCCGTGATGAAGATCATGTCGGTGATGCCGGCGGCAACCGCCTCTTCGACCGCGTACTGGATCAGCGGCTTGTCGACGATCGGCAGCATTTCCTTCGGCTGCGCCTTGGTGGCCGGCAGAAAACGGCTACCGAGACCGGCTACGGGAAAGACTGCTTTTCTAACTGGATTCATCTTGATTCGGTTCCGTGGAAGATGCTGTCGCCAGCAGTGAAAGAAGGGCCGCTTCGTCGAGGAGCGTGATGCCGAGCTCCTGCGCCTTGGCCAGTTTGCTGCCGGCGTCCGCGCCGGCAACGACGTATGAGGTCTTTTTCGATACCGATCCGGAGACCTTGCCGCCGGCCGCTTCGACCAGCGCGCCGGCTTCGTCGCGCGACAGGGTCGGCAGAGTGCCGGTGATGACGAAGGTCTTGCCGGCCATGGCGCCCGTGTTTTTCATCACGTGCTCGCCTTCCTTCCAGCGCAGCTTGCCCGCCAGGGTGCGCACCAGCGCCAGGTTGTCGGCATCGGTCAAGAATTCACTGATCGAGCGCGCCACGATCGGGCCGACGTCGGGCACTTCCAGCAGTTGCAGGCCGCCTTCGAAATTGGCCGCGTGCAGCAGCGCTTCCAGGTTGCCGAAGTGCTGCGCCAGTGCCTTGGCGGTCGACTCGCCCACGTTGCGGATGCCGAGCGCGTAAATGAAGCGACCCATGGTGGTGTCGCGCGATTTTTCGAGCGCGTCGACCACGTTCTGGGCCGACTTGGCGGCCATGCGGTCGAGTCCCGCCAGCTTGTCCTTGTCGAGCGTGTACAGGTCGGCCGCGTTGTTGATCAGGCCCTTGTCGACCAGTTGTTCGATCAGCTGGTCGCCCAGGCCTTCGACGTCGAGCGCGCGGCGCGACACGAAGTGCATCAGGCCACCCTTTTTCTGGGCGCTGCAATGGGTCCAGCCGCCGGAGCAGCGCGCCACCGCTTCGTCCTCGAGGCGCACGATGGGCGAACCGCACACCGGGCAGTTGGCCGGCATGACGAATTCGCGTACGTCGGCCGGACGGCGCTCGGCCACGAAGGCCACCACTTCGGGAATCACGTCGCCCGCGCGGCGCACGATGACCGTGTCGCCGATGCGGATATCCTTGCGCCGCACTTCGCCTTCGTTGTGCAAGGTGGCGTTGGTGACGTTCACGCCGCCGACGTTGACCTGCGCCAGCCGTGCCACCGGCGTTATCGCGCCGGTGCGGCCGACCTGCACTTCGATGTCGAGCACCTGCGTGAGCGCTTCTTCGGCCGGGAATTTGTGGGCAATGGCAAAGCGCGGCGCGCGCGAAACGAAGCCGAGCTTTTGCTGCTGTTCGAGGCGGTTGACTTTATAGACCACGCCATCGATTTCGTAAGCCAGCGTGGGGCGGCGCTTGCCGATGTCGCGGTAGTAATCGATCAGCCCCTGCGCGCCGGTGACGACGGCGCGCTCGCTCGACACCGGCAGGCCGAGCGTCTGGTACCAGTCCAGCAGGGCCGAATGCGATGGCGGCATGGCGGCGCCTTCCAGCGCGCCGACCCCGTACGAAAAGAAGCGCAGGCTGCGCTGGGCCGTGATGCGCGAGTCGAGCTGGCGCAGGCTGCCGGCGGCGGCGTTGCGCGGATTGGCGAATTCCTTCTGGCCGGCGTCGCGCTGGCGCGCATTGAGCCTGGCGAAATCGGCCTTGTACATCAGCACTTCGCCGCGCACTTCGAGCACCGCCGGCACCGCGTCGCCGTGCAGGCGCAGCGGAATGGCGCGCACCGTGCGGATATTCGCCGTCACGTCCTCGCCGGTGGCGCCGTCGCCGCGCGTGGCCGCTTGCACGAATACGCCGTTTTCATAGCGCAGGCTGATCGCCAGGCCGTCGAACTTGAGTTCGGCCGCGTACTCGACCTGCTCCGCGTCCAGGCCTTCGCGCGCGCGCCGGTCGAAGTTCTCGATATCCTCGTCCTCAAAGCCGTTGTTCAGCGAGAGCATCGGGATGCTGTGCGTGACCTGCTTGAATTCGGGCAGCGGCGTGGCGCCCACGCGGTAGGTCGGCGAGTCGACCGATACCGCTTCCGGGTGGGCCGCTTCGAGCGCCTGCAATTCGCGGAACAGGCGGTCGTACTCGGCGTCGGGAATGGTCGGCGCATCCTGCACGTGGTACGAGAAAATATGGCGATTCAGTTCGGCCGTGAGCTGCGCCATGCGGCCAAGGTCGTCGCCGTGCTGGGTGGTTGGAGTTATTGTCGTCACGATGATCTTTTTGTATTAGCTGAACAAGCGCATGGCGCGCGTCGAACCGGCCGGAATGTCGGCCGCTTCCATCTCCTGGTAGAAATCGAGCACCTGGCTGTTGATTTCGGCAAGGGCCTGGTCGGTCAGGGCCTGGTCGCTGTCGTCGACGATGACGGCATCCAGGCGTCCCACCAGCGCCTTGGCGCAAGCGAGCATGGCGCCGAAGCCGGCGCGCGCCGGCGCCACGCACGGCACGTCCAGCAGCAGCGTCAGGCGCGAGGTGGTATCGGCGCCCAGGGTGACGTTGGTGGTCAGCGTGAACAGCTGGCCGCCATCGCCATCGGGCATGATGTAGCGCCCGTCGGGACGCACGTCGAAGCCCTGCTTCTCCAGCGCGCCGATCAGGGTCGCGATCGACCACGGGGCGCCGTAGGACAACAGGTTCACGCCCAGCTGGGCATCATGCCCGGAAACGAAGCGGTGCAAGGTACGCGACTCGCCCATGACTTCGATCATGTCCGGGATTTCCGGTTCGGCGCCGATATCGTCGGCCACCGCGCGCAGGCGCGTGACCAGTTCCGAGTATTCGAGTTCGTTCAGCGCCGTGGTGCGGCTGGCCATCTGCACGCCAGCCTGCAGCTTGGTGTACACGCCGCCGTGGACGATCGGTTCCCAGTCGCCGTTGACGTGCAGGCCGATGAAGTGCACCGGCTTGTTGCCGACATGGCGCAGGGTGTGCAGGACCGGCAGGATTTTGTCGCCCCGCACCGGCGCTTCCAGCGCCAGCGGAATCAGGACATCGATCAGCGGGTCGACCAGGCTGGTGGCCAGCTCGGTGGCCGGGGTGATCGCTTCGACCGGCGCCGCCACGGGGGCCAGCGGCGCGGCCGGCTCCTCCGCCGCCTCGTCCGCATGCGCAGCGGCGGGCGCCGCGACCGGCGTTGCGGCAGTTGCCGGCGTATCGTCCGCCGGCGCGGCCGGTTTCAGGTCGAAACTCGGTTCGCTGCGCACGATGTCGCCGGGGCGCAGCAGCACGTCGTCGTGCTCGGACGCGAAGGCGCGTTCGACGCTCTTCTTGGCCTTGTGCTCCTGCCACTTGTTGTACGCGAAGACGCCGGCGACGAATACGCCGGCCGCGCCGATCAGGCTCATTTGTAAATCAGTCATGCTGCTTGTGCCTCGGTAGCAAAATTCGCGGCGGACTCCATGTCCACCGCCACAATGCGCGATACGCCCTGCTCCTGCATCGTCACACCGATCAGTTGATTGGCCATTTCCATCGCAATTTTATTGTGCGAGATGAAAAGGAATTGAGTATGGTCGGACATCCGTTTTACCATGCGGCAGAAGCGCTCGGTGTTGGCGTCGTCCAGCGGCGCATCGACCTCGTCGAGCAGGCAGAATGGGGCCGGATTGAGGCGGAACATCGAAAATACCAGCGCGGTCGCGGTCAGCGCTTTTTCGCCGCCCGACAGCAAATGGATGGTGGCGTTCTTCTTGCCCGGCGGCTGCGCCATGACCTGCACGCCGGAGTCGAGGATTTCGTCGCCCGTCATCACCAGCCTGGCGTTGCCGCCGCCGAAGAGGATCGGGAACAGTTCCGAAAAATGGTAATTGACCTTGTCGAAGGTATCCTGCAGCAGCTCGCGCGTTTCCTTGTCGATGCGGGCGATGGCGTCTTGCAGGGTGTTGATCGCTTCGTTCAGGTCATTGTTCTGCGCGTCGAGGAAGTTCTTGCGCTCGGACGCCTGCGCCAGTTCGTCCAGCGCGGCCAGGTTGACCGCGCCCAGCAGCGCAATGGCATTGGTCAAACGCGTCACCTCGCCCTGCAGGTAGGACGGCTTCATGTCGGGGTGCAGCTTTTCGGAGAGCGCCGCTTCGTCGGCATCGACCGTTTTCAGCGCTTCGGCGAACTGCTCCTGGTTCAGGCGCGCGGCCTGCTCCTTGAGCTGCATTTCCGAGATCCTGTCGCGCTGCGGCTGGAGGCTGCGTTCGGACTGGGTGCGCGTGTCTTCGGCGGCGCGCAGCTGCTGCGTGATCTGGTCCAGTTCATGGCGCGCGTCCGACAGCGCCTTTTCCTGGTTGGTGCGGCGCTCCAGCAAGTCTTGCAGGCCATCGCTGGCGGCGCCGCTTTCCAGCGCTTCGAGCTCCATCTGGCCGAGCGCGATGGACTCGCCCACCTGGGATGCCTGCTGCGTGGCGGTGGCGATATTGCGGCGCAGTTCCTCGATCTTGCTGCGCTGGGTTTTTTCGGCGAACTGCGCTTCCTGGGCCGCGCGTTCGAGCTCGCGCAGCTTTTCGCGCGCGTCCGTCAGCGCCTGTTCACGGTTCAGGAAATCGGTCTGGCCATCTTCGTGCGCGCCCTGCAGCTCGGCCAGTTCCATGTCGAGCTGTTCGAATTTTTCTTCGGACTCCATGCGGACCTGCTGCTGCTCGGCTTCCTGCGTCGCGATCTCGGCCAGGTCGGCCTGGATCTGCGTGCTGCGCTGGTTGAAGCGCGCCTCGACCTCGGACTGCTTGACCACCTCGATTTGCAGCGCGTGCACGCCTTGCGTGAGCGTGGCGACGCGCTGGCGCGCATCCTGCAAGCGCCGCGTGAGGTCCGACATGGCGGCGTCGGCGCGCACCGCGCGGGCGCGCGCTTGGTCGGCCAGCATGGTTTGCGCGCGCAACTGCTTGCCGATGTTGTCGATCTCTTGCT
The DNA here is from genome assembly GCF_030348125.1 of Massilia sp. DJPM01. Taxonomy (NCBI): domain Bacteria; kingdom Pseudomonadati; phylum Pseudomonadota; class Betaproteobacteria; order Burkholderiales; family Oxalobacteraceae; genus Massilia; species Massilia sp. DJPM01. The sequence goes on from NZ_JAQOZV010000011.1 coordinate 51,918, forward strand.
GGCGCCCGAGCATGCCATCCTGCTCGCTGTCGGCCGCGTAGAAGCGCACGCTGGACTGGGTCACCACGTGGCCCTGGCGCGTGATGAACGAACCGCCCTGCGGCAGGCGCGCACGCTCGGCGAAGGCGCTGGCGGTGTCTTCGGCGGCAAAGACATTGTGCAGCCAGTCTTGCAGCAAGCCGCGCAGGCCCGGTTCATTGAGCTTGAGCAGGCTGGCGAAGGATTTCAGGCCCGGCGTTTCCAGCGGCGCGGCGGCGCCGGCCAGCGATGGCGCGTACAGCGCCAGCTTGGCCGGCGGCGCATCGCTGAAAAAGGCCTTGGCCCAGTCGATGTTCGACATTTCGAGCGCGCCGGTGCGCTCGCGCAGCACCGATTCGAGCGCCGTTTCCCAGCCCTGTTCGATGCCCAGCTTGTGCCACAGGCGCGGCAGCGCGTCGAGTTCGTGCTTTTGCAGCCAGGGCTGGACCTTGCCCTGCGTTTGCACGCGTTCCTGCATCTGCTTGAGGGCCGACAGGCGCGCTTCGAGCTGCGCGTTGGCTGCGGTCTCAAGGTTCACCTGCGCCTGCGCGGCGCTGCGCTCTTCCTCGGTGCGCTGCTGCTGTTCAGTCGCTTCTTCGAGCAGCATGGTCTGCTCTTCCAGCGCCTGCTGCTTTTCTTCGAGCTGCATGCGCAGGTTGGCCAGGTGGCTGCTGTCGGGCAGATTGAGGCCGTTCTTTTCCTGCTGCAGGCGCTCGCGCCGCGTTTGCAAACCATTGAGGATGTTCGAGGCATTGCGCTGGTGCGCCGATTCGAGTTCGATCTGCTGCTGCGCCTGCATGATGCGGGCGCGCGATTCGGTGGTCTTGTGCTGGGCCGCGCGCCAGGCCGCGTCCAGGTCCGGCAGGCGCTCGCCCTGCGCTTCGGCGTTCATCTGCGATTGCTCGACGCGTCCGCCCAGTTCTTCGAGCAGGTACTCGGCTTCCTCGATCTGCTGCTGGTAATCCTGGCCCTGGGTCTGCCACTGGTTGCGCTGGGCGTTCAGCGCGGCCAGCTGGTTTTGCAGGCGGCTGCGCGATTCGATGACGAACTTGATCTGCGCTTCCAGGCTGCCGATTTCGGCATTGGTCTGGTACAGGTGGCCCTGCGCCGTGTGCAGGCGGTCGCCCACCGAAAAATGCGCCTGGCGCATGTGTTCGAGATCGAGTTCGACGTGGCGCAGCTTGGCCGTCTGCTCCTCCAGATCGGTGCGGGCCTGCTCCATCTCGCGGAAGAAGCGGTTCTGCTCGGTCTGCGCTTCGTTCTTGCGCAGCAGCCAGAGCAGTTTTTGCTTTTCTTCCTGGTCCGCTTGCAGCGAATGGAATTTGTTGGCGACGACCGCCTGCGCTTCGAGCTTTTCGAGGTTGGCGTTCAGTTCGCGCAGGATGTCTTCCACGCGCAGCAGGTTTTCGCGGGTGTCGTTGAGGCGGTTTTCGGTCTCGCGCCGGCGTTCCTTGTACTTTGACACGCCGGCCGCTTCTTCGAGGAACACGCGCAGTTCTTCCGGACGCGATTCGATGATGCGCGAGATCATGCCCTGGCCGATGATGGCGTAGGCGCGCGGCCCCAGGCCGGTGCCGAGGAAGATGTCCTGGATATCGCGCCGGCGCACCGGCTGGCTGTTGATGTAGTAGGTCGAGGTGCCGTCGCGCGTGAGGGTACGCTTGACGGCGATTTCGGCATACTGGCCCCACTGGCCGGAGGCCTTGCCGTCGTTATTGTCGAACACCAGTTCGACCGAGGCGCGCCCGGCCGGCTTGCGGTGGGTCGAGCCGTTGAAAATGACGTCCTGCATCGACTCGCCGCGCAGCTCGGAAGCCTTCGATTCGCCCAGCACCCAGCGCACCGCGTCGATGATGTTCGACTTGCCGCAACCATTGGGGCCGACCACGCCAACCAGCTGCCCCGGCACCTGGAAATTGGTGGGATCGACGAAAGACTTAAATCCCGACAATTTAATGGAAGACAGGCGCACGTTGTATAGCTAGCTCGGGAATCCTAAAGGTGTCCATCATACCATTTGTTGCCGTGTTTTCGGAGAACAGGCGTCGCCCCGCCCGCGCAGCGGCTCCAGGCGGGCAGGCGGCGCTTGCCGGGCCTAAAAACAGACGTAGTTGAAGTAACGATCGGCCTTGGGGCATGGCGGCGAATACGGATTGCGCGTCGGGCCCCAGGTGGCGGTCGTGTAGACCCGGTCGGCGCCGGACAAACCGAGCGCCAGGCCGGTCATCCATTGCTGCGAATTGTGCGGCTCGCCCTTGTACGGAATGAGCAGCACGGCCAAGGTGAGCGCGATCAGGGTCAAGCTGGGCTGGAACTGGCGGTTCGAGCGCACCAGCGCGATGAACGCGCCAGCGCACGCCAGCCCGAGCAGGCAGCCGAGGATCGCTTCCGAGACGCTATGGGTATCGACCATCACGCGCGAAAGCGTGACGGCCAGCGCCAGCGCCACGCCCAGGCCGACCGCGAGGTAGCGCCAGGCCTTGGCGCGCCCGCACAGCGCCAGATAGGCGGCCACCGGGAACACGGCCGCGGCGCGCGCGGCATGGCCGCTGAAGCCCGCGAAATGCACAGCTTCGATGCCGATCCCCCAGCCGAGGAAGGCAATCTTGCTGGCGATGACGATCAACAGGGTGGCGCCGAACAGCAGGCACCAGTACAGGGCGCGGCGGCGGCAGTGGGCGGCGGCCAGCCAGACGGCAATGGCGATGCCCAGGGGCGCGGTGACGGCGATGCCGCCCAGCGCGGTAAGGTGATACCAATTCATAGACAGGGTCGGAAGTGAAAAAAGCCGGGCCTGGCCGGCGCTGCAATGCCGATCAGGCCCGGCCCGAATGATACGCGAATGTTAATAATATGGGATTGCCAACGATATCAGGCGTGCCGGCGCACGCCTCAGGCGGCGACCGACTGCGCCTTTTCCGACTCGCCGAGCGCTTCGTCCATGGCCTGCGACAGCGCGCGTCCGACCACGCCCTCGACCTTCATCAGGCGCACGCGCTGGGCGCGGTACGCTTCGATGAGCTTGTCGGAGGAAAGCGAAAACGCTTCCTGGCGCGCACCGGTCGAGAAAATATACAGGGTCCGCAACGGGCTGATCCAGGCCAGCTTGACCTTGCGGATGCTGCCGTCCGGATCGGTAAATTCGATCCACATATTGCGTTCGAGGGCGTCGACGCCCAGTTCGGCGTCGTCCAGCTCGGCGTGCGCGGCTTCCTCGGCGGCGGCCAGGGCTTCGTTTTCCTTTTCCAGCCGGCGCATCGCGTCCTGCTGGGCCACTTCGACGGCGATTTCGAGCTGGCGTTCGGGCGTGATGTCGAGCGGCGCGCGCACGATCGACGCATGGCACTCGGCCAGGTCGGCAAAGAACTGGATGCGGTCGGCATCCTGCCACTTGATCACATCGAGCCATTTGTTCAGGGTCGCCAGCAGGCTCGGCAACTTGCCGATCAGGTCGCGCCGCTGTTCGTGGGTGATCTTCGGCTTGACGCTCCAGATCAGCTCATCCATCGTCTTGGTGGCGTTGCCGACCGCGCCGGGCTTGTCGTCCTCGACGCTGTAGGCGACCGTCATCACCGAGGTCCACTTGTTTTCGAGGAAGGTTTCCAGCATGGCGACCACCTGGCCGCTGCCAACCCGCGCGGCGACCGCGCTGCGGGCCGAGCGTGTCGCGGCGGTGACTTTTTCCTGGCGCAAGGCAGCGGCGATCGGCGCCGCGATGGCGGTCGCCGCCGCCGTTTCCTCGGCCTTCATCGTCTCTTCGAGCTCGGCCACCACTTCCGAGAACACGTCGGCCGGCGCGCCGCCATCGTCCTGGTCGCGCCCGACCCGCTCCACGCCGCGCTGCATGACCTGGAACAAAGGATCGTCCGGACCGGAGCGCTGCTCCAGGCCCATGGTCGACATCAGGTCGATCATGCGGCGTGCCGGGTGCGTTTCCTCGAAGAAGAAATTCTTGTCGGCCAACGCCGCCTTGAGCACCGGAATCTGCAGCGACTGGATCAGGTCGCGCGAATCTTTCGGGATGTTCGGGTCGAGCAACACCGTTTCGAAAATCTTCGACAACAGGTCGATGGTGCTTTCATCGCCGCGCGACAGGGCCCCTTTCGGGATGCTTTCCTTCAGGCGCGGCAGATAAAACACATTGCCCGCCTGCGCCTCGGCCGGGGTCGGCGCCACGTTGCTGAACTGTTCCGGCAGGCGGCCCTGCAAACCCTTGAGCATCTCCAGCAGGGACGCGGGCACCATCACCTGGCCGCCCTCCATGGCGTGCCCGAAGCCGCCGGCGGCAATGCCCCCGCCGCCGCCAAACGCGGCCGGCGCAAAACCGCCCGCGGCGTGCACGCCCTGTCCTGGCGCACCGCCCTGGGGCGCCGGGCCGCCATGCCACGGCGCGGCCGGCACGCTGGCCTCGCCCGCGCTGCCGGGGGCGCCCTGGAAGGCGGCGGCGCCGCTCGGACGCCAGCCGCCGCCCGATGGCGCCATGGCCGGCAGGTCTGGAATCATCGGGATATCGAAGCCGGACGCGGGCGCGTCATCATCGTCGCGCAGGAACTGGCGCAGCTGCTTGGCCAGTTCGGCCTGGCCGCTGGCGCGCGCCTTCCTGGCTGCGGCCGCGCTTTCGGTTTTCTTGATCTTGAAAGCGTCCACCGAGCCGGGCTGGACGCCCTTGTTCATCAGCAGGTCGCACAGCGCATCGTACATCGGCGCAAAGTCGAACAGCAGCGACGGGCGCAGCATCGGCAGGATCAGCCCGTGGGCCTCCTCGTCCGGCTCGAACTCGCGCCAGGCCTGGTGCAGGGCCGACAGGAACATTTCGGGACGGAAGGGATTCTGGCTGATGCGCAGCACATCGCGCTCCAGCAGGAAGCCCAAGCGCACATTCAGGGTGGCGATCTGGCTCGCATACTGCATTTCGAATGGACGGCTGATGGCGTCGAAGGCGACGCGGCTATCCATTTCCTCGTAGGGCACCAATTCCAGCGAGGTGGGCAAGGCTAGCGCGGCTTTTTTGAGCGGCGGCAATAGCACGTCGACTTCGGCACGCATGGCGCGGCCGATGCCGGCGGCAGCGACATGAAAGAAAGCGTAGGTGTTGTTTTTTAGCAGATTCCCCGACTTGACCCGCTGGAACACGGAGCGTGCATCGAGCGCCGGGTCCGTCACATCGAGCAAGGTCGCAACCAGACGTGTCGCTACCGCCATCAAGTGGTCGTTGGCATGCTTGGTCACGGTCGCGACAAGCGCCTCCAACAGCTCGTGGCGCGACGGACCTGTCTTCCTTGCTGCAGCTACGGACGGTGAAGGTGGAGCCATTGTCTGCTCGTTGGGGGTTAGAGATCTTTTGCCATAACAAACATTCTCTCACATTATTGCCGAATGGCAACGTGAAAATTTGAAACAACCCGTTATTTTTTGTTCAACCGCATTATTTCCATGTCCACTCTTGCTTTTCCCTCAAGAGGAAGCCCATTTTCATCATTTGAACTGTTGAGGGAACACAAATTCAAAGCCAGAAGTTTCTCTAAGATAATCACAATTCCACACAGAAATTTTATTCTTGAGGACTACGCCATGATAACGATGTGCCGCCGCGATCTCAAGTTCCCCCTGTATCTGGGCTTTGCCATCGTGCTCGGACTGGGTGCCTGGCTTTCCATTGTACTGCTGAGTCAGCTTGAGCAGATGAAAGCGGTAACGGCGCCGGCGCTGCAAAGTTTAGGGGACCGTTTCGGCCCCTTGACCGGGATCACGCTCGACGATGCCGCCGCGTGCGCCGGGGAAGATTACGCCGCCGCCCGCCTGTGGGTCTGGTTTTGCATCGGCGCCAATGCGGCGGCGGCCATCCTGCTGGCGCTGTGGCTGCGGGCAGTGACGGTAGCGCCTGCGGCGCCGCTGCGGCGCAAGCCTGGCGCGGCCGGCCGCAGCCTGATCGTGCGTGCCATGGAGGGCGGCGCGCCGCGCGACGCAGCCGCCACGCACGGCGCGGGCGATGGGAGCGGCCGGGCGCCCACTGTTCCGGCGCCGCACAGCGCCGCGGCCGGAACGGGCGAGGCGGCGGCCCGGCTGGCACGGCTGAGCCGGATCATCGATGCCCTCGCCTTCCACACCACCATTCTCGCCGTCAATGCCGCAGTCGAGGCGGCACGGGCCGGGCAGTCGCCCCCGCAATCGTGAACGATTTCCGCTGTGCATTAGTTGCAATCCTATAGGAACTCCTCCTACACAAGTTCAAGGTGAATTCCGATACCTCTTCAACGGTGCGGCTCGCATGATTGTGTTACCGGAGACGCTGACGAGAGCTCCCCATCAGCATCACCGGCGAGCACGACATTTTCAAACTTTGAAAAGGAATGAACATGAACTCGAATCAGAAAAGCGGTCAAGGCAGCAAGCAAAGCGATAGTTCCAGCTCGAACAAGCAGTCGGGCTCGCAAGGTTCCGGCAGCGGTTCGCGCTCCGGCGGCGGCACCCAGGGCGGAACCCATGAGCAGCACGTGGAAGCCGGCCGCCAAAGCCACAAGAATGACGACAAGGAGAGCGGCTCGAAGCAATCCGGTTCGGGTTCGGGCAGCAAGCAGTCGGGATCGCATTCCGGCAGCAGCAGCGGCGGCAAAAGTGGCGGCGACAAACGCTGATCACCGCTAGCACACCGGGCGTCGCCGGGTTTGCAGGCGGCGCCATGCCCTGGTTAAACAGAGAACAATAGAAAGAGCCTGCATCGGCCCGGCCGTTGACAGGCTCTATTTTTGGCGGCACGCCGGACCAGGCCGCCGCGACCGGCACCGCAAGGGCCGATCACGGCGGCGCGTTCAGATATTGCGAATGTGAACGCCCTTGGGCGGCGCAAAGTCGGCCACGTCATTGATCATGCGGGCGACCTTGGCATCGCGCGCGGTCAGGTGCAGATCGGAATACTGGTGGATTGCCCACTGCTCCGGCAGCAGCTCGATATGCTTGCGCAAGATCGATTCGGTGCGCGCATCGTCGGCGCGCAAGCCTTCGACAATAATATTGAGCGCATCCGGACGCGCGCCGGGCGAGGCCGTCGCATGCGACTTGTGCACCATGAAGCGCGCAGTCTCGCTGGCGTAGCGGCGCGTGCCGGACAGAAACAGGATGACGGCGATCGACGCCACCGCCCCGGCGTTGTACATGACAAACTTGACGGGCGAGTTCGACAGGAAGTTGTACAGGCACAGGCCGTCGCTGACGTAGCCGCCGTTCGACTGGATCAGCACGTGCGCCGTTTCGACCCCGTTTTCGCTCATGCCGGACACCGCCTCGAACACGCGGTGCACCATATCGCTGTTGACATCGCCCGACAAGGTGAACCAGGCATCGGTCTCTTTGGTGGATTTTTCTTCGCTCATGGCTGTCTGCTCGCAAAGTAGATGAATTATTTTAACAAATCGGACGAAGCACGGTTTTCCATGCGTATCTCATTCGTGCGCACACCAGGCAAGGTTGACAGTTACGCCCTGCTGGCATATCCTCCACAGTCTTGATCGGGAGAGGGCAGCGCACGCTGCCGCCGAAGGGGCATCACCCAAAAACTCTCAGGCAAAAGGACCGGTCAGGGGTCGGCGGCGCGCAGCGCTACCGGCTGAACTCTGGAGAGCGGCCGCGGCACCATGCCGGCGGCCCACCGAAGGGGCAAGCGGACGTCAATCCGCTATCTCTCAGGTACCAAGGACAGAGGGGCGCGAAGCATACCGGAACGGCAAGAGCCGCTCCACGTCTGCTCGTCGTACCCCCATTCATTCTGCCCTGAGGATTCCATGACGCTTAAAGCGACCCCGCTCAATTCCGCACACCGCGCCGCCGGCGCCAAGATGGTCGATTTCGGCGGCTGGGACATGCCCGTCAACTACGGCTCGCAAATCGAAGAACACCACGCGGTGCGCAGCGATGTCGGCATGTTCGATGTCTCGCACATGTGCGTGGTCGATATCGAAGGCGACAACGCCCGCCCTTTCCTGCGCGGCCTGCTGGCCAATAACGTCGACAAGCTGCAGGTGACCGGCAAGGCACTGTATTCATGCATGCTCAATCCGCAGGGCTTCGTCATCGACGACCTGATCGTCTACTTCTTCAGCGAGACCTGGTTCCGCCTGGTCGTCAACGCCGGCACCGCCGAAAAAGACGTGGCCTGGATCAGCGCCCAGAACGACGCCACCAGGAGCGGCGTGACCATCACCCAGCGCCGCGACGGCAATGAGCCGATGGCGCTGATCGCCGTCCAGGGTCCGAACGCGCGCGCCAAGGTGTGGCAGGTGCTGCCGACCACCCAGGCGGTTTCCGAGCCACTCAAACCGTTCAACGCCATCATCGTCAAGGACACCGCCTTCGGCGAGGTGATGGTGGCGCGCACCGGCTACACCGGCGAAGACGGGTTCGAGCTGGCCTTCCCCGCTTCCCAGGCCGAGGCGCTGTGGAATGCGCTGGTCGCCGCCGGCGTCAAGCCGGCCGGCCTGGGCGCGCGCGACACCCTGCGCCTGGAAGCGGGCATGAATCTGTACGGACAGGACATGGACGACACGGTCAACCCGCTCGACGCCGGCCTGGCCTGGACCGTCGACCTGAACGCCGAGCGCGACTTCATCGGCAAGACCGCGCTCAAGGCGATGGGCCAGAACGCGCAGTACGTGGGCCTGATCCTGCGCGAAAAAGGCGGCATCCTGCGCGCGCACCAGAAAGTGGTCGCGCAGGATGGCAGCACCGGCGAAATCACCAGCGGCACCTTCAGCCCGACCATGCAGGAAGCGATCGCCCTGGCGCGCGTGCCGATGGGCGTGGCCGTGGGCGACACCGTGCACGTTGAAATCCGCGACAAAAAGCTCGCCGCCAGCGTGATCAAGCTGCCGTTCGTGCGAAACGGTAAAATCCTCGCTGCCTGATCGGGGCAACACACTCATTAAGTAGCATTTACATCGACCGCGACCTCTTGGAGCAAACATTATGAACATCCCAGCCGACCTGAAATACACCGAGTCCCACGAATGGGTACGCGCCGAAGCTGACGGCACCCTCACCGTCGGCATCACCGAATATGCGCAGGACGCGCTGGGCGATATCGTCTTCGTCGAACTGCCGAAGGTAGGCAAGGTCTTCACCGCCGGCGACGACGCCGCCGTGGTCGAATCGGTGAAAGCGGCCAGCGACATCTACGCGCCAGTATCGGGCGAGTGCATCGCCGTCAACGACGCCGTCGCCGACGCGCCGGACTCGATCAATACCGACGCCTTCGCGGCCTGGCTGTTCAAGCTCAAACCAAGCGACGCCGGCGCCATCAATGGCCTGCTCGACGCCGCTGCCTACGGCAAAGCCACCGCAGAATAAAAACTCCTGGCCGCCGCCCGCTGGCGGCCGTTTCTTTCCAGTTCGCCGCCGCGCCGTGTATCCGACAGCGCCGGTGGCAGTCCTTTTTCGGCCCCGACTACCATGACCCGCACCAGCCTGACCCAACTCGAAGCACGCGATTCGTTCATTCCGCGCCATATCGGCCCGTCCACCGCCGAACAGGCAGCCATGCTGGCCACGCTCGGCTATCCATCGCGCGCGGCGCTGATCGACGCCATCGTGCCCGCCAACATCCGCAAGAAGAGCAAGCTGGAACTGGGCCAGTTCTTCGACCCGATGCCGGAACAGGCTGCGCTGGGCAAACTCAAGGCGCTGGCCGCCAAGAACAAGGTCATGAAGTCGATGATCGGCCAGGGCTACTTCAACAGCCATACGCCAGGCGTCATCCTGCGCAATATCTTTGAAAACCCGGCCTGGTACACCGCCTACACGCCGTACCAGCCCGAGATTTCGCAAGGCCGCCTGGAAGCGATCCTGAACTTCCAGCAAATGATCACCGACCTGACCGGCATGGGCATCGCCAATTCGTCGATGCTCGACGAAGGCACCGCCGCCGCCGAGGCGATGACGCTGATCCAGCGCGTCGGCAAGTCCGCCTCGAACGTGTTCTACGTGGCCGACGACGTGCTGCCGCAAACGCTGGAAGTGGTGCAGACGCGCGCCCAGCCGATCGGCGTGGAAGTGCGCACCATCGCGGCGGCCGACATCGCCGGCCTGTCCGAGCCCTGCTTCGGTGTGCTGATCCAGTACCCGGGCGTGAATGGCGATGTACGCGACTACCGCGCCGCCGTCGAAAAACTGCATGCGGCCGGCGCCATGGTGATCGCTTGCGCCGACCTGCTGGCACTGACCCTGCTGGCGCCGCCGGGCGACTGGGGCTGCGACGTCGTCGTCGGTAACAGCCAGCGCTTCGGCGTGCCGCTCGGTTTCGGCGGCCCGCACGCCGGCTACCTGGCCACGCGCGACGAATTCAAGCGCAGCATGGCCGGCCGCCTGGTGGGCGTGACCATCGATGCCCAGGGCAACAAGGCGTACCGCCTGGCGCTGCAAACGCGCGAGCAGCACATCCGCCGCGAAAAAGCCACCTCCAACATCTGCACCGCGCAGGTGCTGCTGGCGGTGATGGCATCGATGTACGCGGTCTACCACGGTCCTGAAGGCTTGCAGCGCATCGCGCGCCGCGTGCACCGCTTCACCGCCATCGTGGCCGCCAAGCTCGGCCAGCTCGGCTACGACGTCGTCAACAAGACCTACTTCGACACGCTCACCATCAAGAGCGCGCGCGCGGCCGAACTGCATGCCATCGCCATCGAACACGGCGTCAACCTGCGCAAGGTCGACGCCAGCCACGTCGGCATCTCGCTCGATGAAACCACCACCCGCGAAGACATCGCGCTGCTGTGGACCATCTTCGCCCAGGGCGTCTCGACCGCCCCTGCTTCGCCCGATTTTGATGCCATCGAAGCGAGCGCGCAGGACGCCTATCCGGAAGCGCTGGCGCGTACCAGCACCTACCTGACCCACCCGACCTTCAACCGCTACCACGCGGAACACGAAATGCTGCGCTACCTGCGCGGCCTGGCCGACAAGGACCTGGCGCTGGACCGCACCATGATCCCGCTTGGCTCGTGCACCATGAAACTCAACGCGACCAGCGAAATGATCCCGGTCACCTGGCCCGAGTTCTCCAACATCCACCCGTTCGCGCCGGACGCGCAAACGGTCGGCTACCGCGACATGATCGGCCAGCTGGAAGACATGCTGTGCGCGCTGACCGGCTATGCCGCCGTGTCGCTGCAGCCGAACGCCGGCTCGCAGGGCGAGTACGCGGGCCTGTTGGTGATCAAGGCTTACCATGAATCGCGCGGCGAAGGCCACCGCAATATCTGCCTGATTCCCTCCTCGGCGCACGGCACCAACCCGGCATCGGCCAATATGGTCGGCATGAAGGTGGTCGTCACCGCCTGCGACGAGCGCGGCAACGTCGACCTGGCGGACCTGCGCGCCAAGGCCGAACAGCATAGCGCCAGCCTGGCCTGCGTGATGGTCACCTACCCGTCGACCCACGGCGTGTTCGAGGAAGGCATTGCCGAGCTGTGCGAGATCATCCATTCGCACGGCGGCCAGGTCTACATCGACGGCGCCAACATGAACGCGCTGGTCGGCGTGGCGGCACCGGGCAGCTTCGGCGGCGATGTGAGCCACCTGAACCTGCACAAGACCTTCTGCATTCCGCACGGCGGCGGCGGCCCTGGCGTCGGTCCGATCGGCGTGGGCGCGCACCTGGCCAAGTTCTTGCCGAACCAGCGTTCGAGCGGCTACACGCGCGACGAAGCCGGCATCGGCGCGGTCAGCGCGGCGCCGTTCGGCTCGGCCAGCATCTTGCCGATCTCGTGGATGTACATCGCGATGATGGGCGGCGAAGGCTTGACCGCCGCCACCGAAACGGCGATCCTGGCCGCCAACTACATCGCGCGCCGCCTGGCGCCGCACTACCCTGTGCTGTACACCGGCCACGATGGCCTGGTGGCGCACGAGTGCATCCTGGACCTGCGTCCGATCACCGACGCCACCGGCATCAGCAATGAAGACGTGGCCAAGCGCCTGATGGACTTCGGTTTCCATGCGCCGACGATGAGCTTCCCGGTACCGGGCACCCTGATGATCGAGCCGACCGAAAGCGAATCGAAGGCCGAGATGGACCGCTTCATCGATGCGATGATCGCGATCCACGCCGAGATCGTCAAGGTCGAGCGCGGCGAATACGACCGCATGGACAACCCGCTCAAGGGTGCGCCGCACACCGCCGAAGTGGTCACCGCCGACGTCTGGGAACACAAGTACAGCCGTGAGGTAGCCGCCTTCCCGGTGGCGTCGCTGCGCAAGCAGAAGTACTGGCCGCCGGTCGGCCGCGCCGACAATGTGTACGGCGACCGCAACCTGTTCTGCGGCTGCGCGCCGATCAGCGACTACGAGTAAGCCTGTAGTGTCGCCTGGGCCGCCCGGGTAAGGGCCGCCCGGGTAAGGGCCGCCCAGGTCAGGGCCGCCCAGGTCAGGGCCGCCGCGAGGCCAGCCGCAGATGCGGCGTGGTTTTCGCCGGCGGCCCTGCCGCATCCGGCACGCTGTCGTCGATGCGAAATCCGCTGACCGCTTTCGACAGGGTCAGCGCCTGGCGCTGCAGCCTTTGCGCCGCCGATGCCGCTTCTTCCACCAGCACGGAATTCTGCCGTGTCATCTGGTCCATCTGCACGATCGCGTCGCTCACCGCGCCGATGCCGCCGGCCTGCCCCGCGCTGGCTTGTCCGATCTGGCTGACCATGTCCCCCACCTGCTGCACCGATTGCGCGATGCCCACCATGCGCATGCCCGCTTCCGAGGCGCCCGCGCTGCCGCCGTCGATCTCGGCGAGCGCCTGCGCAACGAGTTCCTTGATCTCGCGCGCGGCGCTGGCCGAGCGCTGCGCCAGTATCCGCACCTCGCCCGCCACTGCCGCAAAGCCGCGCCCCTGCTCGCCGGCCTTGGCCGCTTCGACGGCCGCGTTGAGTGCCAGCGCATTGGTCTGGCAAGCCAGGTTGTCGATCACGCCGATAAGCTGCGCAACGCGCTGCGAACTGGCGCGTACCGCGGCCATGGTCAGCACCAGCCGGTCGAGCACACCGCCGCCGCACATGGCTTGCGCCGAGGTTTCGTCGGCCAGGCGGTTGGCGCTGTACGCGCTGTCGGCGGCCATGCCCGCCGTGGCGCCCAGCCCCTCGACCGCGCTGGCGGCGTGTTTGAGCACGTTGGCCTGGGCCGCGTTGCGGCTGGCCAGGCCGGCACTGCCTAAGGCGATGTCGCGCGAGGCACTGTCGATCGAGCGTGCCGACACCAGGATGCTTTTCAGGGTCGCGTTCAGGGTGCCGATGCTGGCATCGAGCGTGCGCGCGGTGTCGGCGATTTCATCGCGTCCGTAGCTGCGCTTCTTGACCGTCAGGTTGCCGCTGGCCAGTTCGCCGGCGGTCTCGCTGAGATCGCGCACTTCGCGCAGCAGCGCGCGCCGCACCAGCATGGTGATGCCGAGCGTGCCGGCCACCGACAGGGCGACCAGCAGCGGCATCAGGACCGACAGCGCCGCAAAATCGGCGGCGGCGCGCGCGGACGCGCGTTCGCTCAGTTCCTGCTCCAGGCGCGCCAGTTCCGACAGGCGCAAGGCCACCACGCCGAAGGCTTGTTCGGCCTTGGACATGGCGTTGGCGCTCATCGAATGGTCGACCTGGGACAGTTCGATCACGTCGAGAATGGCGCGCATGTAGACGCCATGCGCGGCTCCGGCCTGGGTGACGAAGCGGTGCTCGGGAGCGGCGCTGCCGGTGCGCCCGGCCAGGGCCGCGAACTTGCGTTCGATGGCTGCGTGGCGCTGATAAATGTCCTGCCCGAGCGCATCGATGCGCGGCGCGGAAAAGCTGGCGCTGATCCAGGTCAGCAGCTGGTACATGCGCGCGTGCGCGTGCTGCGCATCGGCCACCAGTTCATTGGCGTCGCGGATGCGGGCGGCGCGCTCGCCCACGATGATGTCGACCGCCTGGTTCTGGCGCACCATCGCATACCATGCGCTGCCCGAGGAAAGCATCAGCAACAGCAGCACCAGGCCGGGTGCGAGCAGCAGCTTGGGACCGATGCGCAGGCGCTCGAGCATGTCAGTGCTTGTAGACGCCGGCTTCCAGGGCCACGTCGCCAATACGCAACACATACGTGGTCTTGGCCTCGACCTTGCCGCTGACCGGGTTCTTGAACTTGTAGTCGACCCAGCCGCGGCCGGGACCGTTGGCGATGGCGATCATTTCGTGGCGGAACAGCTTGCCGTCGGCATCGGGCACGTCGCGCAAATCCTTGCCGATCAGCGCCGTGGTCGGGTGCGCGACCGTGATGCCGGACAGGTCGCGCATGGCCACGTACAGGGCGCCACGGTTGTACTCGGGGTCGCGGGTATTGATCAGCCGGATCATTTCTTCCTTGCCGCGCAGCTTCATGAAGCGCGCGCCCTTCTCCACCAGCGCCAGCGCGTCTTTTTCGTCCGGCTCGGCCACGGCAGGGGCGCTCCAGCCGGCGCCACTCCAGAAACAGGCCAGCAGCATGCCAGCCTTGATGAGTATCTTCACAATGATGTCCTTCAACGTCGGTGAACGCGCATTCGGGCGCCGGGACAGGTATGATTGACTGCCAGCCGGCCTGCGCAAGATGAGTTGGCGCAATGTTTCCTGAGCGCATAGGTTAATTTACGCGTTCGCGCGGGGCGCCGGTTTGCGCGGGATCAATCGTGCGGATCGCGCCTATCAGTCAAGGAAGAGAGATGAATCGTTCTGTGCTTGCCCTGCTATTGTCGGGCTTGGTGTTTCCGGGTGCCGGACAGTATTACCTGGGCCGGCGCGCGCGCGCCTGCCTGTTTATCGTGCCGAGCCTGGTCGCGGCCATCTATTTTTTCAAGCAGGTGGTCGACACCGCCTCGCGCATGGTCGACGACGTGCTGAGCGGTTCCCTGGCCCCCGACCCGGTGCTGATCGCCGAGCAGCTGCACCGGCAGGGCGCGACGGCCACGCCGCTGATGAATATCGCCGCCGCCGTGATGCTGGCGTGCTGGGTGGCGAGCCTGGTCGACGCCTGGCTGCTGGCGCGCGCGCAGGAACGGGGCGCGCCGCCGCCACGCAAGCAGGAAGGCACGTCATGATCCGCCCTGGCTGGATGGCGGCCGGCTTGCTGGCGCTGGCCGGCTGCGCCGCGCCCCAGCCCGGCGGCATCGTGCGCACGCCGGTGCTCAGGGCCGCATCGTCCTTTCCCAATACAGAGGCGGTGGTGATGCGGGTCGAACTGGCCGCCGGCGCGCGCGCCGGGCGCCACAGCCACCCGGGCGACGAGATCGGCTACGTGCTCGAAGGCGAGGGCCAACTGCTGATCGACGGCGCCGCGCCGCGCACGGTACGCGCCGGCGAGGCCTTCGTGATCCCGGCCGGCACCGTGCATGACGCCCACAATCCCGGCGCCGCCACCATGCGCCTGGTCGGCGTCTACATGGTCGAACAGGGCAAGCCGCTGGCCACCCCGGCCAAATAGACCCGATTGTGGCGCTGGGCCGACAGGCGCAGGGTCATTTCTGTACAAGCAAGCCACAAGCTGCCAAGATGTTGTTGTACGTCAATTCTCAAGACGTACCCACTATGATGCCAGCGCCCACCCGTCCGACCCCGCTCCGCCTGCCGCGCCATGCGCGCGTTCTGGCGCTGTCGATGCTGGCCATCGCCAGCGCCGGCGCGCGCGCCGGCGACACCCCCGACCTGACCACCCTGCCCCTCGAACAGCTGATGTCGATGGAGGTCTACAGCGCCTCCAGGTTCATGCAAAAGTCGCGCCGCGCACCCTCGTCGGTGACGGTGATCACGGCCGCCGACATTCGCCAGTTCGGCTGGAGCACCCTGGCCGACGTGGCGCGCAGCGTGCGCGGCATGCTGGTCAGCTATGACCGCAACTACAGCTATCTTGGCCAGCGCGGCATCCTGCGGCCGGGCGACTTCAATACCCGCTTCCTGCTGCAGGTCGACGGCAACCGCATCAACGACGCGGTGTACGACCAGGCGCCGGTGGGGGCCGAATTCCCGCTCGACCTGGACCTGGTCGAACGCATCGAGTTCGTGCCCGGCCCGGGGTCGTCAATCTACGGCTCGAACGCCATCATCGGCGTGATCAACGTGATCACCAGGCAGCCGGGCGCGCTGGCCGGCACGCGCGGCTCGCTCGAAGCGGGCCAGGACGGCGCGCGCAAGGCGGCAGCCAGCGTTGGCTGGCGCTCGCCCCAGGGCAGCGAGTACCTGCTCGCCGCCAGCGCCTGGCGCAGCGATGGGCGCGACCTGTACTTCCCCGAATTCGATACGCCTGAGCAAAACCACGGCGTGGCGAGCGGCCTCGATGACGAACGCGGGCAGCGCTTTTTCGCGCGCGCCACGCACGGCGCGGCCACCCTGAGCCTGATCCACGCAAACCGGGTCAAGGGCATCCCGACCGCCTCCTACGGCCAGAGCTTCAACGATCCGCGCCCGGCCACCACCGACCGCCAGACCTATGTCAACGCGGCCTGGCGCAGCGATCCCGGCGCGCTCGAACAGCTCAAGGCGCGCCTGTTCTGGGGCCAGTACGATTCGTTCGGCGATTACGTGGCGCAGGACGAGGCGCGCACGCTCAGCCACGACGGCAGCGGCGCGCGCTGGTGGGGCATCGACGCCAGCGTGCTGAGCACGCGCCTGGCCGGGCACACCGTGCTGGCCGGGATCGACCTGCAGCGCGACTACCGCCTGCACCAGTACAGTTTCGACGTCGCGCCGTTTTACAGCTACCTGGACGACCGCCGCAGCGGGCGGCGCGCCGGCCTGTATCTGCAAGACCAGGTGGCGCTGGGCGCGGCCGTGCTGCTCAACCTGGGCCTGCGCTACGACCGCAACAGCGGCAGCGGCGGCGTATGGAGTCCGCGCGCAGCGCTGATCTGGGATGTGGCCGCGGCCACCACCGTCAAGGCGATCTACGGCGCTGCCTTCCGCTCGCCCAACAGTTATGAGAAATTCTATGCCTTCCCCGGCGCCGACGGCCAGACCGGCAATCCGGGCTTGCGCGAGGAACGGGTGCGCTCGGCCGAACTGGCGCTGGTGCGGCAGTTCGGCGAGAATGCGCGCGTGAGCGTGTCGGCATTTCGCACCGCCTTGTCCAACCTGATCGCGCCGGTCGAACAGCACGAGCCGGCCAGCGTGCGCTTCGAAAATACCGGCCGCCTGGGCGCGCGCGGCGTGGAAATCGAATACGAACGCGGCACCCTGGGCGGCCTGTCGCTGCGCACCAGCTACAGCGCGTTCCGGGTCAGCGACGCGCTCGGGCAGCCGGTCAACGCGCCGGCGCGCCTGGCCAAGCTCAATCTGTCCGCACCGCTCGGCGCCGACGGCTGGCGCGCCGCGCTCGAAGGCCAGTATGCGGGCGCGCGCCATGGCATGTCGGGCACGGCCGGGCGCTATGTGGTGGTCAACGCGAACCTGGTGCGCGCGCGCCTGCTGCGCAATGTTGAACTCTCGCTCGGCGTGACCAATCTGTTCGACCGCGCGTATGCCGATCCCGCCTCCATCGAACACCGCCAGGGCGTGATCGCGCAGGACGGGCGGCGCCTGCGCGCAAGGCTGGCGTATGCCTTCTGAACGCCGTCCTCCACGCGCGCGGCGCTTTTTCTGGCTGCTGGCGGCCGGCCTGGCCGCCGCGGCGGCGGCGCGCGCCGACCCGGTGCCGGAGAACGCGATGAAGGCCGCCTTTGTCTTCAATTTCACCGTGTTCGCCGAGTGGCCACCGGAAGCGCTGGCGGGCGGCGCGCCGATCAGCCTGTGCGCCAACGCCGGCGGCGCGCTGTTCGCGTCGCTGAGCAAACTGCACGACAAGGTCGTCAACGGCCACCCCATCGCGGTGCGCCATGCCGGCGCTTCCCCGCGCGGCTGCCATGTGCTGGTGGTCGAACAGATCGACCGCGAGCGCTGGCGCGAGCTGCGCCGCGAGCTGGCCGGCGCGCCGGTACTGACCGTCTCGGACGACCGCGTGATCGGTCCGGACGGCGTGGTCATCGCTATGGCGGTGATGGATGAACGCATCGTGTTCGACGTCGACATGGCGCCGGCGCGCGCGGCCCGGCTGAACCTTAGTTCCAAGCTGCTGCGCCTTGCCAGGAGCGTGCAGTGAGCGCGCGCCCGGCGCTCATGAGCGCTCCGCGCCTGCTCGGCAAGAAGCTGGCGCTGACCACCATCCTGACGGCCGCCGCCGCGCTGTTCGTGGCCAGCCTGGCCTTGATCGTCTTCCAGTTCCTGTCGATGCGCGGCGTGCTGGCGGACGACTTGCGGGTGCAGGCCCAGATCGTCGGCAACAACAGCAGCGCGGCCCTGCTGTTCAACGATGTCAAGGCGGGCGAGGAAACGCTGGCGGGCCTGGCGGTCTCGCCCAGCGTGGACAGCGCCAGCATTTTCGACGCGCGCGGCGTGCTGCTGGCGCACTACCAGCGCGGCACCGGCGCCCAGCCGGCCGCACCCGATGGCGCCCTGCTGGATGCCGGTTACCGCTACGGGCCCGACGTGGTGGAAGTGGTGCACGTGGTGCGCGTGAACCAGCAGCGGGTCGGCGTGGTATTGATCCGCGCCACCCTGGAGCAGCTGTTCGCGCGCCTGCTCACCTACGCCGGCCTGACCCTGGCGGTGGCCCTGGCGTCGCTCGCGCTGGCCTATGCGCTGGTGTCGTCGATGCGGCGCGCGGTGCGCCGCGCCGAGGAGCACCTGCACCATCTGGCGCACGTCGATTCGGTCACGGCCCTGCCCAACCGCCACGAATACAACGAGCGCCTGCCGTTCGCGCTCGAGCGCGCCGACCGGGCCGAGGGCGAGGTCGGCCTGCTGCTGCTCGACCTGGATAACTTCAAGGTGGTCAACGATACGCTCGGCCACGACAGCGGCGACCACCTGCTCAAACTGGTGGCCGCGCGCCTGGTGCACACCCTGCGCGAGAACGACATCATCTGCCGCATCGGCGGCGACGAATTCGTGATCATCGTCGATCCGCGCGAGACGGCCGCCGGAGAGCCGGACGAAGTCGATGAAGTGGCGCGCAAGATCCTCGCCGCGCTGGCCGCGCCGTTCCAGGTGGAAGGACACCAGCTGCATATGAGCGCCAGTATCGGCGTGGCCGTCTATCCGCGCGACGCGCGCGACGCGCGCACCCTGATGCGCAGCGCCGACACCGCCATGTACCACGCCAAGGCCAAGGGCAAGAACGGTTTTCAAGCGTTCCAGCCGGCCATGGAGCAGCGCGCCCAGAAGCGCCTCAAGCTCGAAGCGAACCTGCGCCGCGCGCTCGACCTGGGCGAACTGGAACTGCACTACCAGCCGCAGATCGACGTGCGCAGCGGGTGCGTGGTGGGGGTGGAGGCGCTCACGCGCTGGCATTGCCGCGAACTGGGGCACGTCAGCCCGGCCGAATTCATTCCGGTGGCCGAAGAGACCGGGATCATCGTGGCGCTCGGCGGCTGGGTGCTGCGCAGCGCCTGCCGCCAGGCGGCGGCGTGGCGCGACCAGGGTTTGCTCGACACGCTGGTGCACGTGGCGGTGAACCTGTCGGCGCGCCAGACCCGCGACGGCGCCCTGATGGACGAAATCCGCGCCATCCTCGACGAAACCACCCTGCCGGCCAGCCTGCTGGAACTGGAAATCACCGAGGGGGTCCTGATGGAGAACGTGAACGCCAATCTGGACCTGCTGCATGGCTTGCAGGCGGCCGGCATCCATCTGTCGATTGACGATTTCGGCACGGGCTACTCGTCGATGGCGTACCTGAAGCGCTTCCCGATCGACCAGTTGAAGATCGACCGCAGTTTCGTGCACGACGTGCCGGGCGACGGCGAGGCGATCGCCACGGCCATCATCGCGATGGCGCACAGCCTGCAGTTAAGCGTGGTGGCCGAGGGCGTGGAAACCCTGGCGCAGCTCGACTTCCTGCGCCAGGCCGGCTGCGACATCATGCAGGGATATTATTTTGCGCGGCCGATGCCGGCCGCGCAGCTGACCGCGCTGCTGCGCGAAAAGCGCAGCAGCTGGGGCGAGCGGGCATAGAGTCGGCTTACGCCAGCTTGACCGCGTGCTCGCGGGTGGCGTGGAAGGTCAGCTTGGGCCAGCGCTCTTCGGTCAGGCGCAGGTTGACGTTGGAAGTGGCCAGGTAAGCCATGTTGCCAGCCGCATCGTAGGCCACGTTGTGGCCCAGCGCCGACTCGAAATCGGCCAGGATGCGCTTGTCGTCGCCGCTGACCCAGCGCGCGCTGCTGATGCTGGTGCCTTCGAACACGGCATCCACCCCATACTCGTTGAGCAGGCGGCTGGCCACCACTTCGAACTGCAGCACCCCGACCGCGCCCAGTACCAGCTCGCCACCCTGCACCGGCTTGAAGACCTGCACCGCGCCCTCTTCGCCCAATTGCTGCAAGCCCTTGTGGAGCTGCTTGATCTTGAGCGGATTGCGGATCCGCACCGAGCGGAAGAAGTCCGGCGCAAAGTACGGAATGCCGGTAAATTGCAGCATCTCGCCTTCCGAGAAGCTGTCGCCGATCTGCATGTTGCCGTGGTTCGGCAGGCCGATGATGTCGCCGGCGTAGGCTTCCTCGACCTGCTCGCGCGAGGAGGCCATGAAGGTGACCACCGACGAGACCTTGATCTCGCGTCCCAGGCGCAGGTGCTTGACCTTCATGCCGCGCTCGAAGCGCCCCGAGCACACGCGCAGGAAGGCGATGCGGTCGCGGTGGGCCGGGTCCATATTGGCCTGGATCTTGAAGACGAATCCGGAGAATGGCTGCTCGCCCGGGGCCACCACGCGCACGGTGGCGTCGCGCTCGCGCGGGGCCGGGGCCCAGTCGACCAGCGCCGAGAGGATTTCGCGCACGCCGAAGTTGTTGATCGCCGAACCGAAGAACACGGGGGTCTGCACGCCGGCCAGGAATTGCGCCAGGTCGAACGGGTGCGAAGCGCCGTGCACCAGTTCCACTTCCATCTTGAGCTGCTCGATTTCGAGCGGGAACATGGCCGCCAGTTTCGGATTGTCGATGCCCTTGACGATCTCGAAGGCGCCGTCGGCCTTTTCCTCGCCGGCCTTGAACAGCATGATTTCATCGCGCAGCAGGTGGTACACGCCGCGGAAGTTCTTGCCCATGCCGATCGGCCAGGTCACCGGGGCGCACTGGATTTTCAGGACCGATTCGAGTTCGTCGAGCAGGTCGAGCGGATCGCGCGTTTCGCGGTCCATCTTGTTCATGAAGGTGACGATCGGGGTGCTGCGCATGCGGCACACGGCCAGCAGCTTGATGGTCTGCGCTTCCACGCCCTTGGCCGCGTCGATCACCATCAGGGCCGAGTCGACGGCGGTGAGCACGCGGTAGGTGTCTTCCGAAAAGTCCTGGTGGCCGGGGGTGTCGAGCAGGTTGATGACGTGGTCGCGATGCTCGAACTGCATCACCGAGCTGGCCACGGAAATGCCGCGCTGCTTTTCGATTTCCATCCAGTCGGAGGTGGCGTGGCGGCCGCTCTTGCGGGCCTTGACGGTGCCGGCCATCTGGATCGCGCCCGAAAACAGCAGCAGCTTTTCGGTCAGCGTGGTCTTGCCGGCGTCGGGGTGGGAAATGATGCCGAAGGTACGGCGGCGCGCAACTTCGCGGGCAATCGCCGCGGGGGCGGCCGTCGCGCCCGGTGCGGGAAGGTCTGAATCGGGAAGGGAAGTATCGGTATCGTTGGCCATATTCTCAGCCATAACATGGCCTCGCACAAAACCGTCGATTTTACCGATACTTGCCCTGCTCGTGTGAACTGATTCGGGCGCGGCGGAGAGCCGCGCCCGGGTCCTGCTATTTATTTACTTACCAGCAGTCGGCCGGCGTGGTGGGGCCCTGGACCCCGGTGTTGCTCAAGGTCAATGTGCCGCACTCATCGGCTGCCTGCTTGATGGTCGGCGTTGCCTTCAGCAAGAAGGTCGATCCGTCCGCCGAAATGGTGTTGGTGATGTTATACCGCACCGCCCCAACAGCCACGTCCTTGGGCGAGGTGGCCGAGGACAGGGTTCCCCCCGCATAGTCGCCCTTGGTCGTGTTGTAACGCTCGAGAAACTGGGCGTTTTGCATCAACACGCCCTTGGCGACCGAACGCTGGGACTTGAGCACGTTCTTCGTGTACGACTCGAACGCGACCGCCGACAGGACTCCGACGATGGCCACCGTGATCATCAATTCGATCAGGGTGAAGCCGGCGGCCGGCCGATTCAAATGAAAGTGTTTCATCGCTGCAGCTCCCTCCAGTTAATACGGCCCAGTGTGGCTGTTTCCTGCAGTAGCCCTTTTTTATCGACGACACCACCACCACAGTTGACCGTGCAGGACGGGTCGGTCCCACCGGGACTGACCGCGCCACCCGTGACGATACCGGTTGTCGGGCTGCCCGACGAGGCCGGCCAGCTGATCTTGACCGTGGTTTCAATCACGTAACCGCCGCTTGCCAGGTCGGTGTACTTGATCGTCGTCGTGGTCGTGCTGCCGTCAGGATTGACGACGACGACCGGTGGCGGATTGGTCGCCGGCTTGGTCGGTGGCGCAGGATCGCCATTACCTTGCTGGAACGAACCCTTCGGATCGAGCGCGCCGGGTGCCGGCGAACCTTGCATGGCGGTGGACGCCTCGTTATCCGGCGCAGCGGCAAATGTCCAGCCTGGATCGCCCATGCACAGATTGGTCGGATGGTGCCAATAGATCAGATACTCGGCAACCAGCTTGTCCTGCAGTTTGCCATTAACCAAGCGGTAGCCCAGGTCCGGACGGCCCGCCACGTTGAGCTGGACGTCGCTTTGGGCGATGTCGGCTTTGACCACCTGGACGGTCAGCGCACCGTTGCGCCACTCGCCTTTCGGGCCCAGATCGGAGTAGCCATCGACCACGCCGGCGCATTGCGGCTTGATCGGATGGACGCCGTTACGCACGATGCCGCTGCCCCAGTCGCGGGCGACGAAGGCGTCGAGCGGCATCGATACCTGCAAGTCCTTGATGTCATTCATCTTGTAAGCAGGCATTGTGGAAACCGTCAGGGCACCGGTCTGGTAACCCGTCACCGCGCCACTGTAGGTGCCACCCGTGCCGGTGCCGTCCGAACCGAGGAGGCTCAGTTTGATGGCCGGCGAATAAGCTTGATTCGACACCAATACCTTGAAGCGCGTATTCGGGATCGTATCGACCATGGTCTGGGTCGTGGTCCACGTGCTGACGATGACCCGCTGTTCATACGAATAGGTGTTGTTGGTACCCCATACTTTTTGGACGTTCCTCACTTCGACGGAGCGGCGCGTGGTGAGATAGGTGACCTGGGTCGTGAAGGTGATCGAGCCGTCGGCGGCGACCACCGTCACCGGATAACCGGCCACAGCCGTGCGTGCGCCCTCCGTATAGGTACTCGAAGGCGAGGCCTGGCCATTCGACGTCTTGCCAGTCCAGTTGCTGGTCGACACGATCGTCGGATTCGGCGGGCCGCTGTTCTGGCTCATCAAGAGCGGCAGGTTCGGCGAATACGTGTCTTGCGACGAGGCGACGGTCAAGGAAAGGCGTTGCTCATCCTGGCTCGGGTGCAGCATATTCAGGCCGAGCACGTCGTAAATATCGTCGTATTCGTGGACGTGAATGTAGTTCTGGTTAGCAACCGCACCAGTGGTCGCTTCACGCCCGAATGCGTACCGTCCGCTGGCGGAAGCCGGACCACCAAAGTAACCTAAGGTCGTGGCGCCGCCGCACTTGCCGTAGCAGAAAATATCGGTATCGAAGTGGCCGCCCGCGACCCCGCGCTCGCCGCCGACGGTGGCGGTGCTGACGTTGATCGTGTCCGGTTTCGGTGCATCGTTCTGGTCGAAATTGGACTGGTATACGTCCAGGCCGCCAGCCGACAGCCCGATCAGCTGCGAACGCACGCCCCCACCCATATGGCGGCCTACCGGTGGCAGGTTCAGGTTGGTGCCGGCCTCCTTGACCATGTCATCGGAGTTAAACTTGGCATCGCTGTTCAGATCGAAAATGACATCGCCGGTACTGCCGCCAGTGAGCCAGTTCAGTTGCATCCACCAGTTTTCGCCAGGCGGTTTGGCCGTGGTGCTGACCGTCGGATTGGTACTGAAGAACTGGAACACATCGCCCATGATAAAGATACCATCGCCAACCACGCGTTCGCCTTTCGGCAGCGCTACTTTCCAGCCGCGGTTCGTGAGCCAGTTCATCGGCTTGTTGCTCGATGTCCGTACCCGGATTGCGCTGGCGCCGGTACCGAAGGTGTACTCGGTCAGGGTCTGCTCGAGCAGCGGCAGGCTGCTGGCGGAAATGTCGCGGATGCCGTAAGCGTAATGAACGGTATCGTTCACTTTCATGTCGGCCTCATTAAACAAACGGCCGGTGACGAACGCCACCAGCACGCCGCCGCTCGGGTGGCGCACCAGGCCCGGGGCCGTGGTGATGGCGCGCGCCGGATCGCTGTCCTCGCGCACGTGCACCTGCACCGGCGCCGCCGTCAGGTCGTTCAGATTGAACTTCCACAGGCTGCCGTCGATGTCGCCGGCGTAGGCGGTGTCCTTGACACCGTCTTCGTCCGTATCCCACAGCGACGGCGACGACAGGCCGTTCGGCGCCGTCGGGCTGCCGCCCGGGGTGGTGATTTCCTTGATCAGCTTACCGGTCAGGGCATCGATCACCAGCAAGGAGGCAGCACCTGTACCCTTGTTGTTGTAGCCATTGCCCATCACCAGCGCTTCATAATACTCGTTTTGCTCGGTTGGCAAAACTGCCTTCTTTTTGAGCAAGCGGGTCAGCACTGGCGCGCCATAGGTATCGCCCAGGTTGGCAAAGCCGGTGGAGGTATTGTTCACTTCCCACATGACTTTTGCCGCGGCGCCCGCTTCGGTGGCGGCCGCGCCATCGCTCACATCGAGCGCAAAAACGGCTTTGCCGCCGCCGCCCAGGGTGCCGACCAGAACGGTCTTGGTGCTGAACTTGCGCACGTCCAGACGGCCATCGACGTAGTATTGCGGCGTGAAAGTTTTGCTCGAGAGTACTTCCAGTCGCGGCAACAAGGTGCGGGGAATGTAGGCAAAGCGCTCATTGCCGGTGACCGCATCGATGGCGTGCATCATGCCGTCGTTGGCGCCGACATACACGGTTTCATTGCCTGACGCATCTTTCCAGTAGACCGGGGTCGAATGGATGATCGTGCCGAGCGAACTGGTACGGACACGGTAGGTGGTGCCTTCGCCGGTCTTGACGCCGCGCAGGTAACTGACGACCGGCGACACTGAGCTATTGGCGGTGGCCGAAGCCTTGTCGACCAGGTTGCGCTGGGCGGTCGACAGCGTGGCCCAGGTAAATGGAATACCGGACGGGGTCGCTGCGTCGCTCATGGTCACGATATTGCGCTTGCCTGCCAGCGCCTGGGCCGCGATCATGGCCTCGGCACCGCCGCTCCAGTTATCGGTGGTGCCGATGGCGCCCGTGGTACTGATCGGAAACGAGTGCACGTTGCCGCCCAGGGTGGCGGCGTTGTAATCGATGGCAAACATCCGGGCAGTGCCACTGCCCACATTGCTATTGGACGCGACCGGCTGGCCGACATAGCCGATCGGCTGCTGGGCCGAATCGAATGGCGCTGCCGCCATGACGGTGACGATTGCCGCGGTGGCCAGGCCGACTAGGCCCGCCCCGACGGCGACTTTTGTTTTCAGTTGCATGAGAATTCTCCCGCAGAAGGGTGGTTGCAGTACTAATCGCAAATTTTGGAATACACACGAAAGCGCACGGTGGTTTGCACAAAGGAGGTCGCGCCGCCATTACCCTGGCCACGCGCGGTAAGCCGTACGACACCGTAATCGCAGTCTCCGGAACTGCTTGCCTTCGCAGGTGGCGTGATCATTTCAACGATATAACGTGGCTGGGTCGTGATCTCAGCCAGGTCGAGGGTGGCAGCGGAGAAGCCGCGCGTGACGGCCGGATCTTTCCAGTCGACGCTATCCCAGCTGGACGCGGCGCCCGGCTTGAAGCACAGCCCATTCGGACACTTCGGCGAAAACGCCGAGGAATCGTAAGGATCGAAGGGCGCCTTGTTGAACAACACGGTTTCGCCGTCGCGCAAGATCGCTTCGGCCGCTTCCCGCGCCATGTGCTGGTCGCGCGCATTGCGCGCCATGCGCTCTTCGAGCGTGCCGCTACGCACCAGGGCGAGGACGAACATCGTCAGGACCAGTAAAAAAACCAGTCCGGTCACCAGAACGGCGCCCGATTGCGTGGCCCGTGGACGGAAAAAAGTAGCGTGGGACATTAGAACCTCGACCGATTGCGAACGTTGAAGGTGGCGGTGACAACCCGGCGCAGGTGGCCATCATTGGTGGTGACGTTGGCACCATTGAAACTGACCGTTTGCGGGCCGACCGTGACGCCGCCGGACGGGCCGCGCAACAGCAGGCTGACGCGCACGGCCGACACGTGGGTGAAATCGGCCGGTGCCGCCACATAGGTGGTGACCGTTTCCTGGCCGCCCCCGACGCCGATCCCGTAGGTGATCTTCATCCGCTCGACATTGTCGGCCA
Organism: Massilia sp. DJPM01; assembly: GCF_030348125.1. NCBI lineage: Bacteria > Pseudomonadati > Pseudomonadota > Betaproteobacteria > Burkholderiales > Oxalobacteraceae > Massilia > Massilia sp. DJPM01. The sequence goes on from NZ_JAQOZV010000011.1 coordinate 78,468, forward strand.
CGACCACGCCCGTGCCGGGCGCTGTCGCGGAGGCGTTGGCGTAGCACATCAGCTGACCGTTCAAGACCCTGAATTGGTAGATGATCAGGTTATTGTTGATCTGGGCACCCGCCGTCGCCGGATTGAATGCATTGTCGGAGGTGATGTCGACCCCGACGCAGTTGCGCTCGCGGCCCAGCATGCGGTTCGGCGGCACGGCCGTATCGACAACCCAGTTCGGATCGTGGCGCACGATCAGGGTATCCGAGTCGCCACCGACGGTGCCTTCGACCGACCGGCCCTCGATTTCGATGCGGTTCATATTGAGCCGGTAGCCGGCCTGGCGCAGGGCCGTGCCAACCACGTCGAGGGCATTGCGGGTACTCTCCTGGATGCGAACCATATCGGTCTGGGCCGTGTTCATCTGCTTCGAGCCGATGAACATATAGCCCACCCCACCGAGCAGCACCAGGCCGACCGTCATGGCCACCAGCACTTCTACCAGGCCGATACCCTGCTGCTTGCTTGCGCCGAGCTGGCGCGGCGCGCTTGGACGAACTGTCATAACCGCGTCTCCTGCGTAAATGTTTGCTTCTTCAGGCCGATCTTGCTGCCGTCGCCCGTGGCGCGCGTGTCGTCCCACTGGATGGTGACGGTCACATTGCCAGAGACGTCGAAGGCCACCCCGCCGGTGCCTTCCTTGAGCGCACTGGCAAGCGCATCGCGCCATTCCTTGATGTCACGGTCGCCCACGGTCGCCGCCGCGGCCGGGGTGGCCGCATTGACATCGATCACGTACGGCGCGCCGGCCTGGGCGATATTGCGGTTGGCGCGCATGCGGTCGATGATATCCATCGCCAGGATGGTCGCCTGGCCGCGCGAGTAGGCGCTGTGGTTGGCTTTCATGTTGGTGATGATGAGCCCGGCAATGCCGAGCAAGCCGACACTGATCACGATCATCGTGATCAATACTTCAAGCATCGAAAAACCCTGTTGACGTCGCATTTCTGAATCTCCTTTTTAAGCTGAGCAGCTGCTTGCGGGGCTGAGGATCGTCGCTCCGACCCAGCCGGTGCCGGCGGTCAGCGCAATGCGCCTGCGCTTGGTCTTGACCGATTTGCCGCACATGAAGAAATTGCCGGCAATGGCCAACCCGGCCTGATCCCTGGTCTGGCCATTGCTGGCATACGACACAAAGTTCTGCACGCCGCCGGTAGCGACCAGCTGGCCGCGTCCCGAAAACTTCGATTGCGCGCGCAGCACGGTTTCGGTGGCGTCGACCTGCCCGACAGTGCCGCCGACGGTGTCATCGACAAAAACAATCCAGCCCATGCGCCAGTCGCCGGAGGTGACCCCCACCGCGCAGCTCGTGCCCGTGGCGCTGCGGCACATCGTGACCCGGGTATTGCGCTTGACCGCTTCGGAGCGGGTGTAATTGAGCGTGTCGAGCATCAGATCGGCCTGGGTCGACACGGCCGCATCGTCGACGTATTCGGTCAACATGGGAAAGCCGATGGCACTGGTCACGCCGATAATGGTCAGCGTGACCAGCAACTCGGTGAGCGAAAAGCCGCGTGCTCTGTTTGGTTTCGCAGATAACATCATCCTGCACCTTTGAAGTAGATAGCCGGGACGGAATGCCCCTGTTGTTGCTAATTATAAAGAACGAAGCTTGCATTACACTGAGGAAAGGCTGACAGAATGCTGACAAGGCGAAGTAAACCGCCTTTTCGCGCGATAAATACGACAACCATGCTCAGCTGGCGGGAAACCTGACCACGAATTGCACGCCGGCGCCGCCAGGGCCGTTGCCGATCTCGACCGTGGCGCCGTGGGCCTGGGCGATGTCGCGCACGATCGCCAGCCCCAGGCCGCTGCCGGGAATCTTGTCGTCGAGGCGCACGAAGCGCTGGAACACCGTGGCGCGCTGGTGCGGCGGGATGCCGGGGCCGGAATCTTCCACCACCAGCACCCCGCACTTGCCTTCCCGATAACAGCGGACCGTCACGGTGCCCGCGTCCGGGGTGTAGCGCACGGCATTGTCGATCAGGTTGTCGATCAGGTCGCGCAGCAGGAAACTGTCGCCGCTGACCCGGGTCGGCTGCAGCTCGAAACCGATATCGATGCGTTTCTTGCCCGCTTCGTCGACGAAATACTGGATTACCTGCTCGATCAGCACCGCCAGGTCGAGCCGTTCGAGCCGGGTTTTTTCGAAGCGGGCCGGCTCGGCGCGCGCCAGGGCCAGCAACTGGTTGGTCTGGCGGATCATGCGTTCGTTCGAGAGCAGCATCAGGCGCACCGAATGGACGGTGTCGGGGTCGGCCTGGTGGCGCGCGCCCAGCCATTCGAGCTGCAGCTTGAGCCCGGCCAGGGGCGTGCGCAGCTGGTGCGCGACGTCGGCCAAAAAATCGTGCTGGGCGCGCGCGCCGGTTTGCACCTTGTCGAGCAGCTCATTGAAGGCGTTGACGACCGGACTGAGTTCATCGGGAATGGCGGCGCCATCGATGGGCGCGAGCTCGTTACCCTCGCGCGCCAGCAGGTTGGCGCGCATGCGCGCCAGCGGTTGCAGGCCGTTGGTGACCGAAAACCAGATCAGCCCGACCAGCGCCACGGTAAACAGGGACTCGACCAGCATCAGCGCGCGCACCGTGGCCGAGCGGATTTGCTTGCGCTTGCGCAGCGTCTTGGCCACGCCGATGCGGATCTTTTCGCCGCCGGCCAGCACCATGCGGCTGGTGACCCGCACCGGTTCGCCGCGGATGGTGTCGTCATAGGCCTGGCTACTGGGCGTGGCCAGCGCCGGAAAATCGCTGTCGCCGGCCAGCGCCTTGCCATCCTCGCCGCGCACGATGAAATACAGGACATCGGCATCGTCGGCCCGCAGCACCTGCTCGGCCTGGCGCGGCAGGTCGATCTCGGCCCTGCCATGGCCCGGACGCAGGCGCGCCGCCAGCGCACCGGCGGCATCGGCCAGGCTCTGGTCGAACGCCAGCTGGGCCGGAATCCAGGCCAGCATGTAGGTCAGCGCCGCGCCCGCCACATTGATCAGCAAAATCGGCACGATCAGCCATTTCAGCAGGCGCAGCCGGATACTGATCATGGATGCTGTTCGAGCATGTAGCCAAAGCCGCGGATGGTGCGGATGCTGATGCCGGCGTCGGCGATCTTCAGGCGCAGGCGCGAAATATAGACTTCGACCGCGTTCAGGGTCAGGTCTTCGCCCCACGGCAGGATGGCGTCGATGATCTGCTGCTTGGACACGACCCGCGCGCCGTGCTGCAGCAGGTATTCGAGCACGGCCCACTCGCGCACCGACAGGTCGATCACGCGCTCGTCGATGCGGGCGCGCTTGGTGTAGGTGTCGAGCGTCAGCCGTCCCAGCGACAGGCTGACCGGCTTGGGCGTGTTGCGCCTGGCCAGGGCCTTGATGCGCGCCACCAGTTCGGGCGTGGCGAAGGGCTTGACCAGGTAATCGTCGGCGCCCAGTTCCAGCCCGCGCACCCGGTCTTCGATGGCGTCGCGCGCGGTCAGCAAGAGCACCGGCACATTGCTGCCGCGCGCGCGCAAGCGCCGCACCACCTCGAAGCCATCGATGCCGGGCAGGCCGATATCGAGCACCACCACCGCCACCTCGGCGCGCTGCAGCAACTGGTCGGCCTGGGTACCGCTGCCGACCACGTCGACCACCATGCCGTGGCCTTGCAGCAGGCGGGTCAGGCCATCGGCCAGCACGGCATCGTCTTCGACCAGTAATACGTGCATGCGCGTGGCTCTCGGTAAGTTGTGATATTCATATTATGAGGCATGGCAGGGGCAAATCCCAAGCCTTGCCGCAGGCCACAAGGGCGGTTTTGTGCATATTCCGTGCGTTCACCCACCTAAAAAGATGAGCAGGATGACCATTTGTAGCGATTTCCCCCAGTAGGACTGGGCCCACAAGGATTTATGCTTTGAACCTACAGGGGGGCGACTACCAGTCTTATGTTCGCCAACAGACGGAGGCTTTACTGTTCGTACATCGCGATTCGCTGCAAGTCCAGGTGAAGCGCCCTTGAAGTCCGTCTCAGATAGTGAGGAATAAAAATGAACAACACTCAACTTGGTGCTACCGTCCAAAACCCAGCGCCGGTCGGCCAGATTCCTGCCAAAGCGCACGAGTTAAAAGTTGTGTCCCGCCCCGTTGTCAGCTTTAGCGGTACCCAGCAGAACGAGTTGCTGGCCGCCCTTCCCCGTCACGATCTCGAAACCCTGTTCGATCACCTGGAACTCGTGGCCCTGCCTTTTGGCAAAGAACTGTTTGAATACGGCAGCAAGCTCGAAAACGTGTACTTTCCGACGACGGCCATCGTTTCCCTGCTGTACGTCATGGAAGATGGCGCCACCACCGAGATCGCCGTGGTCGGACATGAAGGCGTGGTCGGCATGTCGCTGTTCATGGGCGAACGCGCCATGTGCAGCGCCGTGGTCCAGAGCGCGGGCTACGGCTACCGCCTCAAGACCCAGTACCTGCGCGACGCCTTCAACCAGGGCGGCGCCCTGCCCCAGCTGCTGATGCGCTACACCAATGCGCTGTTCGCCCAGATGGCCCAGAATGCCGTCGGCGGACGGCACAGCTCGATCGAACAAAAGCTGTGCCGCTGGCTGCTCGACCGCCTCGACCGCTCCGCATCGAACGAACTGAAAGTGACCCAGGAACTCATTTCCATCATGCTCGGCGTACGCCGTGAAAGCATCACGGCCGCCGCCGGCAAGCTGCAGGACGATGGCTTGATTCAATACCGCCGCGGCAATATCACGGTGATTGACCGTCAGGGCCTGGAGGAGTATGCCGGCGAATGCTATAAGGTCGCAAAGACCGAGTACGATCGCCTTCTGATGGATGTAGCCCGCTAAATGGCAGCGGCGTCGGGTCTTGCGGCGCCGGGTTGCCGTTGTCGCCGCTGTCGGCGACGCGCGACAGGGGAATGAACGCTTCCACGCAGGTTCCCAGGTTATTGACTCCGCGCTTCACCCGCAAACTCCCCCCCAGCAGCAAGGCGCGTTCGCGCATTCCCAGCAAGCCGTGCGACTTGGGCTTGGCCACGGCCTCGCTCTCGATGCCGACGCCGTCATCGCTCACTTCCAGCGACAAGCCACCCGCTTCGCGCCCCAGGTGCACGATCACCTGGCGCGCCTGGGCATACTTGGCGATGTTGTTGAGCGACTCTTGCACGATGCGGAACACGGCAATCGCGTGCATGGGGCCGGCGACATCGACGTCGCCATCGATCAGCGCTTCGCAATCGAGCCCCGTGACCCGGCCGAACTCCTCGCAATAGCTTTGCACGGCGGCGGACAAGCCCAGGTGGTCGAGCAGGCTGGGGCGCAAGTCTTCGACGATGCGGCGCTTCAATTCCACCGTATCGACCAGGGTCGCGCGTGCGCGGTCGAGCATCACGGCCAGCGCGGGCTGGGTGGCGCGCACGGTGTCGGCCACGGCATTCATGTCGATATTGATCGACGTCAGATTGGCGCCCAGTTCATCGTGCAGCTCGCGCGCCAGGCGCGCCTTTTCCTCCTCGCTCACGCTGATCAGGTGGCGCGAGAGCACCGACAGCTGTTCGGTGCGCAGCACCACCATCGATTCGAGGTTGTCGTTGGCGTTTTCCAGCGCGCGCTGGGTCGTGGCGCGGGCGAAGTAGCTGCGCCGGATCAGGCGGTAGAACAGGGCCAGCACCAGGATCGCCATGGCGTTGATGCTGATTCCCAAGAACACCGCATGCTGGTATTCGCGGTAAAAGGTGGCGCTGCGGGCAGACAGCAATTCATTCTGTTCCTGCACCAGGATCACCACTTGCAGGCGGATTTCATCCATCTCGGCCTTGCTGTCCGAGGTCCCGGCAATCTTGAGGATGTCCGCCAGCCCGCCCTGGCGGTACACGTCGAGCACCTGGTTCATGGTATCGAGCCGGCGGTAGACCAGGGTGTGCAGCTGGGCCAGGTTGCGGCGCTGGGAAGGACTGTCGGCCAGCAGGCGGTCGAGTTCGCCGAACTGGGCATCGATCTCGGACGACGCCGTGCGCAGCGGCCCCAGGTAGACTTCGGAACCGGACAGGAAATAGCCGCGCAAGCTGCTTTCGGCATCCATGATCAGCACGTTCACATACTGGACCTTGTCGATCACCTTGGCGGTCTGGCCCTGGATCTCGTTGGCGCCCTTGAGCGAACCGAGGTTGAGGAACAGGCTGACGCCATTGATGATGAGGATCAGCACGCACGTCAGGCACACCACCGTCTTATAGAACGGTAACCCGGTTGCGACGGGTGGTTCGGTGGAAAAATACATCCAGGAAATCCTTTTGCGCACTGCAGAGCCGGCCAGGGGGCAATTATAGTCCCGTAACTGCCGGGGCGCAGCCGAGCTGGACTGTAAGGGGTAGTGACGGGCAGGTGCGCGCGCATGGCGCGGCGGGGATGGTGGCGCCGCGCCGGGCGGCAGGGCGGGACGGTGCGGGCCAGGCGGCGCCGGGGCCAGCCCGGCGGCGGATCAGTCGAGCAGGTTGTTTTTCATGGCGTAATAGGTCAGGTCGCTGTTCGACTGCAAGCCCATTTTTTCCATGATCCGGGTGCGGTAGGTCGACACCGTCTTGATGCTCAGCGACAGGGCCACGCCGATATCGGACACGGTCGCGCCCTTGGCCAGGCGCAGGAAGACCTGGAACTCGCGGTCCGACAGCTCGGTATGCAGCGCCGTGTTGGGATCGCGGTCGAAACTCTGGGCCAGCAATTCGCCGACGGTCGAACTGACGTAGCGGCGGCCCTGGAACACGGTACGCACCGCCGTCTTGAGCTCGTCGGCCTCGCATTCCTTGTTCAGATAACCGTTGGCGCCCATCTTGAACAGGTTCAGCGCATATTGCTGGGCCGGATAGCCGGACAGGATCAGTACCGGCAGGTTCGGCTGCCCCTGGCGGATGGTGCGCAGGATGTCGATGCCGCTCTGGTCAGGCATGGCGATATCGAGCAGCAGCACGTCGCAAATTTCGCGGCGCGCGATGTCCAGCGCTTCGCGCCCGGTGGCCCCTTCGGCCACGACATCGAAGTCGGGCGACGAAGAAAAAATCTGTTTAAAACCTGCACGTACTATCTGGTGATCGTCACATATGGCAACGCGTATCATTGTCTTCCCTTAAATTATCCTTGCATAGGAAAGAGCCGAGGCAAACCACGCGCCCGGCACTGCGCATGCGTTAGTATTCTAGCACTCTGGCTGTTCAGTACAAACACGTATGACAGCGCGCGCGGCGCTGCAAAAACGGCAAAGGGGCACGAGGCCCCTGCGCTGCACGGTGCGACCCCCGCGCCGCCCTAGCCCGGGCCTGTGAGCAGGGCCAGAATGGCGACCAGTTCGCTGCGGATCGCCGCCCGGTCGAGCTTGGGCGGCGCCGCCACGGCGTCAGCCGCGCCAGCATCGTCGGACGGCGGCGCGAGCAGCTGCCCGAAGCGGCTATCGAGTTTATTGCGCGCACCACTGATCGTAAAGCCTTGTTCGTACAACAGTTCACGGATACGACGGATCAGCAACACCTCATGGTGCTGGTAATAGCGGCGGTTTCCTCGTCGTTTGACCGGTTTAAGCTGGGTAAATTCCTGCTCCCAGTAGCGAAGTACGTGCGGTTTGACGCCGCACAACTCGCTCACTTCGCCAATCGTGAAATAGCGCTTGGCCGGGATAGCCGGCAGCACGATCAGATCAGCCTTGCTCGCACGATCGTTCATCGGTTCACTTTAGGCGGCGCGCGCCATCGGGCTGGTTTCTTCGACCATGCCCTTGAGCTTCTGGCTGGCGTGGAAGGTCACGACGCGGCGCGCCGTGATCGGGATTTCTTCGCCGGTCTTGGGATTGCGCCCGGGCCGCTGCGGCTTGTCGCGCAGCTGGAAGTTGCCGAAGCCCGACAACTTCACCGCTTCGCCGCGTTCGAGCGCATTCCTGATCTCGTCGAAGAAGGTCTCGACCATGTCCTTGGCTTCGCGCTTGTTCAGGCCGACCTGCTCGAACAGCAGTTCGGCCAGCTCGGCCTTGGTCAGGGTCGGGAGATTCTTCTCCGCGTCCTGGCGAACCCTGGCGACCTGCATCGCACGGTGCAGGTCGGCTGCCAGCGCCGACTGGAGTACGGCGGAATCAACGTCGTTGTTATTAATTTTACAGCCCTGCCTCGTATCGTTACTGCTCGTGGGATCGGTTATGAACGCAGCTTCGCGTCATGTTTCTGCTGGGCCGAGGCCGCCAGCGCCTTCATGACGCCTTCGACCACATCGTCCTGCAGGGTGGTTTGAGTATCTTGCAAGCCAAAGCGGAAAGCAAGGCTTTTTTCGTCGGCCTCGATCCCTTTTCCGCGATATTCATCAAACAAAACAATGGCTTGCACAATCTTTCCTGCTGGATTTACTTGCAGTTCCGCGGCAAAAGCATCGAGCAAGTCTTGCGCCGCCACCGTGTTTTTGACGACGAACGCCAGGTCGCGCGTGGCGCCCGGGAATTTCGAGATCTCTTCATAGCTTGGCACGGATCGTAGCTGCAATGCAATGGCATCCACCTCGAACAAGACCGGTGCCTGCGGCAAATCGTATTTTTGCAGCCAGCGCGGATGCAGTTCACCGATGAAACCGATATCCTTGCCGTCGAGCTCGATGACCGCCGAGCGCCCCGGATGCAGGGCCGGGTGGGCCGTCTTCACGAAGCGCAGGGTGCGCGGCGCGAACAGGGCTTCCACATCGGCCTTGACGTCGAAATAGTCGACTGGGGCCGACTTGAGCGACCATTGTTCGTCCAGCGCCGGACCGTAGGCAACTCCCGCCACGCGCTTGGGCTGGTCGAAACCGGCCACCGACAGCGGACCATCAAGCGCTTGCGCATTGCGGCGGAAAATCGCGCCCACTTCAAATGCGCGCACCCTGCCCGCCTTGCGGTTCAGGTTATAGCGCACATTGGCCACCAGCGAACCGATCAGCGAGGAACGCATCACGTTCATCTGGCTGGCGATCGGGTTGACCAGCTTGATCTGGTCGGTATTGTCCGAGAAGTCGGTTTCCCATGCGGAATCGACGAAACTCATGTTCACCACTTCCTGGTAGCCGAGGTCGGCCAGCTGGTGGCGCACGGCGAACAGCGAACGGGTGTTTTCCGGCGCGATGATCATCTGGCTGGCAGCCACCGGCGGCAGCGCCGGGATGTTCTCGAAGCCATACACGCGCGCCACTTCCTCGATCAAGTCTTCCTCGATTTCGATGTCGAAACGGTAGGTCGGCGCGGTGACCGAGAACAGGCCGGGTTCCTGCGTGAACGGCAAGCCCAGGCGGGTGAAAATGTCGGCCACCATGGCGTCGGTGATCGGCACCCCGATCACCTTTTGCGCGCGCGCGGTGCGCAGGGTGACCGCTTTCGGCAGCGGCACGTTGACGATCTGGTCGTCGATCGGGCTGACCACGGTGTCCTGGGTGCCGCAGATTTCAACGATCAGCGCGGTGATGCGCTCGATGTGCTCGACGGTCGTGGCGAAATCGACGCCGCGCTCGAAGCGGTGCGCCGCATCGGTTGAAAAATTGAAGCGGCGCGCGCGGCCCTGGATGGCGTTCGGCCACCAGAACGCCGCTTCCAGGTAGATATTGCTGGTGTCGAGCGAGACCGCAGTGGCGTCGCCGCCCATGATGCCGGCCAGCGATTCGAGTTCCTTGTCGTCGGCGATCACGCCGACCCAGTCGTCCACCTCGATGGTATTGCCGTTCAAGAGTTTCAGGGACTCGCCCTTCTTACCCCAGCGCACATCGAGCGCACCATGGATCTTGTCCATGTCGAACACGTGCGACGGACGGCCCAGTTCCAGCATGACATAGTTGGAAATATCGATCAGGGCCGACAGCGGACGCTGGCCGCTGCGCTCGAGGCGCTGGCGGATCCAGTCCGGCGTGGCTGCCCTGGCGTTCAGGCCGCGGATGACGCGTCCCGAAAAGCGGCCGCACAGGTCCGGCGCGCTGATCTTCACCGGCAGGATTTCGCTGCCGTTGACCGGCACGGAACGGGTCTGCGGCAGGGTCAATGGGGTGCCGGTCAGGGCCGACACTTCGCGCGCCACGCCCAGCACCGACAGGCAGTCCGCCTTGTTCGGGGTGAGCTTGATGGTGAACTTGAGGTCGTTCAGCGCGAGGTAGTCGCGGATATTCTGGCCGACCGGCGCATCTTCCGGCAACTCCATCAGGCCGCTCGTTTCCTCGGACAGTTTCAATTCCTTGGCCGAGCACATCATGCCCTGCGATTCCACGCCGCGCAGCTCGCCGACCTTGATCACGAACGGCTTGCCGTCCGCGCCCGGCGGCAGGATCGCGCCAGCCATGGCGCAGATGGCCTTCATGCCGGCGCGCACATTCGGCGCGCCGCACACGATATTGAGCAAGGTGCCGGTGCCGACGTTGACCTTGCACACGTTCAGGCGGTCCGCGTTCGGATGCTTGGCCACTTCCAGCACTTCGGCCACGACCACGTTCGAGAATGGCGGCGCGACCGCTTCGACTTCTTCCACTTCCAGGCCGGACATGGTCAGCAGGTGAGCCAGTTCATCCGAAGTCATCTTCGGATCGACCATGGTACGGAGCCAATTTTCGGAAAATTGCATAATCAGTGAACCTTGAATTAGTTAAATTGCTTCAGGAAGCGCAGGTCGCCTTCGTAGAACAGGCGCAGGTCGTTGATCCCATAACGCAGCATCGTCAGGCGCTCGAGGCCGGAGCCGAACGCGAAGCCAATGAATTTTTCCGGGTCGAGCCCGAAGTTGCGCACCACGGTCGGGTGCACCTGGCCGGCGCCCGACACTTCCAGCCAGCGCCCTTTGAGCGGGCCGCTGCCGAAGGCAATGTCGATCTCGGCCGACGGTTCGGTGAACGGGAAGTACGAGGGACGGAAGCGCACCTGCAAGTCGTCGGTCTCGAAGAAAGCCTTGACGAAGTTCAGGTACACGCCCTTCAGGTCGGCAAACGAAATGTCTTCGGCGATCCACAGGCCTTCGACCTGGTGGAACATCGGCGAGTGGGTCGCATCGCTGTCGACGCGGTAGGTGCGGCCGGGCGCGATCACCTTGATCGGCGGCGTGTGGGTGCGCGCGTAGCGTACCTGCATCGGGCTGGTGTGGGTGCGCAGCAGCAGCGGTTTGCCGGTGCTGTCGTTGCCTTCGATGTAGAAGGTATCCTGCATCGAGCGGGCCGGGTGGTTTTCCGGGCTGTTGAGCGCCGTGAAATTGGTCCAGTCGGTCTCGATTTCGGGGCCGTCGGCCACATCGAAACCGATCGAGCGGAAGATTTCCTCGACCCGTTCCCAGGTGCGCATCACCGGGTGGATGCCGCCGCCAGAGCGTCCGCGCCCCGGCAGGGTGATATCGATCGCTTCGGCGTTCAGGCGCTCTTCGAGCTGGGCATTAGCCAGCGCATCGCGCCGTGCGGTCAGGGCGTTTTCGATCTGGACCTTGGCGGCGTTGATCAGCGCGCCCTGGGCCTTTTTCTGTTCCGGGTCGAGCTTGCCCAGGCCCTTCATTTGCTCGGTAATCTGGCCAGTCTTGCCAAGGTACTTGGCTTTGGCGTTTTCCAGTGCGGCAGCATCTTCGGCGGCGATAAAGTCAGCCTGTGCCGAGACGACGAGTTCTTCCAGGGAGTTCATGCGATGTTTTTTTCCTGTTGAGCGGGACTGGCGCACGCGCCACAATCAAAAACGGGGCACAGGTTTGAACCTCTGCCCCGCTCTTTGCGCGCCACCCGGAGATGGCACTTGCATCGATCATTGCTTACGCAGCGATCTTGGCTTTCACTGCTGCGACAATCGCGGCGAAGGCCGGCTTGTCCATCACAGCCATATCGGCCAGGACTTTACGGTCCAGTTCGATAGATGCTTTTTTCAGGCCGTTCATGAATACGCTGTACGTTACGCCATGCTCACGGGAAGCGGCGTTGATACGGGCGATCCACAGGCGGCGGAATACGCGTTTCTTGTTGCGGCGATCGCGGTAAGCGTATTGGCCAGCGCGCATGACTGCTTGCTTGGCAACACGGTATACACGGCTGCGGCGACCACGGTAGCCTTTAGCTTGTACAAGAATTTTCTTATGACGGGCACGAGCTGTAACCCCACGTTTTACTCTAGGCATAGTAACTCCTTAAATTGAGTGGTGAGATTAAGCCGACGGCATCATACGCATGACGGACTTGACATCCGCTGCATCGACGTTCGTGATTCCGCGCAGTTGGCGCTTGCTCTTGGTGGTTTTCTTGGTCAGGATGTGACGTTTGAAAGCGTGACCCGATTTAACGGTTCCACCTGGACGCACGCGAAAACGCTTCTTCGCGGAGCTTTTGGTCTTCATTTTAGGCATAGCAGTTCTGTCCTTCCGGACAGCTCCATTATAGGATTGCAGGTGGCAACGCTGTGCTGCACTTAGATGCCTGCTTTCACATTGTCTTCCGCCAGTGAAGGAGGAAGCCGGAGATCATAACACAGAAAGTGCCTGCGAATGCAAGCTTGTGGGGGCAAAGTTTCTTTGGGGTACACGGTTACATATCGAAGCGATCTCGGAAGCCCCCCCCCTCAAAACCGTCGCCCCCCCCCCCGCGCCAAGACGGTACTCGGCGGGGGCCCAAGTTCGCAACGCAGCCATCGACTACGGAACGGACTTGGGTTCCCGCCGAGTGCCGCCGTGGCGCGGGAACGACGGATCAAAAGATAGCGAAATGGACGACGATGCTGTATAGCCGCCCCACAAAACAAAGCGCCCCTGGCACTTGCGTGGCGGGGCGCTTCTTTGCACAAGCTGCCTGGGCAGCCCGTTCTTTGCTTTATTTCTTCTTCTTCGGCGAGAGGATCATGATCATCTGACGACCTTCCATCTTCGGGAACTGCTCGACCTGGCCATACGGCTCAAGATCGGCCTTCAAACGTTCCAGCATGCGGAAGCCGATGTCCTGGTGCGCCATCTCACGGCCGCGGAAACGCAGCGTGATCTTGGTTTTGTCACCCTCATCGAGGAACTTCATCAGGTTTTTCAGCTTGATATTGTAATCGCCATCATCAGTACCCGGACGGAATTTGACTTCCTTCACGAGAATGATCTTTTGCTTCAATTTGGCTTCGTGCGCCTTCTTCTGTTCCGAATATTTGAACTTGCCGTAGTCCATCAGACGGCATACCGGTGGTTGCGCGGTTGGCGCAATTTCCACCAGATCTACGTTCGCTTCTTCGGCCAGACGAAAAGCCTCAGCCAGGCTCACAATGCCAAGCGGCTCGTTTTCCACCCCGGATAAACGCATTTCGGGGGCGGTGATTTCGCCATTGATGCGATGCGACTTGTCAGTAGCTATGTTGTTTCCTTTTAAAATCTGATGAATTAGCCGCGTCGAGAATGAACTCTCAAGCCTTGGAATCGACCTCGTGTTTGAGGCGTTCCACCAGGGCATCGATGGACATTACGCCCAAATCGACATTGCCACGAGCTCGCACGGCCACAGTGTTGGCATCCCGTTCCTTGTCGCCAATCACGAGGATGTACGGCAGTTTTTGGACGGAATGTTCACGTATTTTAAACGTAATTTTCTCGTTGCGCAAATCAGCGTGAACGCGGTACCCCAGTTTGCGCAACTTCGTTGCGATTTCCTGGGTGTAGTCGGCTTGCGCGTCCGAGATATTGAGCACCGCCACCTGCACCGGCGCCAGCCACAGCGGCATCGCGCCGGCGTAGTTTTCGATCAGGATGCCGATGAAACGCTCCAGCGAACCGACGATCGCGCGGTGCAGCATGACCGGCACCTTCTTGGTGTTGTCGGCAGCCGTGTACTCGGCACCCAGGCGGCCCGGCATCGATGGATCGATCTGCACCGTACCGACCTGCCATGCGCGACCCAGGCTGTCTTTCAGGTGGTACTCGATCTTCGGTCCGTAGAACGCACCCTCGCCCGGCAGTTCGGTCCACGAGACGCCGCAAGCACGCAGCGCGCTGCGCAGCGCTTCCTCGGCGATATCCCAGCTTTCCTCGCTGCCGATGCGGCTGTCCGGACGCAGGGCCAGCTTGACGTCGATGTTTTCAAAACCGAAGGCGGTGTAGACTTCCATCGCCTGTGCGTGGAAGGCTGCCACTTCACCCGGAATCTGCTCGTCGGTACAGAAAATGTGGCCATCGTCCTGGGTAAAGCCGCGCACCCGCATCATGCCGTGCAGCGCGCCGGACGGCTCGTTGCGGTGGCACTGGCCGAACTCGCCGTAGCGCAGCGGCAGGTCGCGGTAGCTCTTCATGCCGGAATTGAAAATCTGGATGTGGCCAGGGCAATTCATCGGCTTCAGCGCGTACGAGCGGTTTTCCGACTCGGTGACGAACATATTGTCGCGATAGTTATCCCAGTGGCCGGTTTTTTCCCACAGGCCGCGGTCCAGAATCTGCGGCGCCTTGACTTCCTGATAGCCATTGACCTGGTACACATTGCGCATGTATTGCTCAACCTGTTGCCAGATCGACCAGCCCTTCGGATGCCAGAAGATCAAGCCCGGCGCTTCATCCTGGAAGTGGAAGAAGTCGAGCGCCTTGCCCAGCTTGCGGTGGTCGCGCTTTTCCGCCTCTTCCAGATTGTGCAGGTAGAGTTCCTGGTCTTCCTTCTTGAGCCAGGCGGTGCCGTAGATACGCTGCAGCATTTCGTTCTTGGAGTCGCCGCGCCAGTAGGCACCCGCCACTTTCATCAGCTTGAACACTTTCAGCTTGCCGGTGTTCGGCACGTGCGGGCCGCGGCACAGGTCGGTGAAACCGCCTTCGGCGTACAGCGACACGTCTTCACCGGCAGGAATAGAGGAAATGATTTCCGCCTTGTAGGCTTCGCCGATCGACTTGAAGTAGGCCACCGCCTCGTCGCGTGGCAGCACGCTGCGCGTGACTTTCTCGTCTTTTTTGACCAGTTCGGCCATTTTCTTTTCGATCGCCACCAGGTCTTCCGGCGTGAACGGGCGCTTATACGCGAAATCGTAGAAGAAGCCATTCTCGATGACCGGGCCGATGGTGACCTGGGCTTCCGGATACAGTTCCTTGACCGCGTAAGCCAGCAAGTGGGCGGTGGAGTGACGGATCACGTCCAGCCCTTCGGGATCTTTATCGGTGATGATGGCCAGATCGGCATTTTGCTCGATCAGGAAGGAGGTATCGACGACTTTGCCGTCGACTTTGCCGGCCAGCGCCGCTTTGGCCAGGCCTGTACCGATGCTGGCTGCGACCTGGGCTACGGTGACTGGGCCATCAAACTGGCGCTCTGAACCATCGGGAAGGCGGACTGAAACCATGCTGTTCTCCTGAACGAAACTGCTATTTAAGTACAAACAAAAGTGCAAACAAAAACGCGGACGAAAAAAAACGCGGACTAGCCGCGTTTTTTCATTTTGAATAAGCAAAAGAAAACACCTCGACTAGCGTCGCTGGAACAACTCCGTCGTAGTTCGCGGTGTCATAACCATGGTGCCTTTCTCTCTCTTACTCAGTACTGCATGTTCTGGTGGGCGGTGAGGAATTCGAATCCCCGACCCCTTGGATGTCGACCAAGTATTCTAACCAGCTGAACTAACCGCCCTGATATAGCATGAGCGTTGCTGGAACAACTCTGCCTTACTGCATTTACTACCTTGTACTGCAAAAACTGGTGGGCGGTGAGGAATTCGAATCCCCGACCCCTTGGATGTCGACCAAGTATTCTAACCAGCTGAACTAACCGCCCGAAGACCAGCATTATAGAGAGCCATCCCCGGGATGACAAGCGCTTTTTAAACGCAATGTTCAGGTGCCGGAAAGTACCCCGGCTGGCGGCAGGGAAATCGGACACCTTTTTCCATTACACTCCTGCCCATGCACGCTAAACCGACACCCTCCTCCGCCCACCTGCACGCCCACCACAAGGGCGATGCCAAACATGCCCACGTCAGCGTCGGCCGCAGCCAGGGCGCGCTCGCCTTCGCCCTGAGCCTGACCCTGGCATTCGCCGTGATCGAAGTGCTGACCGGCTTCCTCTCCCATTCGCTGGCCCTCATTTCCGACGCCGGCCACATGGTCACCGACGCCGCCGCGCTGGGCCTGGCGCTGCTGGCGCAACAGATCGCCAAGCGTCCGCCTTCGGCGCGCCACTCGTTCGGCTTCGGCCGTGCCGAAGCGCTGGCCGCCTTTGTCAACGCGCTGGCCATGCTGGCCGTGGTCGGCTGGATCGTATTTGAAGCGGTGCACCGTTTCAGCGCGCCGCAGCAGGTACAGGGCGGCACCGTGTTCGTGGTCGCCTTCATCGGCCTGGCCATCAATCTGCTGGTGGCCTGGCTGCTCTCGCGCGACCAGGAAAGCATGAACACCCGTGCCGCGCTGGTGCACGTGATGGGCGACATCCTGGGCTCGATCGCGGCGATCGCGGCCGGCGCCGTGATTTACTTCACCGGCTGGATGCCGATCGACCCGCTGCTGTCGCTCTTTGTCTCCATGCTGATCCTGAAGTCGACCGTCGGCATCCTGCGCGACTCCTACCACGCCTTGATGGAAGGTGTGCCGCACCAGATCGATTACCTGCAAGTCGGCGCCGACCTGGCCGCCGTGCCGGGCGTGCTGTCGGTGCACGACCTGCACGTGTGGGATATGTCGCCGGGACAACCGGCCCTGATCGGCCATCTGCGCATCGGCAACCTGCGCGACTGGCCGCAGGTGCTGGCCACGGTCAAGGAGATGCTGCTGACCCGCCACGGCATCGACCATGTGACCCTGCAACCCGAGTCGCACGACTAACTCGCCGTCACGTGGCGCTGTAAGCCCCGTCTTACCCGACAGCGGGAGGCGCACCGATGCCGCGCCTGAGGTGCCGTTGGGATAATGCGGCATGATCCCCTACACGCCCTCCCCCATCATCCACGACACCCTGATCATTGGCGGCGGCCCCGGCGGGCTGACGGCGGCCATTTACCTGCGCCGTTTCCGCCGCAATATTATCCTGGTCGACAAAGGCAACAGCCGGCTCGGCTGGATTCCGGTCACGCATAACTATCCCGGCTTCCCGGACGGCATCCACGGCCAGGCATTGCTCGACAAACTGCGCCACCAGCTCCAGCGCTACGGCGGCGAGGTAATCCAGGGCGAAGTGACCCGCCTGGTACGCGAAGACGGCTGCTTCGTGGCCGCGCATGAGGGCGGAGAAATCCGCGCCCGCACCGTGCTGCTGGCGACCGGCATCGCCGATACCGGCATGCCCATCGAAAATTTCCTCGAAGCCGTGGCCTGCGGCGCGGTCCGGCTGTGCCCCGTGTGCGATGGTTTCGACGTGATCGACCAGAAAATTGCCGTGGTCACCTCCGACACCAACCCGGTCGGGCATGCGCTGTTCATGCGCACCTTTTCCGCCGACGTGATGCTGTTCGAGCGTACCCGGGAAGCCCTGGTCGACCCGGCCGACCGCCAGCGCCTGCTTGAGGCCGGCATCCGCTACACCACCTCGCCGCTGCTGGGCGTGACCATGAGCGAGCGCATGACGCCGGTCATGCACACGGAAGACGGCGAGTCCTACCACAGCGACGTGCTCTACCCCATGCTGGGCGAAACGGCGCGTTCCGACCTGGCGGTGCCCCTCGGCGCGCAGACCTCGGCCTGCATGGAACTGAAGGTCGACCGGCACCAGTCCACCACCGTGCAAGGCGTGTACGCCATCGGCGACGTGGCCCAGGGATTGAACCAGATTAGTGTAGCCGCCGGGCAAGCCGCAGTGGCCGCAACCCGGATTCACAATGTCTTGCCTTATCATTTTCGCGAGCGGCCCGTATAGAGGAAGGCCAGCACGACAGCAAAAACAAATTGCGCTAACGGCAAGGTAGTGACAATATAGGCCACGCCACTGGCCGGGCAGGACAAAAACACGCCGCCAGTCAACTTGCGAAAGCTTACGATCATGGCAACTATCGCCCACGGCAGCAAACACGCGTCGCCCACACACCGCGGCGACGCCTACTTCAGTTGGCCCATCTGGCTCCTGAGCGCATCGCTGCTGGCCTTCGTGCTGGTAGTGCCATTTTCGGGCGTGGCGGGGATGCTGATCCTCCCGGTCGCGCTGCTTGGCGGCCTGTGTTCGGTGTTCGGGCTGGTGCGCGCCCTGCACCACCACCACTGGCGCCGGGCCGCCTCGATGGCGACCTACATCGTCGTGCTGGCGGCGCTGTTTTCCGTGCCGGAACTGCTGCAAGCCACTGTCGGGCGCGCCTCCAACGTGGTGCACCTGATGTCGGAAGGCCAGGCCTTCGATAAAAAGATGCAAACCCACCCGCCCGGCAAGCGCCCCGTGCTGGCCTATGACTGGGGCACGGTCGGGACCGATACCACCTATGTGATCTACGATGCCAGCGGCCGCATTGCCGAGCCCAAGGGTCACGTGGCATGGTCCAGCAGCGAGCTGTTCCCCTTCGCCGAATGCGCCGGCCGCGTGGTGCCGATCATGGGAAATTTCTACCGCTGCGACTATTAACCATCACCCCAGATGGCCGTACTGTCTGCGATGCTCCACGTTGCGGGTCGCGGGCGGGCTGTAGCAGGCGTGATCGGCAATGCGCGCTTTCCTCAAAGCCGTCGCCCCCGCGCAGGCGCAGGCGTTATGCTATGCCCACATTGTTGAAACCAGCTTAAAAATCAAACACGTAGAAGCTAGTTGCGTCACTGAAAGCCGCTGTAAGTGCTTGATTTTATTGAGTGTTGCAAGGATATAGGCAATGTGTAGCGCGCAGGCGGGGGCCGAAGCCCGCGATAATGCACAGGCCTTGGACGGGAACGCATGCGTTCCCGCCTGCGCGGGGGGGACGATCTGGTAATGGCCCTTCAATAGGGCCTGGGCAGATGCTCCGCTTCAATGCACTGCCACTCGCAGCCGACACACTATTGCCCACCGCCCATCACCATCCCCCCAGGTTTGCGCCCGCTTGCCCTTTTTGGTAAAATGAGAATCATTCGCATTTGTCTTTACGGCAGTGCACCCCATCGTTGACAAGCCAGGTTGCAGTCTCCAAGCCAGTGACGATCTTTCTCACTCCAGGAGTTTTTGCATGCCGCGCCGTATCAACACGTCCGTCCCGTCGTCTTCCCATCCCCGCTTGCGCCCGCTGGTTCTCGCCCTGTCGCTCGCGCTCGGCCATGCCGGCGCCGCCAGCGCCGCCGACGAGGCGCCCGTTACGGCGCCCGTTACGGCGCCCGTTACGGCGCCCGACGCGGCCGTCTTGCCCGTCATTACAATCACCGGAGCGAACGACCAGAACGGCTACCAGGCACGCGACAGCGATAGCGCGAGCAAACTCAACCTGACCCTGCGCGAAACCCCGCAGTCGGTATCGGTCGTCACGCGCGCGCGCATGGACGATTTCCGTCTCGACAACGTCAACGACGTGCTCGCCAACACCACCGGCGTTACCGTCGAAAAAGTCGAAACCGACCGCACCTATTATGTCGCGCGCGGCTTCGACATCATCAATTTCCAGGTCGACGGGGTCGGCACGCCTCTGGTATTCGGCAACATGATGGGCAAGCTCGACACCGCCCTGTTCGACCGCGTCGACATCGTGCGCGGCGCCAATGGCCTGGCCGCGTCCACCGGCAACCCGTCCGCCACCGTCAATTTCATCCGCAAGCGTCCCGGCCCCAGCCTGGCGGCCAGCGCCGGCCTGACCCTCGGCTCGTGGGACACGCGCCGGCTCGATGCCGACGTGTCGAGCCCGCTCAACGACAGCGGCAGCGTCAAGGGCCGCGTGGTGGTGGTCAGCCAGCAGGGCGATTCCTACCTGGACCGCTACGCCACCAGGAAAAACGTTGCCTACGGCATCGTCGAAGCCAAACTGGGCAGCGATACCCTGCTCAGCATCGGCCACGCCTGGCAAGACAACAAGTCCAGCGGCGGCATGTGGGGCGCCCTGCCCCTGTACTACACCGACGGCAGCCCGACCAACTACCCGAGCGGCACCAACACCTCGGCCAACTGGTCGCACTGGGATAACAAGACCAACGGCAGCTTTGCCGAACTGAATCATCAACTGGGCCAGGGCTGGGCGCTCAAATCGACCCTGAGCCACAACAAGGAATCGTCCCGCTCGAAATTGTTTTACGTGTACGGCACGCCGGACAAAGCAACAGGCGCCGGCTTGTTTTCCTACCCGTCCGCCTACCGCTCCGATCATAGCCAGACCTTGTTCGACATCGGCGCCAGCGGACAGTTCACGTTGGCGGGGCGCCAGCACGACCTGGCTTTTGGGGCCAGCTGGTCGCGCTCGCGCCTGGGCGACCTGTCCGGCTACGGCTGCGGCATCGGCACCCCGCTCACGGCGGCCACCGACTTTACCGGCGGCTATCCGCAACCGGAATTCGATGACCGTTTCGACGGCAGCAGCTACGAAGACGCGCGCAAGACCGTGTACGCGGCGGCACGCTTCGCGCTGGCCGACAAGCTCAAGCTGCTGGCCGGCTTTAACGCGACCAAGGCCGATTCCAGCGGCCTGTCCTACGGCAGCAGCAAGCAAAAATCGGCCAGCAAGACCTCGCCCTACGTGGGCCTGGTCTACGACCTGGCGCCCCAGCTCAGCCTGTACACCAGCTACACCGAGATTTTCAGCCCGCAAAGCGAACAGGACATCAACGGCGTCGCGCTCGATCCGATCATGGGCAGCAGCGCCGAGGCCGGCTTCAAGGGCGACCTGTTCGATGGCAAGGCCAGCTTCTCCGGCGCCATCTTCCGCGCGCGCCAGAACAATACCGCCGAACAGGCCGACATGAATGGCGCCAAGGCTTACTATCACGGCATCGATGCCGAATCGACCGGCGCCGAAGTGGAACTCTCGGGCGAATTGAGCAAAGGCTGGATGGCCAGCGCCGGCTTTACCCGCCTGAAGGTGGAAGACAGCCAGGGCAAGGCCGCCAAGACCTACGTGCCGCGCCGCCTGCTGCGCATGTCGACCACCTGGCGCCTCCCGGCCGTGCCGCAGCTCAAGGTCGGCGCCAACCTCAACTGGCAGAGCGATATCAAGCGCGAGCACAAGCCAGGCGTCGTCACGCGCCAGGACAGCTACGCCGTGCTGGGCCTGATGGCGCGCTACGAGATCAACCGCAACGTGACGCTCGCCCTGAACCTGAACAACGTCACGGATAAGAAGTACCTGACCTCGCTGTACTGGAACCAGGCTTATTACGCGGCGCCACGCAACGCCAGCGCCACCCTCAACTGGACATACTGATATGCGCCCTGCACTGGTCTTGCTCCACCGCTGGTTCGGACTGGGCGTAGCGATCTTCCTGTTCATTTCCGGTGCAACGGGCGCCCTGATCTCGTTCGACCATGAACTGGACGCGGCCCTGAACCCGGACCTGTTTCACGCCCACAGCGGCGAGACAGCCCAGCGCCAGATTCCCGGCAACGAACTGGCGCGCGCCATTGAAGCGGCCGATCCGCGCCTGCGCATCGGTTACGTCATGACCGGGGTCGAGCCGGGCCACACCTCGATGATGTCGGTCGAGGGCAAGATCGATCCGGCCACCGGCAAGCCGTACGAGCTGGGATTCAACCAGATCGGCGTCGATCCGGTGACCGGCAAGGTGCAGGCCAAGCGCCAGTGGGGCGAGATTTCGCTGTCGCGCGAGAACCTGCTGCCCTTCCTGTACAAGCTGCACTACTCGATGCATATTCCGGAAGTCAAAGGCATCGAACTGGGGATCTGGTTCATGGGCATCATCGCCATGGTCTGGGTACTCGATTGCGTCATCGCGCTGTACCTGTCGTTTCCCACCTGGCGCAGTTGGCGCAAGTCCTTCGCCTTCCGCTGGCAAGCCGGCGGGCACAAGCTCAACTTCGACCTGCACCGCTCCGGCGGGGTGTGGGTCTGGCTGTTGCTGCTGGTGCTGGCAATCACCTCGGTGTCGATGAACCTGACCGATCCCGTGGTGCGGCCGCTGGTGTCCGCCGTCTCCACACTGAGCCCGGATGCCTTCTCCAGCCGGACCATGAATCCGCCGGACAAACCGATACCGGCACTTCTCAGCCGCAACGAGGTGGCGGCGCTGGCGCGCGTCGAAGGGACCAAACGCGGCTGGACAGCGCCGGTCGGCGGGGTGTTTTACGCGTCGGCATTCGGGCTGTACGGGGTCGGTTTCTTTGAGCCGGGCAACGACCACGGCGATGTCGGCCTGGGCAACCCCTGGCTCTATTTCGACGGCAAGGATGGCAGGCTGATCGCCGACCGCGTACCCGGTACCGGCAGCGCGGGCGATATCTTCCTGCAACTCCAGTTCCCCCTGCACTCCGGGCGGATTGCAGGCCTGACCGGCCGTATCATCCTGTCCTTCCTGGGCGTGATGGTGGCCATGCTGAGCGTGACGGGGGTGATCATCTGGGTGCGCAAGCGGCGCGCGCGGCTGGTGACGCGCACCGTTCCCGCACCAGCGCTGCAACCGGTACGCCAGGGAAGCGCAACCGTGCTTGAGTAAATCGCGTGCAATGGCGCCCCGCAGGATGTAGAGCGGGGCATTTTCGTTCAGTAATTTATGGCATGGAGCGACTTACTCCAAATGCTTGCGCTAGCCAGTTAGCCTGCCGAGACCTCTATCTGGGCCATCGGGCAGCAATGAAATTCAACCCCGCACCGGCACTAGCCTCAATGGAATCCGCGCCAGCACACCCGCGCCGAAGTCATCATAAAACGGCAAGTCCTGGCGGTGCACATAACCGATATAGCAGTCGCATTTCCTCAGGCGGCTGCACGGCTTTTCGACGAGCATGTCGTCCAGGCGATCCGCGTACAGATTGCCCAGCCGCTGCGGCACGAAATGGCAGCGCTGCACTTCGCCATCGCCATCAACTGAGAGCGCTTCCGACCCGGCGCGGCACGCTTTCCCGCGCGACATCTCGGGATTACGGCTGTAGCCGAACCACGGGTCCATGGCATCGAGCCACGCCAGATCCTCGGGCTGGTAGTACGCCGGTCCACGCCGGTCGTAGGCGTTAAGCCAGAGATAATGCTGTTGCGGCAGCGCGGCGCGCAAGGCGCGGATAGCGTCGAAATGCTCGCGCATCGCCACGATGCCCACCGAAAAATGAACGCCCATCCGCTCCAGCCGCTCGCAACGCTCGACGAAGCGCTCCATCCGCACCTGGCTCGGATGGTAAGTGCACCACAGCCCCACCTTGCGTTTGTCGGCCTGTTCCAGCCAGGCCAGCGGCCCCGACAGATTGGTCTGGATCGCCACCTGCCGCACGTGCGCCATGCCGGACAGGGCCGTGATGGCATCGCGATAGTGGCGCCGGATCATGCCCTCTCCCCACGGGGTGAACAGCACGCTGATGGGCCGCTCTTGCGCACCCACCCAGGCGACAAAACGCGCCACTTCGAGTGCATCGCGGGCAAGCGTGGCCCGGCTGTCGCGCCGCTTGGCGAAGGGGCAGTAGGCACAGTCGTAATTGCATCCCGACAGAGTGCCCCGATACAGCAGCGACAACAGCGGCGGCTGCACGGGCGCTTGCGCCCCTTGCGCTTGCCCAAGCGCGGCAGCCGGCAACATGCTCAGCATGCCGTGCCGCCGTCGATCATCGGCAGGCGTACGCCTTGCGGGGCGAGCCACGGTCCACCCCGGACTGCGCCGCCAACGCTCCGCTCATTCGGGTGCGGGATGGCGCCGGAATTGCCCACCCAATACCGCTCGCCCAGACAAATGCTCAGCATGTCGTGCCGCCGTCAGCCATCAGCAGGCGCACGCCTTCCGACGCCAGCCACGGACCAATGGTGTCGGCGTATTCATACCCGCGGTCGTTCAGGCGCAGCATCGCACTGCCCTCTTCCAGCAAGCCCAGCTCGCCCAGCTCATGCAACTGCGGCAAATCCTGCATGCAATCGCCGCCGAAACGCTGCGTATACGCCGCCGGATCGAGCCCCGGATCGGTCAGCAGCGACTGGATCACATAGCGGCGCCGCTGCTCGTCCGGCCCAAGTGCAAAACCATGGTGCGCATGGGTAAAACTGTCGGCGTCCAGCGCCAGGTAACTGTCGATGATGCCGATCGTGTCGGCCCGCCCGACCGCGTAATCGGTCGAATAATGCAGGTCCCGCGTGTACGAACGCGCACCGGTACCCAAACCCACCATGCCATCGTTCTGGCAGCAATAGGACGGCCCCGCGTCATCAGGCGCATGGGGTGCGCGGAACATGCGCATCGACACCTGCACGTAGCCACGCGCGCGCAAATGGTCGCGCGCCGCCTCGTACAATTGCATACGGCTGTCGCCTTCTTGATTGAGCACAATCGGATCGAATGAAGCGGCCCCCTTTCTGTTGGCAATCTTGCCCAGCCCCGTATGCTGGCGCACGTACAAGGGATACAGATACAACTCCTCCGGCTTGAACGCCAGCGCACTGTCGATCGACGCCAGCAGGCTCTCCACCGTCTGCCCGCCAATGCCGTAAATCAGGTCGAGGTTGAGCGTCGGGAAACCCGCATCGCGGATATAGCCGATCGCCCGCGTCACCACCTCGTTCTGCTGCGGCCGCGCCAGCGACCGCATCTCGCCCGCCGCAAAGCTCTGGATGCCCAGGCTGACACGGTCGATGCCCATGCTGCGGCACACCGCCATGCGCTCCGGCGTCACGGTTTCGGGCGAGGCTTCGATGCCGGCCGGCGTGGTCTGCAAATCGATGCCCAGGATATCGCGCGCGCCGTCGAGCAGCGTTTGCAACTGCGCCGCCGACAAGAACGTGGGCGTGCCGCCGCCGAGCGCAAAACGCGCAAACTTGCGCTCGCCCAGCACCTTGTCGAGTACACGCATCTGTTGGACCACCTGCGCCACATAACGTTCCACCATGTCCGGTTGCGGACGTGCCATCGCAAACAGATTACAGAAACCGCAGCGCATTTCGCAGAACGGGATGTGGATATAGGCGAACAGGGCCGAACGGTCCTGTCCGGCCCATAAATCCTCCAGCGAGGCTGGCGCCGCCAGCGTTCGGTAGGCCGCCTTGTGCGGATAGGAATAGGAATACGCCTGGTACGGCGTGTGACGCATGCGCTGGGCGAGCGTGCCGGGTGTGGCGGGATGGTTCATGGCGTCGTTCCCTTAAAGTCGATAAAGAAATGTGCGTATGGAACGTTCCATACGGTTTCGTGAGCGATGCGATGGCCGCGAAAGCCATCTTCACCGTAGGCGCTGCCGTGGTCGGAGCAGACGATGGCAAACGTCGGCGCCCGCGCCGCGCAGGCGGCGAACAGGGGCGCCAGCGCCCCGTCCACATAGCGTAGCGCCGCGGCGTGGCTGTCGAGATTGTCGCTCTTGCAGCCCGGCAGGTAGCCACGATTGGGCGCATGGATAGCCGCGACGTTGATAAACAAGAACACCCGCTGCTGGCCCAGCGCATTCAAACGCGCAATCGCCAGCGCCACCTGGCGCTCGGTCGAGTCGCGGCCTTCCACGCCCAGCGAGCGCTTCCAGTGGCTCTCCTGGAACATGCCCGGCAAGACGCAGCCGAGTGCCGTTTCCTTGTTGAAGAAGCCGACCCCGCCGATGCAGATGGTACGGTAGCCAGCGCCAGCCAGCCCGGCCGGTACGCTCTCCTGCGCAAATTCGTGGGTGTGGGCCGAGGTCGTCTCGCTGCCGCGAAAAGCGGTCGCGAACAGGCGCGGATGCCGTCCGGGACGGTCGGGCGTGGGCAAAAAGCCGGCAAAAAACGCGTGATGGGCCGCATAGGTAAAGCTGGCCGGGCTGTGCCGGCATTCCCAGCCGCCGGGCGGCAAATGCGGTCCGAGCACCGGCAGCTCGCCCGCCTCGTACATCCGCTGGGCCACGTCGTAGCGCAGGGTGTCGAGCGTGATGAACACAATGTCATGACTGCCGACCACCCGGTTCATGTCGGGAATCGAGCGTGGATCAGGCTTCATGGGATGCGAAGGTGTGCCACTGTGCGGCATAGGTATCGTGCCCCTGCCACAACAGCTTGGGCAGCAGGTCGCCGAAGGCATTCGCTTCGAGCACGTGAGCGCGTTCCTTGCGCACGACGATATCGAGGCCGATGACGTGGCTTTGCGGAAAAGTAGCGGCTGCCGCGCGCGCGGTCTGTTCCAGCGCGGCATGATCCTTTTCACCCAGCAAGCTCGCCACGTCGGCGCGCTGGTTGTCGAGGTGCAGATTGGTCATCATGCGCGTGCCGACCCGCGCCACCCGGTGCGCCGGCTGGCCGCCCAGGGTCACCACGCGCACGTCGTAATGGCCATCGCCGTGGCGCGGTTTGGGAATCCACGCTTCGGCGTAGGTTTGCTGGCCCGCCAGCAAGTCGACCAGTTGCACAATATCGGCCTGCGCATTGTAGCTGCGCAAGCGCTTGACGTTGTAGAGACGCGCCCCGCCCTCCCCGTGCACGAGGTCGGCGGAACTGGTGGCTTGCTCGGCCCCGCGGCTGTTGCGGCGGTACGCCACCACGCCGGACGCGCTCGATCCGTAGCGCGTTTTCAGGAAAACTTGATTGAGACCGTGCTCGTCGAGAACGGCGCGCAGGTGCGCATACCCCTCGATGGGACCGAGCAAACGGGGAACCGGAATGCCGCGCGCAGCAAAGTGCTGCTGGCAAGCCAGCTTGTCCGTCATCAGCAGCAGCTCATGCGGCGCGTTCATCGTTTGGACATGGGGCAGCGCCGAAAGCTCCGCCGCCAAGCCCCGCAGGGCCTGGGTGAACCCGGCGAACCATGCACCGGATACGGAAATTTCCCCGCGATCAGGCAAGCGCGGCATGCCGAGGCCAAGCTCCTTGCAGCCCAGGCGGATCAGCATATCGTGCAGGCGCGCATCGTCGCCCGGCGAGTCAATCTTGAACACGCACGGCTCCCTGGCCAGTCTGGCGCTCAGCAGCGCCGGCTGTTCCAGCCACTCGGCCCAATCGACGAGTTCCGCCGCAGGCAGGCCGAGCGCGGCACGCCCCGCCTGGGCCAGCTTTTCCCGCTTGCCGCCACGCACACCCAACAACACGAAGGGCTTGCCGTTCGGCTTGCCGTTCGGCTTGCCGTTCGGATCGCCGTTCGGATCGGCGTTCGGCTTTCCGTTCGGATCGCCGTTCGGATCGGCGTTCGGATCGGCGTTCGGCTTGCCTTTCGGCTCGCCGTCCGGCCTGCGTTCGCCATGGATGCCGTCTAGCATGCGCGCCAGCCCGGCTCGGACAGTGGCGCCACCTTACTCGGAGACGGCCACGTAGCGTGAGTCGTCCTCGTCGTCGATCTCTTGCGGATCGGACAGGTCGACCGTGATCGGCAAGGTCTTGAGCTTTTCCTGCCACGCTTCGGAAATGTAGTGGTGTTCCAGGTCCAGGGTTTGCAGCTTGGGCACGTACGGGCTGTTGAACAAGGCTTCGGCGCCGACGTCACCGAGGATGCCGAGCGACAGGTCGAGCGTGTCCAGGCAAGCGACCACCTCGTCTTGCGCCAGCCACTCGGCCAGTTCGTCGGCGATGGAGGCATCGCGCAAGCCCAGGTATTCCAGGGTCGGGGTGCGCAGCTTGGCCACCAGGCGCTGGTACAGGTCCACGCTCCCGGAGAAACCATATTCATCGGTGCCCAGCCACAGCTCCAGATGGGTCAGCGCCGGTATGGTCGATGCCGTCAGCGCTTCGACCAGTTCGGACGGCAAGCCGCCGCTTTCGATCACCAGCTTGCGCAGGTGCGCGTGGGTGAACGGTTGAATTTCCAGATGGTTGGAACCGCGCACGCGGAACTCTTCCAGCAGCGGAAACGCGTTCAGCAGCGGCGTCACGTCGCTCTGCATGATCCAGGAAATTTCGCACTCTTCATACGTCATGTCGCCGATGAACAGGGCGCGCATCGCGGGCAGCTCGGCCGCATGCGCGACCAGGAGATTGACGATGGACTCCGAACTCTCATCGCAGTCATCGCTCCACTTGCCGATAATGAGCGCGTCGAGCTGGGATTTGTCGACGCGGCCGAGGAACTCTTCGATCAGTTCCGTCATCGTGCGCTCGTCGTCGTAGTCGAGTGACAAACGGTAGACGATATGGTCGGACAACTCGACCGGTTCTTCGCCATCGTACTCGGTGACCGTCCTGTTGAAAAAGGTGACAGTGCTTTCTGAAATCGACATGTTGTGCGTCCGGAAAAAGTAGAGGCCGATGGCGCCAATCGCCCTGGCAATCTTGAAATTTTACCATGCTGATGGAAAGATTACTGCCTTGCCTACGCCGCGCGACAGGGCCAGCAACAAAAAAACGCAGCGGCTTGCGCGCGCTGCGTTTTTTGTCCCGGCCAAGCCGCTTTATGCCGCCTGCTGGTGCGTGCCCACGAGAATGAGCTCGGCGAAGGCATCGAGATGGTTCACTGTCCACACCGAGGTCATCGCGTACGGGTCGCTGTCGCCAGCGCCGGCGATCAGGCTATGCATACCAATAGTAGACACGAGGGCGCCGGCCTGGTCGATCACCTGCACTTCCTTCAGGTCGACGCTGGCATAGTCGGCGATGATGACCTTGGCGAAGGAGACCTTGTCGTTGACGTAATTGAGCACCAGGTCCTTGCCGCTGAAACTGGCCTTGACGCCGGCCGCCTCCATCTTCACGCCCGAGAAAATGCTGTTGGCCGCGAACTTGATGATGTCATTGCCGCCCGCGGTTTCATAGATCGTGTCCTTGCCGTCGCCCATCGAGATAACGTAGGTATCGGTGCCGCTGTCGCCGCGCAAGTCATCGTTGCCCATGCCGCTGTACAAGGTGTCGTTACCGGCGCCGCCATGCAAGTCGTTGTCGCCCGCATATTTGTAGCCGATCAGATACGCGAGGAAGCCGCCGACCAGGCCTTCGGCGCCATTGAAATTGCCGAAGTTCATGTCGATGCCCAGCTTGTCGGTCAGCCACTCCAGCCCATCGAAGGTCGCCTCGCTGCCCACGGCAACCTTGCTGCTGAGGAAGCTCGCGCTATCCGCCAAGGCGCCCGCCACATCGGCGTCGGCCGCATAGCTGAAGCCCTTGCCGATGCCCGCCACCGCGCTGTTCACGCCGCCCGACACGCCATTGACCGCGCTTTTCAGGCCACCGGCGACGCTGAAATCGCTCAGTTCCAGCCCGCTCACGCTCGACACCGCGTCGAGCGCCTTGCCGCTCACGCCGTCCAGGCTCGCGCCCAGGCTGCCGGCGCTGCTGGTTGCCGCCGCCAGCTTGGCCTTGATGCCCGCGCCCATCTGGTCCCAGCCGCTCGACAGGTCCTTGAGCATGGTGTCGCCCACATACTTGCTGAGGTCGGCAAAGCCGCCACTCATCGACGTCCAGGCGCCGTTCAGCTTGCTCGCATCCTTGCCCAGCAACTGGGTAATGACACCCCAGCCCATGCCCATCATCACGTCGTCGCCATTGCCGCCGCTGATGTAGGTGCCGGCATTGGTGGCGAACACGGTATCGTTGCCCTCGCCGCCCAGCAACACGTTGCCGACGAGATTGAGCTTGCTCAGGCTGCCGCTGGTCAATGCCTTGACCTGGGACGAGACAAAGTTGTAGTTCATGGCTCCGCCGATCCAGTCGCCGGCCGACTCGAAGTCGTTCTCGACCAGGCTTTCCACCGCATTGAAGACCGTCATTTCCGACAAGCCGATGATGACGTCATTGCCCGCACCGCCGATGGCGATATTGTTTTGCGCCGCGGTGACGATCAAGTCATTGCCCTCGCCGCCCATGCCGATGGTGGTGGTGCCGGCCAGCACCAGCGTATCGTTGCCGCTGCCGGTGTGCACGAAATTAAAGCCCGTATCGGCGCTGACCTTGGTCGACGACACCACTTCATTGGCGCCATTCGTCGTTTCGCTCTTGTAATCGAGCTTGCTGCCGGCATTGACCACGATCACGGTATCGTTGCCGCTGTCGGCGACCAGCACATTGTGGGAGCCGTACAGCACGGCGGTGTCGTCGCCGCCGCCGGTCCAGGCCACGTTCGACTGGGTGTCGAACTTGGTGGTGCTGGTGGTCGTGGTATCGGCGCCTTCCTTGCCGGTTTCGGTCGTTTTCTCTTGCGAGCCGTACGATGCCATGACCAGCACATCCTTGCCGCTGCCGCTGATGGCGATATTGTCCTTGCCGACCACGGTCATGACATTGTTGCCGTCGCCGCCGAGCACCACGTTCAGGTTCGATTTGGTGGTGCCGGCGGAGCCGACCGCAATCGCCGTGAGCACATCGTTGCCGCTTCCGCCGCTGAGCAGGTTGCCCTTGCCGATGGCGGTGACGACGTTGTTGCCCTCGCCCGCCACGACCACGTTGGTCGAGCCGAGCGCGGTCACCACATCGTTGCCGGCACCGGCCACGATGCCGGTCTTGCTGCCGGCCGCGCTGATGACATCGTCACCGGCGCCGGTCACCAGCAGATTATTGCTGCCCAGCGCAGTGATCACGGTCGCGCCGCTGGCGCCGACCACCACATTGTTCTTGCCCATCACGGTGACCACTTCCGTGCCGCCCTGGCTGCTGGCCGCGCCAGCCAGGCCGGCCTTGCCGACCAGATCGATGGCCGCGACGCCAGCGGCGACCGCATCGACCAGGCCGACGGCGGTGGCTGCCACCTCTGCATAATTGCCGGTCACGATCAGGTTATTGTTGCCTGCAGCGCTGACGAGATCCACGCCAGCGTCGGCCCACACGATATTGTTCGAGCCAGCCGTGGTCACCACGTCGTTGCCCGCGCCTGCCCACACCACGTTGGTCGAGCCCAGCGTGGTGACGACATCGTTGCCGGTGCCGGTGTAGACCACGTTGGCCGAGCCGATGGCGGTGACGATGTCATTGCCGTCGCCCTTGGCCAAGGTGTTGCCGAGGAATTTGGAAATCGCGCTGGTGGCGCTGCCGGACACGGCCTTGTCCAGTTTTTTGGCCAGGTCGGTGATGCCCTCGCCCACGCCGGTCAGCACCACATTTGCGCTGCCCAGAGTCGTGATCACGTTGTTGCCGGCGCTATTGATCATCAGGTTATTCGAGCCGATGGCCGTGCTGACGTTATTGCCGCCATTGGCCAGCAGCACGTTATTGCCGCCGATGGCAGCGACCACATCGTCCTGCGCGCCTGTATAAATTACGTTGGTGCCGCCGACCGCGATCACCACATCCTTGCCGCTGCCGCTCTGGATGGCGGCGCTCAGCTTGCCGGTGGCGCTGTTGATCGCCGTGGCAATGGTCTTGTCCGGCACCGCGCCGGCCAGCACCTTGCCCAGGCCGCCGCTGGCGGCATCGAGCATCCCGCCCACTTCGGTCAGGATGACATTGGCGCCGCCGACCGCCGCGACCGTGTTGCCGCCGACCGTGCTGGCGACCAGATTGCCCATGCCGGCCGCCAGCACGGTATTCTTGCCGCCGTTGGCCAGCACCACATTGGTATTGCCGACCGCCGCCAGCAGGTTCGACGCGCCATTGCTCACCAGCGCGTTGGTATTGCCGAGTGCGCCGACCTTGTTGCTGCCGCCGCCGCTGTAGACCACGTTCAGCAAGCCACCCACCAGGACGCTGTTGCTGCCGCCGCCACTGCCGATCACGTTGGCGCCGCCACCGGCGATGAGGTTGTCGTTGCCATCGCCCGCAACCACCACGTTGATGCCGCCCAGCGCCACCAGCTTGTCGCTGCCGTTGCCGATGGTCAAAGTATTGCTGCCGCCGTCAGCGTTGATCTGGTCGTTGCCATTGCCGGTCGTCACGATGTTGGCGCCGCCACCGACGGTGACGCTGTTGTCGCCGTGGGCGAGCGAAACGGTGTTGACGCCGCCCATGGCCACCACGCTGTCATTGCCATCGCCCGCCTTGATGACGTTCGACAAGCCGGCCGCATTGGCGCTGTTGTTGCCGCTGCCCAGTTCCAGCACATTCGAGCCGCCCGTTGCATTGACGCTATCGTCGTTGTTGCCGGTGCGAACAATGTTCGATGCGCCGTCGACCTTGACCGTATCGTTGCCGTCGCCCGTATCGATGATGTTGCTGGCGCTGCTGGCAATGACGTCATCGTTGCCCGCGCCGGTACTGATCTCGTTCGACACGGCACCCACGGTCACCTTGTCGGCGCCGCTGCCGGTCGCGATCTTGTTGGCGATGCCATCGGCCTTGATGACGTTGGCGCCATCGCCCGCGTTGACCACATTCCGGCCGCCGCCAACCGTGATGCGGTCGCTGCCGTTGCCGGCGTTGACCACATTGCTGCCGCCGCCCAGGTTGACGGTATTGTTGCCGTTGCCCACGTTCACCGTGTTGCTCACGCCGCTCATGTCGACCTTGTCGTCGCCATCATTGGTATTGATGGTGTTCTTGCCGCCGGTGCCGGTGACGGTATCGTTGCCGCCGCCCGTGTTGACCGATCCCGACAAGGCGTTGTAGCTGATGGTGTTGTTGCCGTTCCAGTCGGTCACCTTGACCGCGCCGCCGGCCGCCACGCTGATGCGGTCGTTGCCGCCGCCGCCATCGATCTCGGCGCTCGCGCCGGCCCCGATCGAGATGGTATCGTCGCCTTCGCCGCCGATCAGGATGTTATCGGCGCCCGCGCTGACGGACAGGTTGTCGTTGCCGTTGCCGCCGTCGAGCTTGTTGTAGCCGCCGACCTGCACGCTGAGCGTATCGTCGCCATCTTCGCCCTTGAGCACGTTGTACGCCCCGGCCGTGACGCGCAGGGTATCGTTGCCGCCGCCCCCATACAAAAAGTTGCCGCCTACCGAACTGGACGTGAAATTGTCGTTACCGTTGCCGAAATTTTTCTTGGTATAGCCCAGTTTGGCGATGTCCTCGGCAATACCGCGCGCCGCGTCGCCCATGTCGTCGAAACTCTTGCCGATGTCGTCGATGCCACTGCCGATATCCTTGACCGTGTCGTTGACGACATCGCTAAACGACTTGCCGACCTTGTTGACTGTTTTCTTGACCCATTTTCCAAAACTCATTTTCTCTCCCTGGTGCATGGATGGCATCGATATGTGCCGAGCCTGCATATTGAAGAGCAAATGTGGTGCAATGATGGCGAAATGTGGAGCAATGATGGATTCGGGCATGGCCTCCAGGAGGGCGCCCGCTATGGCGATCAGGCTGGCTGGTATTCGAAGCGGTAGCCGACGCCGTACACCGAATGAATCAATTCCTGGTCCGCAACCTGCAGGGACAGCTTTTTGCGCAGATTCTTGATCTGGCTATCGATGGCGCGGTCGAAGCGCTCGCTGCCAGCCTCGAACGCCAGTTCCAGCAGTTGCGCGCGTGAAAAAATACGGCCCGGCTGGCGCGCCATCACGCTCAGCAGGCGGAATTGCTGCGCCGTCAACTCCAGCCGCGCCCCGTTCCAGGTGGCGCACTGGCGTTCCTCGTCGATCGACAGTGCGCTGGTCGGCGTGCGCGCTCCGGCCGCAGTCTTGCCGCGCCGGCGCAAGCAGACCTGCGCGCGCGCCACCAGCTCGCGCGGGCTGAACGGCTTGCACAGATAATCGTCGGCCCCCACGTCGAAACCGAGCAGGCGGTCGATTTCCTCCACCCGCGCGGTGACCATGATCACCGGCACGTCGGTAAAGGCGCGCAACTGGCCGCACACGGCGGTGCCATCCAGGCCGGGCAGCATCAGGTCGAGCAGCACCAGGTCGGGCCTGTTGGCGCGCACCCAGTCGACCACCTCGTCGCCGCGCAGCAGGTGCTCGGTGCGCATGCCGGCCTGGCGCAGGTAGGCAAGCTGAATCTCGGCAATGCGCGGCTCATCCTCGACCAGCAAAACGAGGGGCAATGTCATGGGCAATCTCCGTGGTGGGCGCGCGGCGCGTGGGCCGGCAGCAGGATGTCGATGCACAGGCCGCCCAGCGCCGAATGGCTGGCCTGCATGCGGCCTCCGTGGCCGGCCACGATGGCCTCGCAGATTGCCAGGCCCAGCCCGGAACCGCCGCTGGCCCGGCTGCGCGACTCGTCGACGCGGTAGAAACGCTCGAACAGGCGCCCCAGCGCGGCATCCGGCACGCCGGGGGCGGAATCCTCGACACGGATGACGATCTGCTGGCCTTCCAGCGCCAGCGCCACCCGCAGCTGGCCGCCGGCATCGGTGTAGCGCAGGGAATTGCCCAGCAAATTGGCCAGCACCTGGCCCAGACGCTGGCGGTCGCCCTGCGCCACGCAGCCGGCCGGCAAGGTGTCAGCCAGGCTGTAGCGCAGCGGATGGCTGGCCAGGCGCGGCGCGAAGGCGGCCGCCACCTCGCCGCACAGCTCGGCCAGATCGACGGGTTCGCAGCGCAGTGCCTGCGCACCCGCGTCGGCGCGCGCCAGTACGTGCAGGTCGGATACCAGCCTCTCCATCTCCTTGACCGTGTCCGACAGTACCGCCAGCTTGGCCGGCGTGGGCGCGATGATGCCGTCCTGCATGGCATCCAGGTGGGTCGCCAGGATCGTGATCGGCGTGCGCAACTCGTGCGAGGTGTCGGCCACCCACTGCACCCTGGCCGCCTCGCCCGACTCCAGTTTGCGCAGCAGCATTTTGTTGCGCAAACCACGGGCACGCAGCAGCCACGTGGCCGTGCCGGTGACCAGCAGGACGGCCAGCATCAGCAGGCGCAGCGCCAGCGAGTACGGGCGCGGCTGGTCCCAGCCGCCGCGCAGGCGCGCGCCGACCTGCCAGAAACCGTCGGGGGTGGAGATCAGCGCCGTTTCCGCCAGTCCATCAAAGGTGGCGGGCACACCGTGGAAAGCGGCCCCCGGCGCGCCGGAGGGACTGACATGGCGCAGCGCGATGTCGATATCCGGCGCCGCCAGCAGGGGCCGCGCCAGCACGATGAAGCGTTCGTAATCGATCACCGCGCTGACAAACCCCCAGAATTGCAGGCGGCTGTCCGGGTCCAGGTAGACCGGGCGGCGCGCCACGATGCCGAGCGCGCCATCGCTGAGCCGCATCGGTCCGGCCAGCCGCAGCGTGCCGTCGCGCGCGCTTTGCTCCACCCCGGGCATCGCATGCAGCTCGCGCGCTTGCTCGGGAGGAAACACATCGCGCACCACGGCATGCGGCGACAGCGCCAGGGTGCGCACGGCGGGCGCATCCTTGAGCAAGCTCTGGCCAAGACGCTGGAATTGCTGCGGCGTCAAATCCGGTTTCAGCTGGATCACGGCCGCCCCGGCCGCCAGCGGCGCCAGATGCAGGTGCAGGCGCTGTTCCAGCATCGAGCGCAGCGCGGCGACATGTTCGGCCACCCGTGCGTGCTCGCGCGCATGGAAGGACTGCGTGGCAAGCCAGTCCAGCCGCAGGCAGGTCGCCCCGACCACCAGGCAAACCAGGACCGTGCGCGCCAGGGGCGTGCTGTGCCAGCGTAAGGTCATGGGAAAGTGAACAACAGCGTACCTCGGGAAAGCGCGCGCGTCAGTACGCAGGAAAAAGCAATTCTATCCGAAACTATCAATTCCTAAAAGCAATCTGCACATGGAAAGTTGTTGCTGCGTCACTAAGGCGCATGGCGATATACTGCACCGGCCATCACAACGCCGATAAACAAGCCCATGCACGACATCGCCGCCAAACTTGAACAGCTGAAAGAAGCCATCCTCACCGGCTTCCCCGCCGAGGTCGGAGAACCCGTCGACCAAACCTTGTACAGCAGGGTCACCAATTTTTTCCGCAACGGTCCGCACCGCAAAGTGCTCGTCTTCACCAGCGACGGCGTGGACTTCCAGTACGACGAGGATGCCGAAAAAGACGACGACGATGAACTGGAAGTGCGCATCTGGGCCGCGTTCGACCAGGTGCTGGAGCAAGCCGGGCAGGTGCTCGGTGCGCCGCTGGGCCACCGCCCGCGCGACTGGAGCAGCGTGATGGATGTCGGGGAGTACGACGACGACCACGAGGGCGACAGCCGCGACGACACCGAATGGACGCCGGAATACGAACAGGGCGCCCTGATGGACTGCGACAGCGACCGTACCCGCTACTGGTTCGTCAACGGGCGCCATGTATTCCTGCAAGCCGGCATCCTGACCGGCGACGACGACATTGTCGGCTTCGTGGCGATGACGGTCACGCCCCCGGTCGGGGACGCGCAGCCGGAAGCCTACTGGCCGCCGGAGCAATAAGGGGCGCTACCCAAGGTCATCATGTGCGGCAGCCGATGCGCATTTGCGGTCAAAATAGCATCCCAGACACTTCACGCGGAGACCCCATGCGCATCGCCACCTTCAACATCAACGGCATCGGCAGCCGCCTTCCCGCCCTGCTTGAATGGCTGGAAGAAACCCAGCCGGACGTCGCCTGCCTCCAGGAACTCAAGGCGCCGCAGGAACGCTTTCCTGAAGCGGCGATCAACGAGGCCGGCTACCAGGCCCTCTGGATCGGCCAGAAGAGCTGGAACGGGGTGGCGATCCTGGCGCGCGGCACCACGCCGGTCGAAGTGCGGCGCGGCTTGCCGGGCGACGATGCGGATGAGCAAAGCCGCTACCTGGAAGCGGCCATCGACGGCGTGCTGGTCGCCTGCCTGTACCTGCCCAACGGCAACCCCTTTCCCGGTCCCAAGTTCGATTACAAGCTGGCCTGGTTCGAGCGCCTGATTACCCATGCCGAAGACTTGCTGGCCAGCGGCGCGCCGGTGGTGCTGGCGGGCGATTTCAACGCCATCCCGACCGAACTGGACGCCTACAAGCCCGAGCGCTGGGTCACCGACGCCCTGTTCCGGCCCGAAACGCGCGACGCCTTCCAGCGCCTGATGGCGCAGGGCTGGACCGACGCGCTGCGCAGCATGCATCCGGACCAGCGTATTTTTACCTTCTGGGATTACTTCCGCGATGCGTACGGACGCGATGCCGGCCTGCGCATCGACCATCTGCTGCTCAGTCCCATGCTGGCCGGCGCGCTGACGGCGGCCAATGTCGACCGCGACGTGCGCGGACGCGAAAAACCGAGCGACCATGCGCCGACATGGATCGCGCTGGATATTGAGAAAATCACGCGATAGCGCGGCGCTCGGGCAAACGGGCCTCGCACGTGAAATAAAAGTGGGCGGCGATGACCATCAGCTACGGCGAAACGCTATGATATCGCCCGTCAATACCGACCACGCACTGCGCCGATTCCCATGCCAACCATCCTGTCCCATCCCGCTGTTCCGCTGGCCATTGGCCTGGCGCTTGGCTCCCGCATCATTCCGGGCCGCTTGCTGCTGGCCGGCGTGGTGGCCTCGATCGTGCCTGATCTCGACGTCATCGGGATGCGCTTGGGAATCCCTTACGCGGACCAGCTGGGCCACCGCGGTGCCTCGCATTCGGCGCTGTTCGCCATCGTGCTGGGTCTGCTGGCGGCGGGGTTCGCGGGCCAACTGCGGGCCTCGCGCCTGGCCGCCTTCCTGTTCGTTGCCGCGTCCGCCGTATCGCACGGCCTGCTCGACATGTTCACCACCGGCGGGATGGGCGTGGCGCTGGCATGGCCGGTGTCCGATGCGCGCCTGTTCTTCCCGGTCCGCGTCATCCGGGTCAGCCCGCTGTCGCTGAAAGCCTTGCTCGGCGCCCGCGGCATGATCGTGATGATCTCGGAGCTGCTCTGGGTATGGCTGCCGGCCGCGCTGGCCGGGCTGGCGCTGTATTTCGCCACCGGAAAGCAAGGCAAGGCGCGCGCTTAGATCCGTGTGGCCAGGGCGCGGGCCTGGTCCAGCCACGCGCGTCTCTTATCGGGCGTCGAATCGAGCAGCGGCCCGCACATCAGGGTTTTGACCGGCGTCACACCGCAAAACTCCAGCGTGGTCTTTTTCATCTGATGGATGGCGGGGGCGCGATACACCAGCCGGAAATACCACGGCGGCGTATCCATCGTCACCAGCAAATGCGCGCTGCGCCCGCTCAGCAGCTTTTCCGGAAAAGCCTTGCCCTTGCGGTATTTGAAAGCGAAGCCGGGCAGCATGATCCGGTCGAGAAAACCTTTGAGCAGCGCGGGAATGCCGCCCCACCAGACCGGATACGCGAATACCAGGTGATCGGCCCACTTAATATACTCCTGCGCCGTTTTCAGGTCCGCTTCCAGTTCCTGCACCACCTTGTAAGCGTGGTGCAGGATCGGATCGAATGCCAGGCGGTCCAGTTCCAGCAGCCGCACCTCATGCCCCGCAGCGGTCGCCGCCGCCGCATAGGCTGCTGCAAGGGCGCTGCCGAAAGTCTCTTGCGACGCATGCGCCGCGATGATCAACACACGGCGCGATCCTGTTTTACTACCCATCGTATTCTCCTGAAAAAGTTTCAGGAAGTATGCAGCTTGTCCCCAGGGGCAGAGTCAAGCGGATGGTTGATGCAATCGGCCAGCATGGGCGCCACCGGCGCGGCCAGGCAGGCGCGCAGCTCGGCGCAGGCCTCGCCCAGCTTGCTGTCAAGCTGCTGCAAGCGCGCCACTTCGATGCGCAAAGCCACGCGCCGCGCCTCCAGCAGCGCCACCAGCTGGTCCCAGTCCGGCGCCCCCTTGCCGGACTGCAGCAGCGGCCCCATGTCCGCCAGCCGGAATCCCAGCGCCTGCACCTGGCGAATCAATTGAACCTGCTGCACATTCTGTTCCGAATAAATGCGGTAGCTTCCCTTGCGGCCGACCTGGCCCAGCAATCCCAGGGATTCATACAACCGGATCGCTTTCGGCGATGCATTCGCCCGGCGTCCTAATTCGCTTATATACATACTCGTCCGTGAATGGTGAAAATAGCGGAAACCCGCGAGCCGGCCAGCAGTTTATCTGTTCAAGGCGCACGCCGTGTTACCGGCTTAGCGTCGTGACAGGCTGGCTACAATCAGTAGTTTTTTTCCCAAAGAAAATAAATTCCGGACAATTTCCATGCAATGCGGATGTATAATCGCGCCTTTGGATGCTATTTATTCAATATTAACTTTTATAGTTGACTAAAGAGATACATATAACCATTAAACAGGAATGACAGCGATGCGGATGCGTTTACTTGGACTGATTTCGGCAACGGCCCTGACCGCATGCGGCGGTGGCGGCAGCGACTCGCCACCGGCACCGGACTTGGCCATTCCGGTAGCACCTGCGGTTCCTGTCACGCCGCAGCCTCCGGTGGTTCCGCCTGCGCCATCCACGCCGGCCGAGCCAACACCTCCAGTTCCTGTCTCGCCGCCAGCCCCGAGCGAGCCGACTCCGGCCACGCCAGTGACGCCGCCGGTGCCAGTTCCACCGCCAACGACGACGTCACCGGGGTGGCCAACGGTACCACCAGTAACAGTCTTGCCACCGGTACCTGTCACGCCACCGGTCGCCGAACCAACCGTGCCTGCCACGCCAGCAACCGGGCCGTACACCCTGCCCGCGCGTACGGTCGGCGACTTCGCCACCTATACCGACGTGACGATGGGCTGGAAAGTATCGGTTACCCAGCGCATCACCAAGGTCAACGCCAATGGCGGCTGGGAAAACGCCGATTCGGTCAGCCAGGAAAAAGGCCCGCAAACGATCGAAGTCTTCGACGGCCAGGGCGGCATGCTGTCCACCAACTCATCCGGCTACGGCTGCATCGTCACCTATGCGCCGGCCGCACTGCAAGCCCCGCCAAGCGCATCCGTCGGCGCCAGCTTCGACTACGCCAGCACGATGAGTATTCCTTGCTCCAAGGAAGAATCCTCACGCGCGCTCACCAGCAAGGGCAAGGTCGTGGCCATCGAAAGCAAGACGGTTGCCGCAGGCACGTTCACGGCCCTCAAGATCGTTTCCAGCGAAACCAACTTCGATCTGCGCACCAGCGGTGCCTCGGCCAACTACTGGGTCGAAAAAACCTGCTGGCGCGACACCGTCACCGGCCTGATCGTGGCCTGCAACACGTCCACCACCTCCAAGGGTACCGGCGGCATGAGCTATACCAGCGTTTCCGAACTGGCCAGCTTTTCCCAAGCCTCGACCAAGCGCGAATTCCTCGATCCGATCCGCTACGCCGGCCCGTGGACCGGCAGCTTCGGCGCCTACTACGGTACCTGCGACGTCAACATCACGTTCACGGGCGTGATCACGGGCGCGTGCAAGGCCACCGCCCGCGCGACCTCGGTGACCGGTAGCGTCGACAAGGCAGGCGTGGTAAACCTGAGCATGAGCGTGGCCGGTGGCGCCACCGGCACCGTCACCGGCCAGGCCGCGCTGTTCGACATGGGCGGCGCGCTGGCCGGCGCCGCCGCGCCGGGCAACTGGGCGCTCAAGCACAAGTAAGCAGGGACCAAAGCAGGAAAAGCCGTGTCGCGCCATCGCCGGGCGAGGCGGCTGCCGGACCGAATGGGCGCGGCCCGCCCTCGATTACCAAGCGATCACACCCACTCATTCATGCCCATCATG
Organism: Massilia sp. DJPM01; assembly: GCF_030348125.1. Classification (NCBI taxonomy): domain Bacteria; kingdom Pseudomonadati; phylum Pseudomonadota; class Betaproteobacteria; order Burkholderiales; family Oxalobacteraceae; genus Massilia; species Massilia sp. DJPM01. Next base: position 118,766 of record NZ_JAQOZV010000011.1, read on the forward strand.
CCCGCTGCCGCCGCCCCGCAACCCCCGAAACCCATCGGCCTGGCGCGTGCCGCCATCGGCCTGGTGCAGGGAGTGCTCCTCTATCTGCTGTTCGCCGACAAAGCCTTCACCGATCCCCTCATTCATACGGCGGCGCTGCTGGCGTGCGCGCTGGTGCCCGTCGTCGCCATTTCCGGCCTCGGCAACCTGCGCCCGGCCATGCTCGGCCTGTGGAGCGCCGTCGCCGCGATCGTGCTAACCATGATCGGCATGCATGCCGCGTGGCGCGAAACGCTGCTGCTGGAAGTCCCGGCAATCACCCCGAAATGGCCCCCGATGCTGGCGCTGGTGTGCTTTTTCAGCCTGATCATCCTGTTCATCGCGCACTCGCTGGTCCTTTCCGCGGCCCACGACCGGCGCCGCCTGGCAAGCTATGCCACCCATTTCGACATCGCCTGGAAGCTCTTCATCCAGCTCGCATTTTCGGTATTCTTCACCGGCGCGCTGTATCTTGCCATGTGGCTGGGAGCATCCCTCTTCAATCTGGTAAAAATCGGCTTCCTGACCGAGCTGATGAAGTCGTCCGCGTTCCTGAACCCGCTCCTGGCCTGCGCCTTTGCCTGCGCGCTGCACCTGACCGACGTGCGCCCGGCCATCGTGCACGGCATCCGCGGCCTGCTGCTGGTGCTGATGTCATGGCTGCTTCCGGTCGCCACGCTGCTGATCGGCGGCTTCATACTGTGCCTGCCGTTCACCGGCCTCGATGCGCTGTGGGCCACCCGCCACGCCACGGTGGCCCTGCTGGCGGCTGTCGCACTGCTGGTGGTGCTGATCAACGCCGCCTGGCAGAACGGCGAGATGGGCGACTCGGTGGCGCGCGTCTTGCGCCTGTGCGCGCGCAGCGCGTGCGTGCTGCTGCTGCCGCTGACCGCCATCGCCATCTATGCCTTGGGTTTGCGCGTCGCCGACCACGGCTGGACATCGGACCGCATTTTCGCGGCCGCCGCGCTGCTGGTGGCAAGCTTTTACGCACTCGGCTACATCTATGCGGCGATCGACAAGGGCGCCTGGCTGCGCCGCGTGGCCCCGGTGAACCTGGCGGCGGCGTATGCCGCCATCGCCGTCCTGCTGGCGCTGCTCTCGCCGCTGGCCGATCCGGACCGGATCGCCGTCAACAGCCAGATCGCCCGCCTGGAAAGCGGCGCGGTCAGTGCGTCGGAGTTTGATTACAGGTTCCTCAAGAGGCAGTCGAAGCGCTACGGCGCCGCCGCCCTGCTCATGCTCAAGGAAGGCAAAACCGGCCCCCAGGCCACGCTCGCCGCCGAACACGCCACGCGCATCCTGGCCGAGTCCGATGATGACAATATGTTTGAACAGTACACCGTCAAGCCCGCGCAATTGGCAATGTGGCCCGCCTCGGCGAGCCTGCCGGCCAGCTTTCCGCGTTCGGACTGGAAGCGCAATACCGGCGTGCCGCCCTGCCTGATCGAGGCGCAAGGACGCTGCGATGTGTTCCTGATCGATTTCGATGCGGACGGCAAAAATGAAATCCTCATGACCGCCATCGGCGCCTTTTCCGCACCCGTCGTGTTTTCCCAAGCGCCAGAAGGTAAATGGACACTCAGCGCCAGGCTGCACGGCATGGTGCAATGCCCGCTCTTCGTGGATACCCTCAAGCGCGGCGACTACAAGCTGGTAGCGTCGCGCACCCGGCAGATCGAGATCGCGGGCGTGCCGCTTCGCATGGAAACCGTCGGTGCGCAATCGCTTGGTTCTTGCAACGATTTGATCAACGCGGTCAACGCGGCCAAGCCTCCCAAGGAGTGATCAGCGGCGGCGCCGGCTCCAGACCAAGCCCAGCAAAGCCAGCAAGCCAACGACATTCAGGGCCACGCTCACGATGACGAGCTGGGTCAACTTGCCCATGGCCGCGTCGCCGGCCTGGCCGCTGGCCTGCATCCTGAGCATGTCGGTGCGCACCCATTCGAGCGAGGCTGGCTCGAATGGCGTCGCGGCGCCGGCCTTGGCGGCCGTGCCGTCGAACGCCAGCGCGAGCAGGTGGTCCTTGTCCAGCTGCAGCGGCACCTTCACTACCAGCGCCTCCTTGATGCATTCCCCGATATGCAGTTCGGCCTGCAGTTTGCCGGCCGGCGCCACGAAGCGGTAGCCGACCGGCATGCCGGCGCTGTCGGCCTCGGCCAGGTTGGCCGTCTCGAACAGCAGCATTTCACCATTGATCATCAAGCCCACCGAGCAGCGTTCGCCAGGCTTGAAGCCGGGGGTGCCGGCCGGTGCCTTGACGGTCAGGTCGATCCAGCCGTGCTCGTGCGCCAGCAGATAGTCGCGCCGCGCGTCAGGCATCTCTTTGGCGTTGCAAGCGGCGGTCGATAACAACACGGCGAGCACGCTCCATTTGGTCAGGCTGTGCAGGGAATACGTCATAAGGCCTTTATCGTCGCAAAAATCAGGGCGCCGCAACCGGCGTGGCGCCGGCCAGGTCGATGCGGCGCTGCAGGCGTGCCGCCTGCGCCGTGTCGCCGGCGGCTTGGGCGCGCTTGAGCGACACGCCGAGCCACATCAGCAAGGGCCGGCGCCAGCCCTGTTCCGAGGCGGTGCCGGTGGCGGCCACGATATCGGCCGGCGCAATGCGCGCCTGGCGCATCAGCGTTCCGGCGGCGACCAGGCGCGACAACGGGTCGGCAATCGCCGTCAGCACACTCTTGCCGTCGGCCGCGCGCGCGGCTGCCACCACCGCGCGGTGCTGCTCGGGCAGCAGCGCCGCATCGAGCCCGTCCCAGCGGCCGGCTAAATAAGCCGCATACGCGCGTTCGGCCGGCGTGGCATCCTGCGCCAGCGCCTCGAAGGCGGGACAGGCATCGTATTCCAGGCTCGCCACGCGCGTGGCGCAGCGCACCAGCTCCGCGTGCGCGACCAGGTCCGGGCGGCCGGTACTGGCCATCTCGCCACGCGCACGCGCGAATTCCGCATCGGCGATATTGCTGTCTCCGCGCAGGTAAGCATCGCTGAACGCGGCCAGCGCGCTGCCGGCGTTGCCCTTCCAGGCGGGCGGTGGCGGATTGCTGGTGCAGCCGGCGAAGGCCGCGCACAGCAGCGCGGCGAGGCAAAGGGTTTTCATGGCAGTTTCAGCTCCGTCTCGCGTGCAAAGGGCCACTTGCGGTTGATTTCATCGATCAGGCGCGTCACCTTGCGCAGGCTGGCGTCGACTTCGGCGCGCAACGCGCCCAGGTCCTTGGTCGCCACCTTGGCGTTGGCGCCGACCGCCTGCGCTTCGACCAGCACCGCATCGACCTTTTTGAGGCTGTTGCTGGCATCCTTGAGCACCACCTGCAATTGCACGATGGCCAGCTGCGCCTCGTCCATCACGCCCTGCTTGCCGAACACGCGCTTGTCGGCCTTGAGCAGCAAGGTATCGACATGTTCCAGGGTTTGCAGCAGCTTTTTGGCCTCGCCCTCGCTGCCCAGCGCCGTACCGAGCAAACCATATTTGCCCGACAGGCGCCCGGTCGCGGCCTGGATATTCGTCAGGCTGGTATTGATGGCCGAATCGCTGCGCGTCATGTTGTCCAGGTTTTCCAGCAAGGCGCGCGCGCTCGCCACCAGACGCGGAATTTCGGCGGCGGTGTCGCCGCGCAGCACCGTGCGCACCGAATCGGGCGCCAGCACCGGGTCGGTCAGGATGCCGGTGAATGCCTTGATGCGCGTGTCGCCCACCAGCCCCCGTTCGATGGTAAACACGCTCGACGTCTTGAGCCACTTGGCATCCTTGCGCGGCACGTCGACCAGGATGCGCACCTTGCCGTCCGGCGCCAGCTCGACCCGCTGCACGCGTCCCACCGGAAAGCCGGAAAAGGTCACGTCCATGCCGGGAATGACGCCGTCCGAATCCTCGGACAGCAGCACCAGCCGCTGGGTGCTCTCGAACACGCCGCGCGCGTACATCACGTACAGCAAAAAGGTGACGATCAGGGCGCTCATCAGCACCAGCAGCACGACCGCCTTGACTTCGACGTGGGCGACTGCTTCGGCCGGCGCATCGTGCACCGGATTGGTGTCGGGTTGGCTCATCTTCGTTTCCATTTAAATGTATTTGACGGCCAGCGAGCCGGCTTCGATCAGCAGCAGCACGAACAGCAGGCGCACCGCGCCCGGCTGCACCGTCGACGACGAGGTGCGCCCGTAGCGGTGCGATTCCAGGATGGCGGCGGTGGGAATGACTGCCACCGACAGCCCGAAGAACACGGTCTTGAGCACGAAGCCGATCGTCACCGCCGGATTGAAAATGCGGCCCACGGTACGCGTGTAGTCGCCCACACCCCATGGCGAGAGCCCGTACACGCTCATATACGCCAGCAACAGCACGATCACGCTGCTGACCATGGCCAGGCTCAGGACCGCGAAAGCGTTGGCGATCACCTGCGGCACCAGGTCCTGGCGCAGGCGGTTCTGGGCCTGGCGCGAACGGTCCGGGGTGGAGGCGGCGGCCAGCGCCAGCGCGTCGCCGGCGTTGAACGCGAGGCCCGCGCGCAAGGCCACGAACATGGCGGCGGTCAGCGGAATGAGTTCGAGCACCAGCACCCGCACCACCATTTCGAGCGCGTAGCGCGACAAGCCGTAGCTTTGCGAGGTCACCACCACGACGCGGATCAGCACCAGGCTGACCAGCGCGGCGAGCACCGTGAACCACGGCAGCACCTCCCAGGTGCTGGTGTAAATATAGCGCGAGGTAGTCAGGCGGTTGTGGCGGTTGTAGGTCGAGGGCGAAAACGCCATCACCAGCGCGATCGCCCCCAGGTACACCATGTACCACCAGCTGAACACGAAACGGAAGGCGTGCCGGCCCCAGTCGCGCGGCTTGGAGTACAGGAAGGACTTGGGCAGCATCGCCACCTACTGCCGCCGCGCTTCTTGTACGCCACCGACCTCCATGATCGCCCCCAGTGCCTTTTGCAGCTGCGCGGTCGAGCCGATTTCGGCGGTGAAGGTCATGCGTGCCTGGCCCTTGGCGCTCTGGGTATTGACGCCGATGACGTTGATCTTCTCGCGCGAGAACACCTCGGAGATATCGCGCAGCAAGCCCTGGCGGTCGCTGGCGAGGATGAACAGGTCGACCGGATAGACCGTATCCTGCCCGGCCCGGCCCCAGTCGGTATGGATCACGCGCTCGGGCGCCTTGAGGCGCATCTCGGCGAAGTTCTTGCAGGTGGCGCGGTGGATCGACACGCCCTTGCCGCGCGTGACAAAACCGACGATGCCATCCGGCGGCGCCGGCTTGCAGCACTTGGCCAGCGCCGTCAGCAAGCCTTCGGTGCCGACCACCAGCACGCCCGACTTGGCGCCCTGCTCCACGCTCGATGCGCGGCTTTTATTGAGCACCACCGCGTCTTCCGGCACCACCACTTCGCCGGTATCGTGCAGCGCCTGTTCCACATGGCGCAGGCTGAATTCTTCCTTGCCGACCGAGATGAACAGATCGTCGACCTTGGCAAAGCCGAGTTTATGCGCCAGCTGTTCCAGGTTGACGGCGGTCTTGCCTTCGCGCTGGAGCGATTTTTCGACCATGGCGCGCCCGTGCGCCAGCGTCTCTTCCAGGTCGATGGCGTGGAACCAGGCGCGCACCTTGGCGCGCGTGCGCGTGCTGACCGTGTATTCCACATTGAGCCAGTCGCGCGACGGGCCGGCGGTGCCGGGCGCGCCCTTGGCGGTGATGATCTCGCAGGTCTGGCCGTTCTTGAGCGCCGTATTCAACGGCACCATGATGCCGTCCACGCGCGCCCCGCGGCAGCGGTGCCCCACTTCGCTGTGCAGGTGATAGGCAAAGTCGATCGGCGTGGCGCCGACCGGCAGTTCCAGCACGCGCGCCTGCGGCGTGAGCACGAAAATGCGGTCGTCCAGCGTGGTCGACTTGAGTTTTTCGACCCACTCGCGCTGGATTTCTTCCTGCCCGACGACGGCGTCGGCCACGTCGGTCTTCCAGGCCAGCAGCTGGCGCAGCCAGGCGATCTTCTCGTCGTAGGCCTGGCCCTTGAAGTTGGACCCGCCCTCTTCCTTGTAGCGCCAGTGCGCGGCGATGCCGTACTCGGCGAAGTTGTGCATTTCCTGGGTGCGGATCTGCACTTCCAGCGGACGCCCATCGTCGGCCGTCACCACCGTGTGCAGCGACTGGTAGCCGTTCGCCTTGGGGCGCGAAATGTAGTCGTCGAACTCCTTCGGAATCGGGGTCCAGATATTGTGCACCACGCCCAGCACCGTGTAGCAGGTCTTGTCGTCGGCGACGATCACGCGGAAGGCGCGCACGTCATAGAGCTCGGTGAAATCGAGCTCCTTGCCGCGCATCTTGCTCCAGATGCTGTAGATATGCTTGGGCCGGCCGAACACTTCGGCCGTGATGCCGGCCGCCGCCAATTCGTTTTGCAGGCGCAGGATGGCCGACTGCACGAAGCCTTCGCGCATCATGCGTTTTTCTTCGAGCATCTTGGCGATGCGCTTGTAGGTATCGGGCTCGATGAAGCGGAACGACAGGTCTTCCAGCTCCCACTTGAGCTGCCAGATGCCGAGCCGGTTGGCCAGCGGCGCGTACAGGTCCAGCGTTTCGCGCCCGTAGGCGCAGGTCAGGTCGTCGAAGCGCTTGATGTCGGCAAAATAGCGCAAGGTCGTGATGCACGAGGCCAGGCGCACCAGCACCACGCGCATGTCGGTGGCCATCGCCAGCAGCATCTTGCGCAAGGTTTCGACCTGGGCCACCGCTTGCTGGGCCGCGTTCTTGCCGCGGCCCACCGTCTGCTGGCCGACCGTCATGTCGCGCAGCCGGATCAGCTGGCGCACCCCGGTCACCAGATCGGTCGCCTCGCGCCCGACCCGCGCTTCCAGGCCCGCCACGGCTTTCGGATCGAGCACCGTCAGCTCGAACATCAGGCCGGCGATGCGGGTTTCGGCATCGCTTCTTAAATACGCCAGGGTGCTGGCCACGCCGACCGCGAAGTCGAACGCGTTCTGGCCCGAACTGCACGCCATGTCCTTGTAGGCGTCGCCCGCATACGCGAGCGCCGACTCCACGCGCGCGCAGTCGTCGGGACTGAGCCCCTGTACCAGTTCGGCCGTTGTGCTGCCGAGTGCTGCAATCGAGACCATGCGGCTTAGCGCAGCGCTGCGGTAACGACGATCTCAACCAGGCATGCGGGGTTGGCCAGCTTCGATTCGACGGTGGCGCGCGGCGGCGTGTGGCCGGCGGCGACCCATTCGTCCCACACCGTGTTCATGCCCTCGAAATCGGCCATGCTGCCGATGAAGATCTGCGCCATCAGGATGCAGCTCTTGTCGCTGCCCGCTTCGGCCAGCAGGCGGTCGACGTGGCCCAGCACCTCGCGGGTCTGGCCGACGATGTCGGCGAGCGTATCATCGGCAATCTGGCCGGCCAGGTAGACCGTGCCATTGTGGATGGCCACTTCGGACAGGCGTTTTCCTACGTGCAGTCGTGTAATTTCCATAATGTCTTTCAAGTACCAATCAAAAATTGTCGTGCGATGGCGATCTGGTCGTCGTGGATGAAGGTCGGGGCATGGCCCACGTTGGCAATTTCGACCAGGCTGGCGCGCGGGCCGCGCCCGGCCATGATGGCGGCCGTCTCGCGCGAGAGCAGGTCCGAGTGCTCGCCGCGCACCAGCAGGGTCGGGCAGCGGATGGCATCGTAGGCGGCCCACAGCATGGCTTCATCGGCTTGCGCGCTTTCCGGCGTGGCCGAGCGAAACGGCAGCGCCAGGCCCATGTCGTAATGGCGCACCCACTGGCCGTCGCTCTCCTGGCGCAGCACGTCGCTGGCCAGCTTGTGCCATTCATCCTCGGAGTGCTCGCCGAACGACTGCGACACCTCGCGCACGAAGCGCGCGGCCGCCTCGAAGGTCGGGAAGCGCAGGTCCTGGCCGATATAGTCGCCGATGCGCAGCAAGGCCGCCGGGTCGAGCGTCGGGCCGATGTCGTTGAGGACCAGTTTGCGCACCGGGGTGTCCGGCAGCGAGGCGAGCGCGATGCCGATCAGGCCACCCATCGAGGTGCCGAACCAGTCGACGCCGCCGCTGCTGCTGCTGTCATTGGCGGTGACGCGCGCAATCAAGGTCACCACGTCGCTCACGTACTGCGGCACGCGGTAGAACTGCGGGTTGCGCAAGCGCCCGGAGCGGCCGCGCCCCACCACGTCGGGGGCCACCACGCGGTAGTGGCCGGCCAGCGCGCGCGCCAGGTTGTCGAAATCGTCGCCCACGCGCGTGACGCCATGGGCGCACACGAGCACGCGCGGGTTGGCCTCGTCACCCCACTCCTTGTAGGACATCTGGTGCAAGCCGGCGGGCGAGATGCACTGGACGGATTTGATTCTTGCTTCGATCATGCCGGCTCCTCGTTGGGCGTCATCCGTCGCCACTGCTAAATATGTGTTTCAATCTTCACTGCGTTTAGAATTCTACATCATCAACCCCTAACTCTTTCTCTAGAGGACACAATGAAATCAACTATGTTGAGTGGTAAAACCGCTCTAGTCACCGGCTCGACCTCGGGTATCGGCCTGGGGATGGCGCGTTCGCTGGCCCAGGAAGGCGCCAACATCGTATTCAACGGCTTCGGCGACGCCCAGCACATCGAGCAACTGCACACCGACCTGGCGCGCGAATTCGGGGTACAGACGGCTTACCACAACGCCGATATGTCGAAACCGGCCGAGATCGAAGCGATGATGCGCTTCGCGTCCGACAAATTCGGCGGCGTCGATGTGCTGGTCAATAACGCCGGCATCCAGCACGTGGCCAATATCGAGGATTTCCCGGCCGAGAAATGGGATGCGATCATCGCCATCAACCTCACCTCGGCCTTCCACACCTCGCGCCTGGCGCTGCCCGGCATGAAGCAAAACAACTGGGGCCGCATCATCAACCTGGCGTCGGTGCACGGACTGGTGGGATCGGCGCAGAAATCGGCCTATGTGGCGGCCAAGCACGGGCTGGTCGGCTTTACCAAGGTCACCGCGCTGGAAACGGCCGGCACCGGCATCACCTGCAACGCCATCTGCCCGGGCTGGGTCCTGACGCCGCTGGTGCAGAAACAGGTGGACGAGCGCGCAACCAGGGATGGGATCGGCAACGAGCAAGCCAAGAAGGCCCTGCTGAGCGAAAAGCAGCCGTCCGGCGAATTCGTCACGCCGGAAGAACTGGGCGCGCTGGCCGTGTTCCTGTGCAGCCCGGCCGGCAACCAGGTGCGCGGCGTGGCCTGGAACATGGATGGCGGCTGGGCCGCGCAGTAAGCGCGGCTTGCGCGCTTATTTGATTTCGATGGTGCGCGTGCGTCCCGCGTTGTTTTTCGTGGCCGGGCCGCAGGCCTCGGACTCGTAGCGCAGCGCGACCGCGTAGGTTTCGTCGGAATAGCGGCTCACCAGCAGGCTTTGCGACGAATCGTAGCTGGCGCCCTTGGCGCGGTCGGTGAAGCACACTTCCAGGTCTTCGATGCCGTCGTTGTTGATATCGGCACGGCGCACCACGCGCAGCTGGTACAGCCAGCGTTCGCCATCGAAGGTGACGACGTCGTCGCCGGTGTTGGTCGGCAGCATGCCAAAATCGGCAAAGGTGCGCAGCTCCGGGGTGCGGCGCGCGGCCAGGGAACTGCGCACCGAGGCCAGGTCGAAGTTATCGGCCAAAAAGCGGCCCAGGTCGAGCTGCGGGAAGAACGAGGTCACCGGCTTGGGCGCCGGCTTCGTTTTCGGCGCTGCATGCGCGATGGCTGGGGCAATGACGGCAGCGAGCAGTAGATGACGGAGTATTCTCATGGCGGGTGTCCCAGGTAGCCGACGCGGGGTCGAAAGCATGACTATACCGCGTGCGGCATGTCACATGCACGATTACGGCACAGCCGGCGCCGAGACGGCGGCAGTCTTTTGCATGTTGTCCTGCATCTCGCTCAGCAGCGCCAGCCAGCGTGTGCGCGCGGCGCTGTCGGGCGCGTCCACGCCGTTGGCGGCAAGGATCAGTTGGCCCGGGCGCTCGCCGGCGAAAGCGAGCATGCGCTCGACAATGTCGTACTGCTGGCGCTGGAGGATATCCAGCTGCACCAGTTGCACCAGTCTTTTGTCGAAGACGGCGTGCATGACGGCGGTCAAACGATCGGGGGGAGCGACGCCGTTGGTCCTCAGTTGCGCGCGCGAACGCGCCACCACCGCCTTTGCGGCCACGATGAACGCTTGCGAGGGCGGCCGCATCAGCGCAACGCTGCGGCGTGCGCGCGCCGTGCCATCGACACTGGTCAGGCTCGCGCGACTGAGCACCTGCGCGCGGCCGAGGCGGTCGAGCTCATCGTCGAGCCGCCATGCCAATACGGTGCTGTCGCGCACCATGCTGAGCGAAGCCGACATCATGCGGTCGATGTCCGCGTGGCCGGTCGGCTGCGGGTCCGCCGGCAGCGTACCGCGCCTGGCCGGATCGTGCAGCATGGCGTTGTAGTCGTTCGCGCGCGCCGATGCCGTGGCCAGCAGCGTCACCACCTGGAAGTCGGCCCAGGCCAGGATGGCGTCCTGCATGCGCGCCTTGGTGGCCTGTTCGCTGGCAGCGAGCAGGCGCGCTTCGGGCGCTGCGTTGAAGGCATCCACGGCGGCGCTTTTCACGCCCGCCAGCGCCTGCTGCCCGACCGGGGTGGCGTAGGCAAGGGCCATGGCGCGCGCTTGCCTGGCGTCGATCTGCCCGCGCACGATGAACACCATCTGGGCCACCAGGTCCGACGCCGAGCGCTGCGCAAAAAAATGCGCATTGGCGCGCTGCGCGGGGTTGGCGCCTGTGGCGCTGTCGATGATGGCAGGCAGGCGCTTTTCGTAGTGCAGCACGGACATCAAGGCCCACAGCGCATCGGTGTGCTCCTTGGCGGCGTCATGGGCGGCGCTCGCCTCACTGGCCTTGTCGACGGCCTCAAGGGCGCGCTCGAGCGCCGCATCGATGGCCGCATAGTGCGCGCTCACCGGCGCCTGGCCGGACGCACCTCGGCTGGCTGCAGGCAGCAGGAACAGCGCGCAGGCGGCGCCACGCAGAAGCAGATTTTTCATGAATGGCAGGATAGGCGCGACGGCGGCACCAGTCCGCCCACTCGCCAGGGAAAGAGGAATTTCTACCGTGTAATTATACGCCCCCCCCCGCAAGGACGCTCAACGCAGGAATTTTCCGGCCTTGGTTTCCAGGATGCAGACCAGTTCCGGCTGCATGTAGCTGTAATTGTCGGGAATATCGAGGCAAATGACCTTCTTGCCGTTCAGATGCGCGCGGAAACGTTCGCCCAGGCGCCGTCGGTGCGCCTTTTCCATGACGAACACGATGCTGGCCCAGGCGATCTGCTCGGGCGAGAGCGGCACCGAGGCGTCGCCGCCCAGACCGGCCGAGTCGGTCTCGACCCCGGGCCAGCTAGCGAAGACCTGCTCCGCCGTCGGGCTGCGCAGCCGGTTCCGGCTGCAGATGAATAGTGCTCTTTGCATTCTTTTCCTTGTACCTGCTGCCCGACATCGGCTTCGTTTCGCCCGCCACCTTGGCCAGCACGGCCTTGCGCACCACGTCGCACGACGGCTGGCCGATATAAGAGCCGAGCGTCTCATGATACTCCTCGCCGTACTGGTCGAGGTGATACATCCTCTTGCCTTTCGGCACCTCGCCTAACTCTGCCGCGATCGAATTGCTCGCGTCCTAGCAGCCCAGGCTGATGCGGCAGCCGGGCTTGCCGCCGTCCGCATCGACCTCGAACACGTACACCACCCGGCCGGTACCGGCCGGCAGGTAGTTCTCGAACGGGGAAATAGCCCTGCCCGCGCGGCTGAACTGTTCGCGCCGGAACGACTCTTCCTTGCTCAGTTCCGCGTTGGCGCCGCTGGTCCACAGGTCCACCAGCGCCGCGCGCTGCTTGTCGCGCTCCTCCAGCCGGCCCAGCGCCTGGCAGGTCTGCACCAGTTTCACCCTCCCGCGCCAGTCGGCGTTCACGCGTGCGAACCCCAGGCGCGCGTCAAGCGACTTGTCGTACTCGCCCAGTTCAAATGCCGCCAGGCCGATGCCCCACAGCACCTGGGGCGACGGATCGGTTTCCCTGGCCCTGTCGAGCAAGACCAGCGCCGCGCGGTGCTTGCCCGCGTCAATCAGCGCGAACGACTTCTCGACCTCGGTCGGCGCGGACGCCATCGCCATCGCCAGATGGACCACATCAGGCAGGCGGCAACAGCGGCGCGTAACAACATGATGGCTTTCTTCAGCAAGGAATAGAAATAGTAACAAAGAAGCAATCTTGCAATCAAGAATTGCCCAGGACCGGAAACGGCGGCGCAATTGATATCGCGACTTGTAATGAGAATGATTAGTATTTAAAATACCGGATCAATCATAGCGGCATCCATGCCGCATACCTTTCGGAGAACTCCCACGATGTCCCCAAGCCGTCTTTTCCTGGCGATCGCCGCCCTGTCGCTGTCCCTGCCTGCCCTGGCCGACGAAAACCTGCTGGGCTACGTGCGTGGCGCAGAAACCTTGCCGAAAGGTAGCAGCGAGTTTTACCAATGGTTCACCGACCGTTCCGACAAGGGTGCGGGCCACTATCGCGCGCTCGATACCAAGACCGAAGTCGAATACGGCGTGAGCGACCGCTTCCAGGTCTCGGCCGAATTGAACGGCCTGGCGATCAACACCTCGGGCCTGGTCGTCGACGGCTATCTGCCGGGCGACAAAAAGAGCGGCCTGCGCGCGCGCAGTGTCGAACTGGGCATGAAGTACAACTTCCTCAGCCCGGCCAAGGACGATATCGGCGTCTCCGGCATCGCCTCGGTGGAGCTGGGCCGCCTCGACCCGCACTCGGGACGCAACAAGAGCGAAGTCGAAGTCGAGTTCGAGATGCAGGTCCAGAAATACTTCCTCGAAGGCCAACTGGTCGTGATCGGCAATGTGGGTGGACGCGCCGCGCGCGAAAAGCGCAAGGCCATCGCCAACCTGCCCGAGGACTTCGACTGGCCGACCGATCCGGAAATGGAAATCTCCACCAAGTTCGGCGCCGGCGTGTCTTACCGTTTCGCGCCGGGCTGGTACGCCGGTGCCGAAACGGTGCGCGAATCGGAGTACGAGACCGAAGTCGGCCTGGAACGCTGGACCCTGTTCGCCGGCCCGAGCATCCATTACGCCGGCCAGAAATGGTGGGCCACGCTGACCGCCTTCAAGCAAGTGCGCGGCGGCGGCGAAAAATATGCCGGCCAGACCGACACCAATCTGCACCTGATCGAAAAGACCAAGAATGAAATCCGCTTCAAGGTAGGCTACAACTTTTAAAGAGAGTGCCATGCGACGCTATTTCGACCCCGCCGCGCTGCTGCTGCCGATGGCAGCGCTGGTGTCGCCCGCCCACGCCACCGACTACCTGACGGTGACGGCGGCGCAATCGCTGCTGTTCCCGACGGCGAAAACCTTCGCCGAACGGCCGCTCAAGCTCAGTAGCGAGCAGCGCGACCGCATCAAGGAATTGGCGGGCGTGCGCCAGCGGACCGACGAACAAAAAATGTGGCGCGCCGAACGCGAAGGCGCCTTCCTGGGCTGGCTCATCGTCGACGAGGTGGTGGGCAAGCACGAATTCATCACCTACGCCACCGCGCTCTCGCCCGATGGCCGGGTGATCGGCGTCGAGGTGCTCAGCTACCGCGAAACGCACGGCGGCCAGATCCGCGACATGGGCTGGCGCAAGCACTTCGTCGGCAAGACCCTGGCCGATCCGTTCAAGCTCGATCAGGACGTGCCCAACATCAGCGGCGCCACCCTGTCGAGCCGCAATGTGCTCGATGGCGTCAAGCGCTTGCTCGTCATGCACAAGCTGTACCTGGGCCATGGCTGACATCAGGCGCATGCGCCCGCTGCTGGGCACCTACGTCGAAGTCGGCGCGCGCGGCGGCGCCGCGCCGGCCGCGGTGCAGGCTGCTTTTGCCAGCATCGAAACGGCGCAGGCGCTGTGGAGTTTCCATGACCGCGCCAGCGAATTATCACGCCTGAACCTGGCGCCCGGACAAGCGGTGCCCTTGTCTTCCTCCACCTTGCGCCTGCTGCGCAGCGCGCGCGCGATGATGCGCGCCAGCGACGGCTTGTTCGACTGCACCGTGGGCGGCGCCCTGGTGCGCTGCGGCGCCCTGCCCGACCACGGCGGCAGGCCCGCGCTGGAGCGCGGCAGCGCCGCCGACATCGAGATCGGCGCGCACTGGGCCAGGCTGCGGCGGCCCGTGCGCCTGACCCTGGACGGCATCGCCAAAGGCTACGCGGTCGACCTGGCCGTGCGCGCGCTGCGCCGCGCCGGGGCCGAAGCCGGCTGGGTCAACGCGGGCGGCGACGTGCGCGTGTTCGGCGCGCTGGTGCTGCCGATGCACCGGCGCGAATTGGACGGCGCCATGCTGCCGCTGGGCGGCCTGCGCGACGCGGCCATGGCCAGTTCGCGCGCCGGCCATCACGACGATGCACAGGAAGCCGCGGCCTTCCCCGCGCATATCGTGGCGCCGCCGCGCGGCGTGCCCGCCAGCGGCATCTGGACCGTCCTCGCGCGCAGCGCCTGGCGCGCCGATGCCCTGACCAAGGTGGCCGCGAATGCGGCGCCGGCAGCGCGCGCGGCGCTGGTCCGCGCACTGGGCGGCGCCTTGATCGATCCTACCGAAGGACCAAGCCAATGAAAGGCTATCCCGCCTGGTTTGTCCGGGCCTTGCTCGGCGCCTTGCTGCTGGTGTTCGTCAGCGGCTGCCTGCTGGCGCCCACCACCCTGGTCATGCGCTTCGAGATGGCGCTCGCATGGCGCCTGCCCGGCGCCGGCCGCGTAGTCACCGCCGCGATGCATGCCGCGACCGGCTTCGTGCTGCTGATGATGCTGGGCGCCCTGTGGAGCGTGCATATGCGCGCCGGCTGGCGCAAACGCCGCCAGCGCGGCAGCGGTGCCACGCTCGGCATCATGCTGCTGCTGTTGGCGGCCAGTGCGGTGGCGATCTACTACGCCGGCGAAGACGCGCTGGGAAGCGGCGCGGCGCTGGTGCACCTGGTCGTGGGCCTTACCTTGCTGCTGCCGTTCGGGTGGCACTGGGTGCACGCGCGCCGCGCCTCCAGGAAGGCGGCAGTACCGCGCGAACCGGCTTTTGCAGCGGCCAACACGGTGTCCGCCCGCGCCGAAGCCAACTGACGTACCGGCTGACGGCGCGCCGCGTCCGGGATACGATTGCGCTCTCCCCAATCAGGACGACGCCATGCGAACCTTGGTACACCTTGCGCTTTCCACCCTCCTCCTGACCCTGCCGGCGGCCCACGCCGCCGGGCCGCGTCCCGTGTTGCTGACCACCGAGCGCGTCTGGACGGGCGACGGCTCCGCCCACAGCGGCTGGGGCGTGCTGGTGGTCGACGGCCGTATCCACAGCGCCGGTCCGGCCAGCGGACTCGCCGCGCCTGCGGACGCTGAGCGCATCGACCTGCCCGGTGCCACCCTGGTCCCCGGCCTGATCGACCTGCAGCACCCGTACAACGAAACCAGCTGGGACGACCAGGTGATGAAGGAAGCGCCCGAGTACCGCACCCTGCTGGCCGGCAAGCACGCCAGCGCGACCCTGCAGGCCGGCTTCACCACCCTGCGCGACCTTGGCAGCGCAGGCGCCGGTTACGCCGACGTGGCCGTCAAGCGCGCGATTGCCGAGGGCGTGATCGAGGGCCCGCGCCTGTTCATCGCCACCCTGGCCATCGTGGCCTCGCACAGCGACGGCACGGCCGCCCGCCAGTTCCGGCCCGACATGACGCTGCCGCAGGGCGCGCAAGAAGCGACCGGCGTGGCGGAAGTCACCAAAGCGGTGCGCGAGCAAGCGGCGCGCGGCGCCGACTGGATCAAGATCTACGCCGGCTACCGCAGCGGCATCGACGGCAGCGCCGGCCCCACCTTCACCATGGAGGAATTGATGGCCATGGTCCAGGCCGCGCATGTGACCGGCCGCAAGGTGGCCGTGCATGCCAGCAGCGACGACGCCATCCGCATGGCGGTGCTGGCCGGCGCCGACACCATCGAGCACGGCTACGGTGCCAGCGAAGCGACGTTGCGCCTGATGGCCGGGCGCAAGCTTGCCTACGTGGCGCCCCTGACCGCAGCCGAAGCGACCGGCGAATGTTTCCAGAAGCATGTGCGCGGCGGCCCGCCCACGCCGGCCATGCAGCAGGCCGCGCGCGCCTTCCAGCTGGCGCGCAAACTCGGCGTGAGCATCGCCAACGGCAGCGATGCCGGCCTGTTCGCGCATGGCAGCAATGCGCGCGAACTGGCGTGGATGGTCAGGCTCGGCATGACGCCGGTGGCAGCACTACGCTCGGCGAGCGTGACCGGCGCCGCCGTGCTGGGCAAATCAGCCGAACTGGGCCAGCTGAAGGCCGGCATGCTGGCCGACATCGTCGCGGTCGGAGGCGACCCGACGGCCGATATTTCTGATCTTCAAACAGTGCGATTTGTAATGAAAGACGGCAAAATTTATCGCAGGTAAGCCGTCGCGCCAGACGCGCACACGGACGCCGGAGCCGGCCGATCCGTCACCGCAACGTGCAACATTTTCATATCGACACGCTTTCCCGCGGACGTGTCGGCGCTCGCGCGCGGCAATCGAAACCCGTATGCGCAAACTCGTCCGCACTGCGGATATCCACAATAGATGACGTGCCCGATTTGGATAAAGATAGATTCATTCCAATATCGAACGGAGACACCGTCATGAAAAAGCCCTTCTACAAGATCCTGTATGTACAGGTTCTATTCGCCATCGTGTGCGGCGTGCTGCTCGGCGTGTTCTACCCGAAACTCGGGGTCGACATGAAACCCCTGGGCGATGGCTTCATCAAGCTGATCAAGATGATCATCGCCCCCGTGATTTTCTGTACCGTGGTGGCCGGCATCGCCGGCATGCAGGACATGAAAAAGATCGGCCGCGTCGGCGGCAAGGCGCTGCTGTACTTTGAAGTGGTGTCGACCTTCGCCCTGGCCATCGGCCTGGTGGTGGCCAACGTGGTACGCCCGGGCGACGGCTTCAACGCCAACCCGGCCACCCTCGACACCAAGGCCATCGCCGAATACACGGCCAAGGCCAAGAACCAGAGCACCCTCGACTTCGTGATGAACATCATCCCGAACACCGTGGTCGATGCCTTCGCCAAGGGCGATATCCTGCAAGTGCTGCTGTTTGCGATCCTGTTCGGCTTCGCGCTGTCGATGCTGGGCGAGCGTGGCCGTCCGATCGCCAAGCTGGTCGACGACATGTCGCACGTGATCTTCGGCGTGGTGGGCATCGTGATGAAAGTCGCTCCGATCGGCGCCTTCGGCGCGATGGCCTTCACCATCGGTAAATTCGGCCTGGGCTCGCTGCTGCCGCTGGCCAAGCTGATGGGTTCCTTCTACCTGACCTGCGGCGTGTTCGTGTTCGTCGTGCTCGGCGCCATCGCCCGCATGACCGGGTTTTCGATCTTCCGCTTCATTTCCTACATCAAGGAAGAACTGCTGATCGTGCTCGGTACCAGCTCCTCGGAAAGCGCGCTGCCCGCCCTGATGCGCAAGCTCGAAAAACTCGGCTGCTCTAAATCGGTGGTGGGCCTGGTGGTGCCGACCGGTTATTCGTTCAACCTCGATGGCACCAACATCTACATGACGATGGCCGCCCTGTTCGTGGCGCAGGCCACCAATACCGACCTGTCCTTCAGCCAGCAGCTGACCATCCTGGGCGTGGCGATGCTGACCTCCAAGGGCGCATCGGGCATCACCGGCGCCGGCTTCATCACCCTGGCCGCCACCCTGGCCGTGGTGCCGACCGTGCCGGTGGCCGGCATGGCCCTGATCCTGGGCATCGACCGCTTCATGAGCGAATGCCGCGCGCTGACCAACTTCGTCGGCAATGGCGTGGCCACGGTGGTGGTCTCGCACTGGGAAAAAGAACTCGATCACGACCGTCTCCAGAGCGAACTGGCGCATCCGACCCACATCGACGACGACCGCGAAATGTACCCGGTCCGCAAAGCCGCCTGACCGTCACCAGTTTCACCCCCCTTCCCGCGGCGGCTTGCAGCCCCTGCGGGAATTTTGCTTATTTCAGGCGGTAGATCACATCGACCGGCTGCGCGAATTTGAGCGCCATCACGGTCAGCACATCGGCCTTGTCCATGCCGGTCTGCGGCGACGAGCGGTAATTCGACTCGTTCGGCGCCAGCCCCATGGCCCGCGTCAGGTTCTTCAGGTCGCCCGTACTGAGCGCGCTTGCAGGCCCCAGCTTGCGCCCCAGCCCCAGCGCAATGCCCTCCGCCTTGCGCCGCGCGATCCTGATCGCATCGGTGGCCAGCTCCATCTCGATTTTTTCGCGCTGGGTGGTATCGAACACCGTCATGAAGCCGTCCAGGTTCGGCATGTTCAGCAGCGGCGCCGCGGCGCCACGCCATTTGCCCAGGTCGCGCACATTGATGCGCACCCCGGCACGGATATCGTACTGCACCGGTCCGGGCGCCGCGTTCGGGTCCGGCTTGCGGAAGTCCTTGCGCACATCGCGGATCTCCACGTCCTCCAGCGGCACGCCCGCCTGCGCCATCGCCGCGCGGATCTCCTTGGCGCGCACTGCGATCACGCCGACCGCCACCGCCGGATCGGCGTCGAAGGCGCTGATCTCGAAGTCGATCTGCCCCAGGTCGGGCATGGCGGTCACGGTACCCATGCCGCTGACATGGATGAATGGATAGTCGGGCAAGCCGCCAGCCTGCGCGGCCATGGGCAGCAAGGCCAGGGCGCCAACGGCGGCAATCGTTTTAAGCATGGTTTCTCCGGACCTCAGTCTGCTGATGAAGACGCCAGAATAGACATCGTAGACATCATTGTCTATCAAAACATCCCCGCTAAAGGAAGGCAAAAGAATTTATAGACAACTCTGTCTAGACAGACTAATCTATAAATCAGGCACCCGCCCCAACCATGGCGCAAGACGCCAACCAAGGAGATTGCATGACCCCATCCCCAAGCTCGACTCCGGTCATTCCGGCCCGCCTGGCACGCAGCCTGGCCCTGTTCGCGCTCGCAGCCGGCTGCATGGCCGGCAGTGCGCAAGCCGCACCCGCCAAAGACGGAAAAAGCCACGCCGTCGCCGACCTGACATCCTGCGCCAAGCCCATTTACCCGGCCGCTGAGCTGGCCGCGAAGCACGCCGGCACGGTACAACTGGCTTTCCTGGTCGGTGCCGGCGGCGAGGTTGTCGACAGCAAGGTGAAAAAATCGAGCGGCTACCCCGCGCTCGACGACGCCGCCCGCAATGCCATCAAACTGTGCAAGTTCAGCGCCGCCAGCGCCAAGGGCAAGCCGGCTGAAAGCTGGGCCGACATCGACTACGTGTGGAAGCTGTAATCACGGCATCCAGGCGCCCCGCGCGGCGGGGAGCATGCACCGGCGCAAGCGCGTCTTAACGCAGCGCGATCAGGGCCGATCCCACCCCGATCGCGGCCAGCGGCACACCGTTCATCAGCAGGCCTGCCCAGCCAAGCCAGGTCCGGCCGTCGGCATGACCTGGCGAGAGCAACGCACATAGCAGGCCGGCCAGGCATCCCACGCCCAGCACGATCACGCCCTGCCCCACGCAGCGCATGCCGAAATCGCCGCAGCCGCCGGTCCATGCCGAAAACGTCCCCCGCGTCACGAGGATCGCCAGCACATAGGTGAGGCCGGCGATGGCGGTGCTCGCGAGCGCAAGATGCGCGGCGCCGCACGTCATGCGCCAGCCAGCGGGTGATGCCCCTGCGCGTGTGCGGTTTTCAAGGCCTGCTCCCCCGTGTATTGGTCCAGGCATGGTACTTCGCCTGCCTCGCCGCTGGCAAAACAAATCCGCGCTGGGCGGCGGGCAGCTGCGCGTCATAGCCCAGGCCATACAGCACGAAGCCAGGCAGCAGGAAACCGGCCGCAACGCCGATCCGGCCATCCAGCTATCCCGTGCCGCCCCTGGAATAGACAATGTTTTCTACGTTAAAGCCCTTTGCAAGACTGGGTAATCGCTATTCCTGAGCGCCTCAAGATTTTTCGTTAGACATGAAGGTCTAGATGCGCTAACCTGAGGTCTACCTTCACCTCACTAGCGCACCATGGCCAAACTCCCTGCCCCGCCCAAGCCGACAGCGGCCGAACTCGATCTGCTGCAAACCCTGTGGCCGCTCGGCGCGGCGACCGCCAAGCAAGTGCACCAGGCGATCCTCAAGGAGCGCCCCGACGTGACCTATGCGACCGTGCTGCGGCTGATGCAGATCATGCACACCAAGGGCTTGCTGATCCGCGACGAAAGCGAACGCTCGCACGTGTACGCGCCCGCGCAAGCCCAGGATTCGCTGCAAACGAACCTGCTCAAGGACCTGATCCAGAAAGCGTTTTCCGGCTCGGCCAAGGCACTGGTCATGGCCGCACTGCGCAGCGGCATCAGCAAAAAGGAACGCGAAGAGATCGAAAACATGCTCAAGGAAGAAGACAAATGACGGCTGCCCTGATCGACGGTATCGGCTGGACCCTGCTCCATTTCACCTGGCAAGGCTTGCTGATCGGCTGCACCAGCGCCGCCGTACTGGCCCTGATGCGCAACACCCGCCCCGAATACCGCTACAACGTAGCCTGCGCGGCGCTGCTGGCCTGCGTGCTGTGGCCCGCCGCCGAACTGACGCTGCGCCTGCAGGGTGGCGGCGCCAGCGCGGCGCACCTGGGCTTTGCCGAGCGCATGATGGCCGGCGCGCGCGCCGATGATGCCAGCCTCGCCGGCTGGCTGCAGGAGCAGTTGCTGTGGATCGTCGGCTTCTGGTCGGTGTGTGCGGCACTGCTGTCGCTGCGCATGGCGGCCGGGCTGGCGTGGATCCGCCATGCCGCCCGGGCGCCGCTGGCCGAGCCGCAATGGCAGGCGCGCGCCACGCGCATGGCGGGGGCCTTCGGCATCACCCGCACGGTGCGCCTGCGCGTGCTCGAGAACCTGGACAGCCCGCTGACCATCGGCTGGCTGCGTCCCGTGGTGCTGGTGCCGGCCGCGCTGATGTCCGGCATGCCGCCCGACCTGCTCGAAGCGCTGCTGGCGCACGAAATGGGGCATGTCAGGCGTGTCGACTACCTGGTCAACCTGGGCCAGAACGTGGCCGAGATCCTGCTGTTCTATCACCCGGCCGTGTGGTGGATTTCGGGCCGCATCCGCGCCGAACGCGAACAGATTGCCGACGACCTGGCGGCGCGCCACCTGGGTGAACCGCGCCGGCTGGCGCGCGCCTTGTCGGAACTGGAGCGCTTGCAGTTTTCTTCGCACCACCTGGCCGTTGCGGCCAATGACGGCGACCTGGTGGCGCGCGTGCGGCGCCTGCTCAAGCCCGACCGCCAGGCGCTCGACTGGAAAGCCGCGCTGCCCGCGCTGGGGCTGGCCGCCGCCTGCCTCAGTCTTTACGCCCACGCCGCCGACGACCGCGCCAGCGTCACCCCGGCGCTGGCGCGGGTGGCGCCGGTGGTCGACTTTTCCAGCTGCGCCAAGCCAGTCTGGCCGGCCGCGTCATTCAAGGCGCAGCACACCGGCACGGTCACGCTGGCCTTCAAGGTCGGTGCCAACGGCCGGGTCGCCGGCTCCCGCATCGCTTCGTCGAGCGGCCATGCGCTGCTCGACGAAGCTGCGCGTAGCGGCATCATGAAGTGCCGGTTCAAGCCGGGCACCGAGAACGGCAAGCCGGTGCCGGCCTGGATGAACATGAAGTACGTCTGGATGCTCAAGGACGGCGACGACTAGAGCACCGTGATCGCGCGCGCGATCGCGTCCAGCGCCACCGTGTGCTGCACGCCGCCGCGCTTGACCGCTTCCTTGGGCATGCCGTACACCACGCAGCTGGCCTCGTCCTGGGCGATCGTGCGCGCGCCGGCACTGCGCATTTCCAGCAGGCCGGCGGCGCCATCGTCGCCCATCCCGGTCATGATGATGCCGGTGGCGTTGGGCCCGGCGCACTTGGCCACGGAGCGGAACAGCACATCGACCGAGGGCCGGTGACGGTTCACCAGCGGCCCGTCCACCACATCGACCACGTACTGCGCCCCGCTGCGCCGCATCAGCATATGCTTGCCACCCGGCGCGATCAGGGCCTGGCCCGGCAGCACCCGCATCTGGTGCGCGGCCTCCACCACCGCGATGCGGCACACGCTGTTCAACCTCTCGGCAAACGCCGCCGTAAACTTTTCCGGCATGTGCTGCACCACCACGATGCCCGGCGCGGTGCGCGGCAAGGCCGCCAGCACCACTTCCAGCGCCTGGGTGCCGCCGGTCGAGGTGCCGATCGCCACCACCCGTTCGGTAGTCTGGATCAGGGTACCGGCCGCCGCCGGTGCAATCACGGCGTCGGCATTGAGCTTGGCCACCGGTGGCGGCGGTCGGCGTCCGGCCAGCACCGCCACGTTGGCGCGCGCCGCGCCGAGCACCGCGCTGGTCAGGTCGTCCGAGGCGGCGCTCAGGAACGACTTCAGGCCCAGCTTGGGCTTCTGGATGATCGCCACCGCGCCGGCGGCCAGCGCATCGATCGTCACGCGGGCCCCCGCCTCGGTCAGGGTCGAGCAGATGATCACGGGCGTGGGGCGCTCGCTCATGATCTTGCGCAGGAAGGTCAAGCCATCCATTTTCGGCATTTCCAGGTCCAGCACGATCACGTCCGGCCACTGGCGGCGCATGTATTCGATCGCCAGCAGCGGGTCGGCCGCCGCGCCCAGGACCTCGATGCGCGGATCGGCCCCCAGCACCCCGGCCACCACCTGGCGCACCACCGCCGAATCGTCGACGATCAATACCTTGATGCGGCTCATTTGTCCACTTTCTCGAATTGGCGCGACCACACGTCGCCGCTGGCGATATCGAACACGATCTGGCGGTGCCCGACGCCGTACAGGCAGGCCGACAGCACCGGAATCGCATAGCCGGCCAGCAGCGCGCGCGCTTCCTCGCCGTTTTGCATGCCGATGGCGGGACGCTGCAAGAGGCGGCCGGGGAACATGTCGCCGCCGCCGAACACCTTGGCCTGGCATTCGCTCGCTGCCACGCCCTGCTCGCGCAAGCCGGCCAGCATCAGGTCGAGCGCGTCGTTGCCGTAGCGCGCGTCCGGCAGCACCCCCCTGCTGCGGCCCGGCAGCAGGAAATGCGACATCGCCCCGATGCGCGAGGCGGGATGCCACAGGGTGATCGATACGCATGACCCGAGCAGGGTACGCAGCCGAAGCTGCGCATCGCCGACGAAAAATTCACCCGGCTGCAGGAACATATCGATCACGCCGGCATCAAGCATGCGTTCACGCCCTGACGTAAATCGACGGCGCCAGCGACTTGATCATCGCCCCGGTGTCGCTGAGCGACTCGGCGAGGCCGATCACGAGGCACCCGTGCGGCTTGAGCAGGGACGCGATACGGTCCACCACCTGGCGCTTGGTGTCGCCATTAAAATAGATCATCACATTGCGCAAAAAGACCATGTCGAACTGGCCCAGTTGCGGCAGCGCCGTGTTCAGGTTGACCTGGCCGAACTGCACGCGGCGGCGCAGCGCCGATTCCACCAGCATCGTGCCTTCCTGCGCATCCTGGCCTTTCAGGCAGTATTTGCGCAGCAGGGCCTGCGGAATATGGCGTGCCCGCTCCATCGGATAGTGTCCGATGCGGGCCTTGTGCAGCACCTTGGTGCAGATGTCCGAACCCATGATGTCCCACGGCCGCTCACCCAGGCAGTCGGCCAGCACCATGGCGATGCTGTAGCACTCCTCGCCGCTGGAACAGGCCGCGCTCCATACTCGGAACGATTCGCCGCGCGGACGCTGGGCCAGCGCGCGCTCGCGCAGCAGGTCGAAGTGCTTCGCCTCGCGAAAAAAATATGTTTCGTTGGTGGTCAACAGGTCGATCGCTTCCTGCACCTCCTCCTTGTGCGCGCCGCTGTCGAGCAGGCGGAAATACTCGCCGTAGCTGGCCACCCCGCAGTGCGCCAGGCGCTTGGCCAAGCGCCCGCTGACCAGCGTTTTTTTGGCGTCCGACAGGGTGATCCCGGCGGCGACGTAGATAAAGCGCTGGAACTGGACGAATTCGGCCTGGCTGATGCCGGGCCGTGCCAATTGGTGGGCATGGGCGGCCGCCATCTATTGGTCTGCCGCAGCCAGTGCCGCATCGTCCGTCTGCAGGCCGGCGAAGACCTGGCCGATGTCGAGCAGGATCACAAAGCGACCCTTGATCTTGCCCATGCCGGCGATGTAATCGTTGCGGATCTGGGCGCCGAATGCCGGCGGTGGCTCGATGTCGCCGGCGGCGATCTCCAGTACCGCATTGACGGCGTCGACCACCACGCCGATCACCTGGCGTTCGCCGTCTTCCTCGATTTCGACGATGATGATGCAGGTGCGCTTGGTCACCGACGTGGACGGCCGCCCGAAGCGCACCGACAGGTCCATCACCGTCACGACCGCGCCGCGCAGGTTGATCACCCCGCGAATGCAGTCCGACATCATCGGTACGTCGGTCAGGCTGGTGTACTCGATGATCTCCTTCACCCCCAGGATGCCGATGGCGAAGGTCTCGCCGCCCAGCGTGAAGGTCAGGTACTGGGTCGGCGCCGGCGCGGCCGGCGGTGCCGCGGCGGCGCGGGCACGGTTCTGGATCAGACGATTCATGTTTTCCCCGCTCAGAACTTAGTGAAATCGGCTTCGTCGGGCGCACCGGCCGCTGACGTGGCCAGGGCCAGGCCGGAGGCGAAACGGGTCGGCGCCGGCTTGGCCGCTGCACGCCGGCTTGGCGCGGCCGGCTTGGCGGGCTTGCTGCGCGTGGGGACGGCCGCATCGCGCGACAGGCGGAAGAAGCTCATGGTCTGCTGCAGCTGCTCGGCCTGGCCGCTCAGTTCCTCGGCGGTGGCGGCCAGTTCCTCCGAACTCGATGCATTCTGCTGGGTCGCCATGCTCAGTTGACCGATGGCCGAGTTGATCTGGCTCACGCCGGTCGACTGCTCTTCGGAAGCGGCCGTGATTTCCTGCACCAGGTCGGACGTCTTCTTGATGTTCGGGACCATTTCGTCGAGCAGCTTGCCGGCGCGCTGCGCCAGTTCCACGCTGCTGCCGGCCACGCTGCTGATTTCCTGCGCCGCCACCTGGCTGCGCTCGGCCAGCTTGCGCACTTCGGCTGCCACCACCGCGAAGCCCTTGCCGTGTTCACCGGCGCGCGCCGCTTCGATCGCCGCGTTCAGTGCCAGCAGGTTGGTCTGGTACGCGATATCGTCGATGATGCCGATCTTCTGGGCGATCTGGTTCATCGCGCCGGCGGTCGCCTTGACCGCCTCGCCGCCTTCGACCGCGCTTTCGGCCGAACGCGAGGCCATGCCATCGGTGACCTTGGCGTTTTCCGTATTCTGGCTGATCGAGGCGGTCATCTGCTCGATCGACGCGCTGGTCTGCTCGACGCCGGCGGCCTGCTCGCTGGCCGACTGCGACAGCGCCTGCGCCGTGGCGCTCACTTCCTCGGAAGCGCTGGCCACCGCTTCGGCCGCGCTGTTCGCTTCGGTGACGATCCGCACCAGGCTCTCGTTCATGGTCTTCATGGCGCGCAGCAGCTTGCCGGTTTCGTCGGTGGTGGTGACCTCGATCTGGCTGGTCAGGTCGCCGCTGGCCACGGTTTCGGCCAGCGTCACCGCGATATTAATCGGCTTGGTGATCGAACGTGTCGTCATGAAAGCGAACAGCATGCCCACCACGGTCGCGATGATGCCCAGCCCCGTGAGTTCGTTGCGCGAGCTCTCGTAATTCTTGCGCGCGACCTGCATCGCGTCGTCGCTGAGCTTCTGTTCCAGGTCGATCAGCCCGCCCACTTCGGCCATCCATTTCGCCTGCACCGGACGGATATCGTGCATCATCGTCCTGGTCGCTTCCTCGGGCTTGTTGGCCAGGCCCAGGGTGACCGCCTTGCTCATCAGCGGCAGGATCGTCGCTTCGACTTCCCTGATGCGTCCCATGAACGCCTTTTCCTCGGGCGTGGTGTCCTTGAGGTCGGCCATCATTTTGTTCAACTTCGCTTCGACATCCTGGTATTCATCCAGCTGTCGCTTGATGCGCTCGACTTCCGCCTCCATCTCCGACATCTCGGTAAGCAAAGCCAGATTGCGCAGCGCGATCATGCGGTCAGTGATCGTCACCCGCATGGTCATGGCCAGCGTTGTCTGGAGGTTGTTGACCTCGACGATATTTTCCAGGCTGCGCTGCACGCCCGCCAGACGCGTCATCGCCAGGAACACGCAGGCAACCAGGAGGGCCAGCAGCACGCCGAATCCGGCCGCCAGGCGCACGCCGATGTTCAAATTTCCGAATTTCATAATATCACTCCTCTAAAGGTGAATCTGGGAACCACACGCTGTATTCCGTTTGCTCTCTTGCCGCTCCTGGGCCTGCCGCTTCAACTCACGGCAACCTCGGCATCGGCGACGGCACCCGCCACGGCTGCCGCCGGCGCCGCGCGCAACAGGGCCGGCACATCGAGGATCAGCGCCACTTCGCCGCTGCCTAAAATACTCGAGCCGCTGATGCAATCGAGCTTCTGAAAAAGTTTGCCGAGCGGCTTGATGACCGTCTGCGATTCGCCCAGCAGGGTGTCGACCACCAGGCCGGCCCGCTGGCCGGCGTACTTGACCACCACCACGCTCTGGCGCGGGCCCGGCACGCCGTCGACCGCAAACAGCTGGCGCAGGCGCAGCAGCGGCAAAACCTGGCCGCGCAGGTCGGCAAAATCGTGGCCCTGCTCGGCGCGCAGTTCGACGCATTCGTCAACCATGTCGAGCGGGATCACGAATACCGAGCGTCCCACCCCGACCTGGAAGCCGTTGATGATGGCAAGGGTCAGCGGCAGGCGCACCGTGACCGTGGTGCCCACGCCGTCGATGCTGTCGATGCCGACCGTGCCGCGCAGCGCCGTGATGTTGCGCTTGACGACATCCATGCCGACCCCGCGCCCGGACAGATTGGTGACTTTTTCGGCGGTGGAAAATCCCGGCTCGAACACCAGTGCGAACACCTCCGGATCGGACAAGACCCGGCCCGGTTCGACCAGGCCGCGCTCGATCGCCTTGGCCAGGATCCGTTCGCGGTTCAGGCCACCGCCGTCGTCGGCCACCTCGATCACGATCGTGCCCGCGTCATGATAGGCATGCAGGGCAATGGCGCCGGCGGCCGCCTTGCCGCGCGCGGCGCGCAGCTCGGCCGCTTCGATGCCGTGATCCATCGCGTTTCGGACCAGATGGGTGAGCGGGTCGCCGATTTTCTCGACCACGGTTTTATCGAGTTCGGTGTCTTCGCCGCTCACGTGCAGGGCGATGTCCTTGCCAAGTTCGCGCGCAACATCATGCACCACGCGCTGGAAGCGGTTGAAGGTGGCGTCGATTTTCACCATGCGCAGTTGCAGGGCGCTGTTGCGCACCTCCTCCACCAGCGCCGACAGGGTCGAGCTGCATTCCTGGAATTGCACGTTGCGCGCGCGCCGCGCGATCAGGTTGGCGCTGGCGGTGGTGATGATCAGTTCGCCCACCAGGTTGATCAGGCGATCGAGCTTGTCGGCGTCGACCCGGATGCTGCTGCCGTCCAGGCCGCGGGCGTCGCGCGCCTTGCCCTGGCGCGCCAGGGCCGCTTCGACCACCGGTGCGGCGGCCGCGCCCTGGGCGATCAGAATTTCGCCGATTGGGCGCTTGCCGTCGCCGCTGGCTTGCTGGTGCAAGGCGCTGGCCAGTTCGGCGCGCGTCACGCTGCCGGTGCGTACCAAGGTGTCGCCCAGGCGTTCCGGTATGTCCGGGCTGGCCTCGATCAGGCGGATCGCGTCCGACATGGCGCTCTCGGGCGGCGTGATGGCGATGTGGCAGTCGTCGCGCACGAAATCGAACACGCCTTCGATGTCGGCCTTGCTGGCCGCGCTGCGCAGCGCGATCTCGAAACCGAGATAGCAGCATTCGGGGTCCATCTCGGCCAGCGGCGGCAGTGTGCCCGACAAGGTTGCGATGCGTTCGATGGTGCCGAGCGTGCCCAGGTAGCGCAGGAAGGACATCGGGTCCATGCCGTTGCGCAGCACCGGGGGACCGAAGCGCAGCGCGATGCTCCAGGTGTCGCTGGCCGGCGCCGGCGCCGTGCGCGGTTCCAGGAAGACCTGCAGGCGCGCCAGCAGCGGCTTGCCCGCCTCGGTGAGGGACAGGTCCTCGGCCACGCCGTCGCTCTGCACGACGGCCAGCAGATAGCCGAGATGGTCGCGGCAGGCCAGCAGCAGCGCCACCAGTTCCGGGTCGAGCGGACAGCCGCCGGTGCGCACCACATCAAGCACGCTTTCGGCCACGTGGGTGAAGGCGACGATGTGATCGAGTCCGAACAGTCCGGCCGAGCCCTTGATGGTATGGGCGGCGCGGAAAATCGCGTTGATCGCTTCGCCGTCGCCGATGTTCAGGAGCGCCGCTTCCATGTCTTGCAGCAGTTCGCCGCTTTCGGCGATGAAGGTGACCAGCGCATCGTCCAGTGTCATGGCGGCCTCGCTCAGTTGGCGCTGAAGGTGGAAGGAACGCCCTGCGGATCGAGTCCGAGCAGTGCAAAGGCTTCCTGCACGGCGGCGCTGTGGCCGGCCAGGCGCAGGGCCGCACCGCCAGCCTGCGCCTGGCGCGCCGCCGCCAGCAGCAGCTGCACGCCGGCGCTGTCGATCTCGCAGACGTCGGCCAGGTCGAGCGTCAGGTCGGTGCGCGCCTGCAGTGCGTCGAGCAGGGTCTGTTTCACCCGGGCCGCGCTGTAGATGGTCAGTTCGGGTTCGAGCCGCAGCACAGTCGCTTCGACGCCGGCGCTCATGGCAGGATCAGCTTTTGCACGGCATTGAGCAGCACGTCCGGCTTGAACGGCTTGACCACCCATGCCTTGGCGCCGGCGGCCTGGCCTTCGCGCTTCTTTTCCTCGGCCGACTCGGTGGTGAGCATGATGATCGGCGTGAAGCGGTAATCGGGCAGCAGCTTGACCTGCTTGACGAAGCTGATGCCATCCATGTTGGGCATGTTGACGTCGCTGATGATCAGGTGCACCTTGCGTCCGTCGAGCCGGGTCAGCGCATCCTTGCCGTCGCAGCCTTCGATCACTTCGTAGCCGGCGCCGCGCAGGGTGATGCCGATCACCTGCCGCACCGAGCTCGAATCGTCGACGATCATGATTGTCTTTGCCATGGTTCCCTCTTGTCTTATCGTTTGTGAAATCAGAAAAACGTCACTTCGTCGTCCACGGCCGCGGTGGCGGCGGCCGGTTCGGTGTGCGCGTGGTGCTCCTCGGCCATCGTGTAGCGGCTGCCCAGCTGCGCCAGCCAGTCCTGCGGCTGCGGCAGCGGCGCGTCCTCGCCCACCGCCTGCTGCATGCGCAGCATGTCGCTGCTGACCACGTCGAGAATCTGGCGGATGCGGTCCTGGAACTGCAACGCCACCAGCAGTTCGGCCACGTCGCCACGCAGGGCGCCGCCGTTGGCTCTCATCGATTCGGTCGAGGCGGCCAGTTCGCGCACGTGCGAGAGCACGTCTTCCATCACGTGGCCCGACGAGACCATCGCTTCGCGGTCGCTGTCGTCGGCGCGCCCCGCCACTTCCAGGGTAGTGCGCATGGTGTTCGATGCCAGGTTCATGCGCTCGGTGATGCGCTTGCCGATGTCGGACGACGACAACGACAGGCGCCGCACCTCGGCCGCGATCACGGCGAAGCCGCGTCCCGCGGTGCCGGCGCGCGCCGCCTCGATCGAGGCATTGATCGCCAGCAGATTGGTCTGCGCGGCGATCAGGCTCACTTCGGTCGACAGTTCCTTCAGTTCAGCGATGGTGTCCGACAGCGAGCGCACGTGGCCCAGCAGGCCGGCCTTGCTGTCGATGACGCTCTGGAGCACGGCGATCACCGGCCCCAGTTCGCGCTGGCACAGGGTCAGCAGGCTGATGGCGGAGTCGGCTCCGCCGCTGTCGCCGTGCGCGCCCTTGAAGCCGGCGGCGTCGAAGCGCGCCAGGATTGACGAGAACGAGGTAATCAGCTGGCCGATGGCTTGTTCGGACTGGCTGCGCACCGAAGCGACGTGGTGCTCCCACACCGGCAGCACATCGCTGAGCAGCGCGGCCATCCGCGCGCCACCCTGGCCGGGTATGGCGGCGGCCGGCGGCGCGGCGGCCGGCGCGCGATCGCGCGCGGCACCCCAGCTGCAGGCACCGGCCACGCCTGCCAGCGCGGCCAGCTTGAGCCAGATGCTCTCGCCCGCCAGCGGCGCGGCGGCGCAGGCGCACGCCAGTAGCGCAGGCACATGGCGCCAGGCCAGCAGGCGCCGCACAGGCGACATGGAAACATCGCGGGTCGAAGTGTGCATCGTCGCTCCTACAGGGGCCGGACCTTCGCCAGCAGCTCGGCCAGCGCGGCCTTCGAGACCGGCTTGGTCATCACGCCGAGCACGTTGAGGTGGTGGAAACGCGCCATCAGCGCGGCCGAATTGAGGGTGCGCGCATCCATCCCCGACAGCAGCACCACCGCACCCTTGTAGCCGCTGGCGGCCATCGCTTCCATCACCTGGAAGCCATCCTTGCCCGGCATGTGGATATCGCAGATGACCACGTCGGGCACGCCGTGGCGGCCGCCGATGGCGGCGACGCCGCGTTCGCCGTCGCTGGCGCGCGACACGCGCGTGAGGCCCAGTTTGTCGAGCATGCTACCCAGCAGGTCGAGCATGAAGGGGTCGTCGTCGACCAGCAGCACGCGCAGCGATGCCAGCGGAGAGGACAGCTTGGTCGGGGTGGAGGTAGCGCTCATGATGTGTGCTCGTTGGTGGTTGAAGGGGGCGGCGTCAGTGCGGCGCGGGACTCGGCTTGCCGAGGTCCAGTTGGCTGCCGGCCTGTTGGCGCCGCAGCCCGTCCAGCATGGCCGGCAACTGCCCGACCAGTGCCGTGGCCTCGTCCATGCCGGAAACGTGCTCGAGTTCCTGGCAGGCGTCCGCCAGGCGCAGCGCGCCGACCGCGCGCGCCGACGACTTGAGGCGGTGGCCGAGCATCTTGAGCTCGGCATCGCTGCCGGCGTGCAGGGCCGCCTGCAGTTCGGCCACGGTGCTGGCGGCGTTGTCGAGGAAGACGCGCAGCAGGCGGCTCATGATGTCCGGGTCGTCGTCGACCAGGGCGGCGAGCACGCTGAGCAACATCGTCTCGCCCGATTCGGCCGGCATGGCGGCGCCCTCGCCCTCGCCGCCATCGGCCTGCGGCCCCTGTTGGGCATCGCACCCGTCGATCCAGTGCGCCACGGTGCGGTAAAACAGGCCCGCTTCAATCGGCTTGACCAAGAAGTCGTCCATGCCGGCCGCCAGGCAGTTGTCGCGGTTGCTGTTGAAGGCGTTCGCTGTCATGGCGATAATGGGCAGCTTGGCCAGCCGCGCGTCGGCGCGGATGTGGCGCGCCGCGCGCAGGCCATCCATCACCGGCATCTGCACGTCCATCAGCACGCAGTCGAAATCGCCGCCGGCCAGCGCCACCAGCGCTTCGGCGCCGTTGGCGGCCAGCGCCATGGTGGCGCCGGCCCGTTCGACCAGGATGCGCGTGAGTTCCTGGTTGAGGGGATTGTCCTCGGCCAGCAGCAGGCGCTTGCCGGCCAGGCGCGCCATGGTGCGCTCGACCGGCTCGACGCGGCCCGCCTGCTCTCGGCTGCGCGCCAGTTCGGGCGCGAACGCCGGCGCCGGCGCGGCCAGGCGCAGCTCGAACCAGAACAGGCTGCCCACGCCGCTCGCGCTGGTCACGCCGACCGTCCCGTCCATCATGTCGGCCAGTTGGCGGCAGATGGCCAGGCCCAGGCCCGTGCCGCCGTATTTGCGGGTGGTCGAACTGTCGGCCTGGTGGAAAGGCTGGAACAAGTTCTGCTGCTCTTCGGGCGAAATGCCGATGCCGCTGTCGCGCACCTCGACCCGCACCCGCATGCGTTCGCGCTCGGTGCCGACCAGGCAGGCGTCGATGCCGACTTCGCCGCGCTCGGTGAACTTGATCGCATTGCCGATATAGTTGCCGAGGATTTGCGCGATGCGCAGGGCGTCGCCGAGGGCTTTTTCGGGCACATTGTCTTCGACCCGCACCCTGAGCGCCAGGCCCTTTTCGCGCGCCATGGCGGCAAAGCCGGCCGCCACCTCGGCGATCACGCTTTTCAGGTTCAGCGGCAGCTGCTCGATCTGCAGCTTGCCCGCTTCCATCTTGCAGAAGTCGAGGATTTCGCTGACGATGGAGAGCACGTGCTGGCCCGACTGGCCGATCTTGTCGAGATAATTGCGCTGGCGCGCGTCGGGCGCGCCTTCCAGGGCCAGCGCCGCCATGCCCAGGATGCAGTTGAGCGGCGTGCGGATTTCGTGGCTCATGTTGGCCAGGAAGTCGTTCTTGGCCTGGACCGCCGCCTCGGCGTGGGCCAGCGCATTGGCCAGCAGGCTGGTACGCTCCTCGACGCGCTGTTCGAGCATGACGGCGGCCTGCTCGGCGGCGCGCTTGGCCTGCAGCAGCTCGCGCTCGTAGCGGCGCCGCTCGCTGGCGTTGAAGACCGACATCCGGATCAGCAGCGGGCGGCCAGCGGCGTCGCGCTTGAGCACCGAGTTGACCAGCACCGGAATCAGGGCGCCATCCTTGCCGCGCAGGTTGATCGCGATCTCGTTGACGAAACCCTGCATCAGCAGCGGCGCGTGGTGGGTGTCGACGAAAATGCGCGCGCCGGCGCCGATCAGGTCCTGGAAACGGATGCGCCCGACGACCTCCTCGCGCTGGCAGCCGGTCCAGTCGAGCAGGGTCTGGTTGATCTTGCCGATCCAGCCGTCCACCGACAAGCACACGAAACCGACCGGGGCATGCTCGTACTGATCGGTGGCGTCCAGGTCCATCAGGGCCAGCAGCGAAGGCGCCATCGGGGCAGCGGTCTGGTTCATCGACATATCCTCAGCGCAGACAAGCACGGATCGCCGCCACAGTTTCCTGCGGCGCGCTCGGAGTCGGGCAGTGGCCGCGCGCGGCCAGCTGGACCAGGGTGCTGCCGCGCAGCGCCTGGTGCCGGTAGCGTCCCGCGGCGGGCGGCGCGAAGGCATCCGCGCTGCTCTGCGGAATCAGCGCGGGCGGGCGCAGCGGGGCGAGGTCGCGCCGCTTGCCGGACAGCAAGGTGACGCGGGCCAACTGGCGCGCCGCGGTCGGGTCGGTGCGGCAAAAGCTGCGTTCCAGGTCCTGGCCCAGTTCGGGACGCTCGGGATTGCCCATGATGACGGGGGCCATGGTGCCCGACCAGGCGACGAAGTTATCGTCGAAAAAGTCGATCAGGCCGTCTATATCGTCGCGCGAAAAACCGCCCACATCGTCGCCATCGTCGATATAGCAGGGCGAAGGGCAGATCAGCACCAGCGATGAAAACAGCCGCGGCGCCTTGATCGCGGCCAGAACGCCGATCATGGCCGAGACCGCATGGCCCACGAACACCGTGCGCTCCAGCGCCAGTTCGTGGCAGATGTCGAGCACGTCGTCGGCGTACTGGCCCAGCGAATCGTAGCGCTGCGGGTCGTAGCAGGCCAGGTTGGCGGCGCCCGCACCGACATGGTCGAACAGCACAGTACGGTAATCCGCACGGAATGCCGGTTCGACGTAACGCCACATGCCCTGGTCGCAACCGAAGCCGTGGGCGAACAGCATGGCTTGCTGTCCCGCCCCATCGACATGAACATTGTTTTTTATTAAAGCAGACATCCCACCCTCGAACGATACTGCGTAAATCTACGCCTTGAGACCAAGTATCAGTGGTGGGTAAAATACCGACAATCGTCGATTCGTGTGATCGTCTGTCAGGGCTTTGTCCGGGGTCGCTGTAGCCGATCCCCTACACGGTGTCGGTGGCGAAGGCGAGGCCCTCAACCCAGCAAGCCGTAGTCCAGGCCGTAACGTGTCAGTTCGGCATTGGTCTTCATGCCCATCTTGTCGAGCAGGCGCGAGCGGTAGGTGGTGACCGTGCTCGGGCTCAGGTGCAGGGCCGCAGCGATGCCGACCAGGCTTTCGCCGGAAGCGATCATGCGGAAGATTTCCAGCTCGCGATCGGTGAGCGCCTCGTGCAGCACCGCGCCCGGTCCGCCGCCGAGCATGTCGGCCAGCTTTTGCAGCAGCGACGGACTCACGTATTTGCCGCCGGCGCCAGCCTTGCGCACCGCCTCGACCAGGGTGGCGCGCGTGCAGGTCTTGGTCAGGTAGCCGGCCGCGCCAAGCTTGAGAGCGCGCAGCGCGTAGACATCCTCGGCGTACATGCTGACGATCAACACTGCCAGGGCGGGCCACTGTTCGTGCAATTGCTTGAGCAATTCCAGGCCGTTCTTGTCCGGCAGGCCGATGTCGAGCAGGGCCACGTCGAATTGCTGGACGTGCAGCAATTGCAGGGCTGCCGCTGCGGTTTCGGCCTCGCCGCTCACCTGCAGGTCATCCGCGCCGCCGAGCATGAGGCGCAAACCTTGACGCGCCACCGTGTGGTCGTCGATCAGGATGATGCGCACGGGCCTGCTCATGGGCTGCGCGAGCGCAGCCGTCGCGCACGGAACCGCCAGGCGGGGTGACGGGCGCGGTGCCCGGGGCGAGGCCGGAAGCGGTCGCGCATGATGAAAAGGTAAGTAATGTGTTCTCCAGTGCAAGGCGCAACATCTAACCAACACTTAAATTTATGCAATAACCAAAAGTTAAAAAAAAGATAATATAGCCTGTAAAGCAATTCTAGCCCATTCTGTCCACGCACGCGAAAAAAAAGCACCGGTGTTCACCGGTGCTTTTTCGTTTGGCGCGAATTGCGCCATGCGGGCGCGCTGTG
>NZ_JAQOZV010000110.1:0-6516 GCF_030348125.1 Massilia sp. DJPM01
AAAATCTAAGTTAATCTTTAACCGGCTTTAGACTGCCCCGCGAATTGACCACGGAGGCAGTACAGATGAAAAATCGGGATGTAGTAGCAGAATATTGTGACGAGTGGGTGCGCTGGTGCCAGACACGCAGCTTTTACATGCGACCGGCCAGCAGCGGAACCCTTGGGCGCCTGCAGCCGTCCAAGGTGGGGAGGGAGCCAAACGCCCGTAACCACCCTGACATGCAGTATTTCAACATGGCCGTGCATACATTGGCCGACATGAAGAAATGGAAGGGCAAGTTCCTGGCATTCAAGGCGTATTACGTCGGCGACGCCGCGCTGGCCAAGCAGGCGGCCGCCGCGCTCGGCATCAGCGAGCGCACCTATTATTATCATGTGAAAAGCTTTGGGCAGGCCGCCTACAGCATGAGCCACAGCATCAAGAAGGCCCACGAAGCGATGGCCACGCCGGCGCTGCCACCGGAACCGCCGTCGGCGCCGGTGCTGCACCAGCTCGGTTCGTTCATCCCCCCAGCCTGACCGGGGGCGGCATGTCCAGCACCCTGTTCAAGGTTGGCAAGTATTACCACTACCGCTTCCGGCTCGCCGGTGGCGCGCGGCGCCAGCGGACCACCCACGAGGTGAACCACAAGCGCGCCCACGCGATCATGTCCAAGGCGTACGCCGATGCCGTCCTGCTCGCGAGCGGCATGCAGCTGGTCCCGACGCTGGAGGAATTGATCGAGCAATGGGAGGAACTGCGCGCGCCGATCGCCAGCAAGTCGCATCGCCGCGGGGTCGACGTTTTCAAGCGCCGGCACCTTCACGGGCTGGGCCAGCTGTTGATTAGCGACCTGGGCACCGAGATCATCGAGAAGGCGCGAAACGCGCACCTGGCCACGCGCAAGCCGGCCACCGCGAACCACTGGCTGCGCAAGCTCAAGCTGCTGGTGAACTGGGCGGTCAAGCGCAAGATCATCCCCAAGCTGCCGTGGGACGTGCCCATGCTGCCGGTCCAGAAGATCCCGCGCGCCACCTTGCCCACCAAAACCACCGACGACTGGCTGGCCGAGATCGACAAGGCGACCACGCGCTCGCCGTCCGTCGCCATCGCTGTGCGTCTCATGTACGGCCTGGGCCTGCGCGAGTCGGAAGCGGCCAGCGCCTGCTGGGAGTGGATCGACTGGGAGCGGCGAACCTTCACGCCCGGCATTACCAAGGGAAAGGAGGCGGTCCCAGTACCGATGCCGCGCTGGCTGGTTGTGTACCTGGCGCCCCAACGACGACCGCAGGGCCTCATTGCGCCAGGTAAGCAGGGCAGGGCGCTGCCGGATGGATTCGCCCGATACGCTATGCGCCGCGCCAACGCCGCCACCTCCCTGACTGGTATCACTCCCCACCGGCTGCGCGGCACCTGCGCCACCCTCATGTCGGAAGAAGGCACGCCCATTCAGACCATCCAGGCCATCATGCGCCACAAGGACCCGAAGACCACGATGGGCTACCTGGAAGTGAACATGGACGTGGCCAGCCGTGCGCAGGACCGGATCGAGGACAAAATCTACAGCGGGCGGAAAATGGGCGATGCGCGTCAAACCGGCCCTAGCGATGCTTGACTCTCGTGACAACACCTAATCCTCAGTGACAATTCTGGGCGTTGCATTGCTTCCGGGGAATATCGACAGTTCCGCGTCCGGTTGCGCAGGCTGGACAGCGCCCAAATGCAACCAGGTTGCCGTCATCGGCCGGAATGTTCCACGGGTGCGGAAGGTGTTATTCCGCTGCGCCGCGAGGGGCTAAAATTTTCCAAGGAATCAAGGCGTTACACGCGCATTGCCGAGCCGTGTCGAGCAGCTGCCGGACCGGCTCGCGACCAGGCCATTCTGTCAAAATTCGTGACCTGTTGAAGGGCCCACAAGTTACACAAAATTAGGTTACAAGAAAAGTTGCACTCGCCTTTTCGTGTAACCTCTCCCAAATTCATTCTGCGCGACGTCGACGGCAAAACCGCGCTACGACCTGTGGACATCCAGAAAATGCGTTAGGGGTGGTTGAAGCCGCAGATCATGCCCAGCCTGGACAGTGCTTCTTCCAGTACGGCGGCATGGCCACCGCCCCAAGGATGCTCACAAGCCTCGCGCGCGCGCCAGTCGAATGACTTTGGTTGGAAAGTGAGAATATAGCCAACCTCGTCTTTTGGACCCTTGACAGCGACGGCGAACTGATTGTCCGCATTGGACGCGGCGTGCGTCATGGGGAACCCAATTACGATGCCAGTCTTCTCGTTGAAAGCACGAGTGGAAGTAACAAGCATCGGATGGAAGCTTGGCATTTCCTTCCCCACGTGGGGGCTGTGCTGAATGTAGATGATGTCCGCGCGGTCTGGAGCCCAGCCTTGCTTCGCCGCCATTAGACGACTTCCTCGCCGACCGGGGCGAATGTCATTACTTCGCCGCCATGACGCACTGGGTCGAAGGAAGCCAGCATCGAGGCAAGGGTAATTCCTGGCTCCACCGCTTCCAAGACAATTCGACCCTTCTCGGCGGTGATGCGCACTTGCGTCCCGTCTGTCATGCCGGCAGTCTTGGCGACCACCTTCGTGAGGCGCACGGCAAGGCCATTTCCCCATTGGCTCACTGCTGCTTCTGCTGTCTGATAGTTCATGATTCTCTCCTTAAGTCGGTAGATACATGGTATCTACTTCGCGGGCGCGTGTCAACGCGTGTCTACGGTGGTATGCTGCTTCCGGGCCGCGCACCACCTGATGTGCGGCTCATGAAGCAAGGCATGAAAGTTGCCTACCAAAGTATGTTAAATGTAAATTATTAGTGACTGTTCAGCGGCTAAGCAATTAGTGGAATAGGGTTGCCGGCGAAGGCGCGTTGCAGCACAGCGAGCATGCTGTGGCCTTGTTTGCGCAACGTGTCGAGGCAGGAGCGGATGACGCAGAAGTGCTCGGCACCGGCAAGTGTGCGGAAGCAGCCCGATATTTTCTGTTTGACCTTGGGCATGCGCACGGCGCGTTCGCCGACGTTTTTGGTGAATGGCACGGCCGGATCGCTGATGAAACGCAGGACCGCGTCGGCGTGCAGGCGGAAGCGGCGCAGCAGATTGGCCGGGACCGATTGTTTGCCGCGGCCGCGCTGACCCGGCGACTGCACGGCTTCGGGATGAAGCGCTTCGCCTTCCCGCACCAACGCGTCGTACACGGTGCGGAAGGCGGCCACATCGTCGGCGTCGAGCGAACGCTGTTGGTGCCGCGCCGCCGTACAAACCCGATTGGCGCTGAGCAGCAATTGCATCATCGACTCGGGCCATTGCTGGCCGGTGATTTCCTTCACGTAAAGCAGTTCGCGCAACAGGTGGGCATTGCATAAGGCGTGAATGGAGTCGTCAAGCCGCCAATACGGGGCCCAACAATCGTGCACCAGCACGCCCAGGCGCTTGGGCGACCAGGTTCTTGACGTTTCGGCCGAGGCGGTCGAGCTTCCACACGACGAGGGTATCGTCCTCCCGCAGCATTTCCAATGCCTTGGCCAGTCCGGGCCGTTCAGCACGGCCACCACTCATCTTGTCGTCGAACAGCTTCTGGCAGCCTGCTTTGCTCAACGCATCAATCTGGAGGTCAAGATTTTGATCGCTGGTGGAGACACGCGCATAACCGATCAGCATGCAGACAGTGTTTGGTTTTCAGTCGTTTACGACGATGCATCACTATCGGCCTGCGGTGCACGGGATGAACGAGCTCGCGTGCCAGACCGACAAGGGTGTTGTGCTCGCGACGGAATTAATTGAGCAACTACGCCGCCAGGCTATTCTGTCGCCAACGGCAAATGTCATCGAACGGATCTGTGCCGAGGCGATCACGCGCGCCAATCGGCGCATTTATGAGTCGCTGACCGATTCCCTGACGGTGTTCCACTTCCGCAACCTGGACAAGCTGCTCACCCGCAAGACCGACAGCAACATCACTTGGCTGGCCTGGCTGCGCCTCTCCCCGAGCAAGCCCAATTCGCGGCACATGCTCGAACACATCGAACGCCTCAAGGCGTGGCAGGTGCTCAACCTCCCGGCCGGCATCGAGCGCGCGGTGCACCAGAATCGCTTGCTCAAGATCGCCCGCGAGGGCGGGCAGATGACGCCGGCCGACCTGGCCAAGTTCGAGGTCAAGCGGCGCTATGCGACGATGGTCGCGCTCGCCGTCGAAGGCATGGCCACGGTCACGGACGAAATCATCGACCTGCACGACCGCATCATGGGCAAGCTATTCAACACGGCCAGGAACAAGCATCAGCAGCAGTTCCAGGCGTCGGGCAAGGCGATCAACGACAAGGTACGTCTGTACGGGCGCATCGGTCAGGCCCTGCTCGATGCCAGGCAAAGCGAGGGCGATCCGTTCGCCGCCATCGAGGCCGTCATCTCCTGGGACGCCTTCAAGGCCAGCGTCACTGAAGCGCAGAAGCTGGCGCAGCCGGAAAGCTTCGATTTCCTTCACCTCATCGGTGAAAGCTACGCCACGCTGCGTCGCTACGCGCCTGAATTCCTCGACGTGCTCAAGCTGCGGGCGGCGCCGACCGCCAAGGGCGTGCTCGACGCCATCGATGTGCTGCGCGACATGAACGCCAGCGGTGCTCGCAAGATGCCGGCCGACGCGCCGACCGGCTTCATCAAGAAACGCTGGTCGAAACTGGTGCTCACTGGCGAAGGCATCGACCGGCGCTATTACGAGCTGTGCGCCATGTCCGAATTCAAGAACGCATTGCGATCCGGCGATGTGTGGGTCCAGGGCTCGCGCCAGTTCAAGGACTTCGACGAGTACCTGATTCCGGCCGAAAAATTTGCCGCAATGAAGCTCGCTGGCGGCCTATCGCTGGCCGTGGCCACCGACTGTGACCAGTATCTGGCCGGGCGGCTGTCGCTTCTGGAAGAGCAGCTTGCCACGGTCAACCGCCTGGCCGCCGCCAATGCCTTGCCCGATGCCGTCATCACGACGCAGTCCGGCCTGAAGATCACGCCGCAGGATACGATAGTCCCGGACACCGCACAGGTTCTGATCGATCAGACGGCAATGCGCCTGCCGTCCATCAAGATCACCGAATTGCTGCTGGAAGTCGACCAGTGGACCGGATTTACCC
The DNA here is from genome assembly GCF_030348125.1 of Massilia sp. DJPM01. Classification (NCBI taxonomy): domain Bacteria; kingdom Pseudomonadati; phylum Pseudomonadota; class Betaproteobacteria; order Burkholderiales; family Oxalobacteraceae; genus Massilia; species Massilia sp. DJPM01. The sequence goes on from NZ_JAQOZV010000110.1 coordinate 5,117, forward strand.
GTCACTTCACGCACCTCAAAACGGGCGACGCGGCCGGCGACAAGACCTTGCTGTTGACGGTGATACTGGCCGACGCGATCAATCTCGGCCTGACGAAGATGGCCGATTCCTGTCCCGGCACGACGTACGCCAAGCTGTCCTGGTTGCAGGCCTGGCACATCCGAGATGAAACGTATTCTCCGGCGCTGGCCGAGCTGGTCAACGCCCAGATCGGCCAGCCGTTCGCCGCGCACTGGGGCGATGGCAGCACCTCGTCGTCGGATGGCCAGCGCTTCAAGGCGGGCGGCAAAGCCGAGAGCACCGGCCACATCAACCCGAAGTACGGCGCCGAACCCGGCCGCATGTTCTACACCCACATCTCCGACAAGTACGCGCCCTTCAGCATCAAGGTCGTCAACGTCGGCATGCGCGACTCGACCTACGTGCTTGACGGCTTGCTGTATCACGAGTCCGACTTACGCATCGAGGAACACTACACCGACACGGCCGGTTTCACGGATCATGTCTTCGCGCTGATGCACCTGCTGGGTTTCCGTTTCGCGCCGCGCATCCGGGACCTGGGCGATACCCGGCTTTATGTCCCGAAGGGAGAGACTAGCTATGACGCACTCAAGCCGATGATCGGCGGCACGCTGAACATCGATCACGTCCGTGCCCACTGGGACGAGATCCTGCGCCTGGCCGCCTCGATCAAGCAGGGCACGGTCACCGCCTCGCTCATGCTGCGCAAGCTCGGCAGCTATCCGCGCCAGAACGGCCTGGCGATCGCGCTGCGCGAGCTGGGGCGCATCGAGCGCAGCCTGTTCATCCTGGACTGGTTGCAGAGCGTCGAACTGCGCCGGCGCGTACACGCCGGTTTGAACAAGGGTGAGGCGCGCAACGCACTGGCCAGGGCTGTGTTCTTCAATCGGCTCGGCGAAATCCGGGACCGCAGCTTCGAGCAACAGCGCTACCGCGCCAGCGGCCTCAATCTGGTGACGGCGGCCATCGTGCTGTGGAATACGGTGTACCTGGAGCGTGCCACCAACGCCTTGCGCAGCCACGGCCGCACGGTGGACGACGACTTGTTGCGCTACCTGTCGCCGTTGGGCTGGGAGCACATCAACCTGACTGGCGACTACCTGTGGCAGAGCAGCGTCAAGGTCGGCGTCGGGAAGTTCCGACCGCTGCGCCCGCTGCCCAAGTCTTAACGTACTTTAAATTCCGTTTTCTGAGACGACCCCATGAGCAGGTGCGGGCCGTCAGCAGCAGTTTCGGCGCGTCGCCGGATTTGATTGCGTGTTCCCCATTTCAGCGCGTGCGGCAATCCCCGCCTAAGGTCTTGGGCGTGCCGCTTTTCTGTATTTTCCCGAACTAGGTTACCGATTTCGCTTGCTAACATCGCATTTGCTCGTCGATTC
>NZ_JAQOZV010000111.1:0-6458 GCF_030348125.1 Massilia sp. DJPM01
TAAGCTCGGGCATGGCGTTGGTGATGATCTTTTGAGAGAATTTGCTTCTAGGTTGAAGACAAGCGTGCGTATGGTTGACACAGTTGCGCGACTTGGCGGCGACGAATTTGTGATGATCCTAGAGCAACTGAACGAACCGGCCGATTCTAAAATCATCATCGACAAAATTATGGAAAACGTGCGTCGTCCGATTGCAATTAAAGAGCACGTTTTGAACATCACGACCAGTCTCGGAGGCGCGTTTTATGTGGGAGAAAATTGGTCCTCCGAGGAACTGATATCCTTCGCCGATAAAGCGCTCTACAAAGCAAAGCAAGCTGGTCGTGATCAGGGTTTCTGGGCACCTAAAATTTAGCACGCTAAAGTCAGCGGCTAAATTCCGGCCCATCCTTCTTTGGCCCTAACCGTCCCTCGCGCTGCCGCTCCTGGGTAGCCCTCTCCAGTTCGGCCTTGCGCCTGACTTCGCCCTGGGCGAATTCCACAGCCTGGCGCACCAGCTCGGCGCGGCGATCCGCTTCGGCCTTCGCCGCCCGGTCGGCCATGAACTTTGCATGGAAGTCAGCGGCCCCCTTGCTGAGCACCTCCACAGCGTTGCATTCCCGCTTAGCGGCGGCTAGGTCGCCCGATAGGTCGATGATGCTTCGATTAACCTGGGCCAGCTCGCGTTCCTGAATGCCCTGGGCGCGGGCCTCAAGCAACCGGGTAACTACCTGTTCCTCGATGCGCTTCCCCACTTCGGTTCTAACGCCATGCCGTTCCATGCTGGTGACGAAGATACCCAAGTGACTTGTCGGTATCCGGTCGATGCCCTGGTCCTTCAAGCTGCGATGATCGACTCGCGCGTCGATTCCGTTTTCCCGTAGGCGCTCATTTGTCAGGACGGCCCATCTGGTACGGACTGCATCGAGGTCAGCGGCGCGGTTGCGCCCTGCCTTCTCAGTGTCGAGCTTGTCGGTTAATCCCTCCGGTCCCACCTTGCGGGTGGTGCGGAGGATATGGGCGTGATGGTTCCGACTATCGCCTTCCTTACCTGGTGCGTGGATCGACACATCGACGGCGCAGCCTTCGGCGTTAGCCATCTCCTTAGCGAAGTCCACCGCCAGCCGTCGCCGCTCGTCCGGTGAAAGCTCATCGGGCAGAGCCACTTCAAACTCGCGGGCGACGCATGCATCCTTGCGACGCTCCGCAGCTTCGGCAGCGTTCCACAGTGCAGACCGATCAGCAGCCCATTCGGGCGCATCATCGGGCAAAACAAGGTCCGTAGACGCGATGCCACCCTTACGGGTGTAATCGTGTATCTCGCCCGTACGTTTATCGGAAATCTCACACCCAGCGCGATATGCGGCGGCGGCGGTCGAACTTCGACCGGCTGACCGCGATATCGCTTTTACGCTGAGGTGGTAGATTGCCATGGGTATCGTTTTTGTCTTTGTCGCGCAGAGAACGCACGAGTTGACGCAGTCAACTCCTAAGTGCGCCCTTGCTCTTCGCCTTCGCTCTTTGCCGGGTCCTGTCGCCACCACCATTATAGCTGGCTTTACGGGCTGAAATTACGCCGCTAAAATAGGCGTTATCGACCACCAAAAGCAGAAGCGATTATCATGGCAAAAAAACCACTAGAAAAGCCAGCTCTGCCAGTAAAGGTCAAATTCCTCTCCGAAAGAGACCAGGGAATATTAGAGCTACCAAAATTTGTGACACGGGCGAGAGAGCGACCACAGAAAAAGCCAACCACTAAAACCAAGAAAGCGCCAAATGACAGCTAACATCGAAAAAGCACAACAGCGAGTTAAAGACTTAGAAGAAAAACTTAAACAGGCCAAGGCGCTGAAACAAAAAGTGGAAGCACGGGCCAAAGCAACTGAGAACAAACAAAAACGTGCCGCCGATACCCGACGCAAAATTCTGGTTGGTGCCGCCATTCTTGCCAAGGTCGAGCGCGGTGAGTGGCCCAAAGACAAAATGCTTGAAATGATGGGCCAACAACTCACCAGGGACGACGACCGCGCATTGTTCGACCTGGCCGCAGTCGGAAAACCCGCATCATGATCGGCTGGTGGATCGTCATCGCGCAGGAAACACCAGAGGATCGAGACGCAAATCCTGATAAAAAAGCTGGTGTGATAGCGAGCTGGGAATCGAGCTTAAGTGGACTAGACGGCTCGATAAGATGACGGAACTGGGTAAGGCCACCCAGCTCACAAAAGGCGGCTATCCGACTCGGTACGTCGCCTTCGCTAAAGACGTGCTGCCATTGATCAAAGACGGCCCGCCTAAGCATCACGATATGGAGATTATTGGGGATGACTACGTGATGCCCAATGGCTGGTCAGGCAACATCACAATGCACCTCGATAAATTCGCCACATGCCCACCAGGCCAGATTTTGACGATTGATGCCTGGGACCTCGACTGAGCGGTAGCTTTTACCGCTGTCGTCAACGCCACTACGCAGCCTGGTGCGTAATCTTCGCGATATTGTCACGGCGACTACGCACCAGGCTGCGTCATCCCAGCAAAAAGCGACCATGCACTACGAAACCTATTTCGTCATGTGCGAAAGCTCTAGCTGTGGACAGCCCTCCGGGCCGCGTGCACAAGCCATGGACAGGGGATGCACAACGCTACGCGTTGCACACGCCCTGCCCACAGCTTGCACACACTCTGACCACAGCAGCCGCGTGATTGCTGGCCGTTACCCCGACCGCCACGATTGAGAGATTTTTTCCTGAGACACCAGACCCGTAAATTTCGACATGTCGAAAAATCGGTCACTCCACCGCCCTATTAAACGGGTTTCTGAAGCTCATGCATACCGGATCGAGCCTGCTGCCGCGTCCCGAGAGGGCGCGGGGTTTCGGCTGGCGCTCACGGTGAGCAGGTGCCCGAAGCCCCGGTTTGCCGGGGTGAGGCGGTAGCCCCCGCACCGGTAGGTGTGCCCGTAGGGCAGGGCGTATCCCGCCGAAGGTCTGCGAATCCAACCGCTAGCCGCCGAGTCGCGCCGTTCAGTATTCCTTGTGCGCGAAGCGCAGTCTAAAAATACCCTCCCGGAGCCCCCGATTAAGAACTAAGAAGGGGCGTTGAAGTAACCCCCGTGGTTGAAGGGTGTCATTTTCAGAATAGGTGAGTCGGTCTATCAGACGTGCGAAGTCGGTCTATCAGAATAAGCCTTGTTTTTGATCGACCGATTATCTATAATTGAAACCGGTCTATCAAAATAAGGGGTTGAAATGAGTGAAGGTCGATACAAATTGAACCCTTTTTTGGAGGGCATGATTATCCCGGTTAAGGGTAGGCAAGTCCGCTTATCCAAGCTTGGGCGCGATGACAACGTAATGATCAATCAGGCCACGGGGGAGGTACTGGGCACCCACGTAACGACCTACAAGGCCGTCGATGGGGAGCAATTTGTTAAGCTTTTCACTGCCAATATCGCGTTGACCTTTGACCTCAAGGCTCCCGGAATCAAGGCATTCACTGTGCTGCTTTGGTCAGTGCAGAACAAGGCTCTATCCAAGGATGAAGTGCCGCTCGATGCAATTGTCCTAGAGGAGTTTACCGAGGCGCACAAGGACAAAGAACCTCCGATTCGTCTAAGCATCGCTACCTTCCTACGAGGACTGGCCGAGCTGGTCAAAGCACAGATCATCGCCAAGACGATGCGTCAAGGCTGGTACTTCATCAACCCCAACTTTATTTTCAACGGTGACCGAGTGGCTTTCACGACAGTGATTCAACGGGCAAAGCGGAACCGCGACCCGAACACAATAGACCTGTTGGAAGGCAAAACCGATGCGGAAAGAGCGCGTGACGAGGCGGCAGCATGACAAACCACACCGTGAACTACAGCTATGAAATTCTTCCGCGCCCGGTCGAGCTGGGCGGGGGCTGGCGGCTGCGCCTCCTGGAGGGCGACGTCGAGGTCGGCGGCGGCGTGTTCCCGCCATCCGAATTCACCGAGAATGAAGCTGACGCTTTGCAGCTCGCCCACTTCGACGCCGAAGATGAGGCATACGCCTGGCTTAATTCCAGGGACACGGCAATGGCTGTTCCAGATTCCCCCGAGCGTCAGCGCCGCCAAGATGCTGTTGATTTTGCCTTGGTAAACTTAGGGCTATCGGCCTTTGTCCCATCGGACGAAGTACGGTATCAAATGCAGCTATTCATCGACGGTGAAATCCAACTTGATGACGTTTTAAAGGGCGTGTTGGACTGCTCCATAAAGGGGAGGCGTGATGGATGCCGATGACCTGATGGCACTGTACGGTACTGCGCTCAAGCAGCAGGAAGCGGCCACTGACGCGATCACCGGCCTTGCGCAAGAACGTACGCAGCTAAGCGCGACCATCGAGGCACTACAAAACACCTCCAAAAGCCTCCAGAAGGCCGCAGGAGACGCCGCATCCAAGGCGGTGACAGAAACCCTGGGGCAAGCACCTAAAACGGCTCAAACTGCCTTTGACGCGGCCACAGATGCGCTAAATGTCGCCGCCGGCAAGGTACTCACCGCCGGCGCCTGGCTCACTTGGCAGTTTGCCGTGGTGTTCATCCTGGTGGGCGCGGCCGCGGTGCTCACCAACTACGCGATCGGCTACTTCACGCAGAGCCAAATCGCAGACCTACGCGTGGAGAAAGCAGCGCTGCGCCTGGAGAAAGCCGAACTGGAGGCCAACATCGCGGATCTAGCCAAGCGCGGCGGGCGGATCAAGCTGTCCACCTGTGGCCCGGCAAACCGGTTGTGTGTGCGGATCACCGCCAAGCAGGGTGATGCATTTGGTCAAACCGACTACCAAGGGGCATGGGTAAGCGAAGACAACAAAACACGCTTTGTTATACCCCTCGGCTACTAAATTTTCGCAAAGAGACTTTTCAATGAGCACAAACATGCCGGTGGCGTCTATCAATCTTTACGATCAACACTCAATGGCTTTGGCTAATGCAGTCCCCCAAATCGTATGGACCGCAAACCCAGACGGAGGGCTGGATTACTACAATCAACACTGGATCGAATACACGGGGATGTCTATTGAGCAGACATTAGGGTGGGGGTGGGAGCCAGTCCTGCACCCTGACGACCTTCAAAATTGCGTCGAGGTATGGACCGATGCTTACACCAGGGGCGTGCCTTATGAGGTCGAATATCGTTTTAAACGGGCCTCTGATGGAACCTATCGCTGGCATCTTGGGCGAGCCTTACCAGTACGAGACCTGGACGGAAAAATCATCAAATGGTTTGGGACTTGTACTGACATCGAAGACCAAAAACAGGCCGTTGTTAACATAGAAAAAAAGGTGGTCGAACGAACGGCAGAACTCGCTGCGGTTAATAAAAGCCTACTCATTGAGATCGAACAGCGGAAGTTACTTGCTCAAACACAGCAACGAGATGCTATTCGCCTCAATGAGATCATCACAACACAATGTCAGCTGACGGAGGCCAAGCTTGATCTTGAAGCCTTTTTTCAGCTTGTTATCTATCGAATGGACGCGCTAACAGGTGCAAGTGGCTCAGTTGTAGAGCTAGTTGAAGGCGATGAAATGGTGTATCGGGCCGCTTCTGGAGTGGTTCGTGCATATGTTGGCCTACGACTGAATCGCGGAAGCAGCATCTCCGGCTTATGCGTTAAATCGCAGGAAGTTTTGCACTGCGTTGACAGCGAAACCGATGACCGCGTAGACCGCGCTGACTGCTTACGTATTGGTATCCGTTCGATGGTTGTTGCCCCACTTTTCCATGAAGGAAAGGTGATTGGAGTGCTCAAGGCTATGTCATCTGATCCCCATGCCTTTAGTGGTGCCGACATGCAGACACTACAACTGATGGCTGGCCTAACTGGCTCTGCTATCTCACATCAAGCTGCGTTTAACTCCAAGGAAAAATTGCTTGGTGAACTCAGTACAGCATTATCAGTGATTGAAACCAACGAGCGCCACACTAGGACGATTATTGAAGGTGCCCATGACGCTTTCTTGGCGACTACAGGAGATGGACAAATCCTCGACTGGAATCTTCAAGCCGAAGCTACATTTGGGTGGACACGCCAGGAAGCCATTGGCCAACAATTGGAGATGCTAATTATTCCCCCACGATACCGTGATGCACATGTAGCAGGCATGAAGCACTTCGGCGCGTCGCGAACAGATTCCATTATCAACAATCGTATTCAAGTTATCGCTTTGCGTAAAAACGGTAACGAGTTCCCTGTTGAACTAACTGTTAGGATGATCAAAAAAGCCACCGGCGACATTGAATTCTGCGCGTTTTTGCATGACATCACGGACCGCAAACGGATGGAAGAAGGGATGTTGCAGATGGCGCAGATAGATCAACTGACTGAGCTTCCCAACCGAAGATTGTTCAATGATCGCCTTACAAACGCAATGGCAAGAACGCAGCGTGACAAGAAGCTGATGGCCTTAATCTACCTGGACATTGACCATTTCAAGACTATTAACGA
>NZ_JAQOZV010000112.1:0-6008 GCF_030348125.1 Massilia sp. DJPM01
TTAATTGTTAAAGAACTTATTCTGTACTTCCATCTTGCCGCATGGTACGAAGCGTTGTGTTCGTTGCAGCAGAGAGGTGAGATTATGCAGCGTTTCGCGTTTCTCGTCAACCTCTTTTTGTTACTTCGCTTCTTTCAAAACGCCCCTGATCTGTCCTGCAACTACTTGATTTCGCTACTGAATCAGCGGGGAGGCGAACTATAGCAAAGCCTCCCTGCGGTGGCAAGGCCTATTCTGATAATGTCGTCACGGAGTAACGTGAATCGGCCCGCATGCTGCCTGCCGTGAATGGCAGCAAGGGCCAGGTTTTCTGCGAATACAAGGGTAACTGGTCGGCATGGTAGGGCGACGCCGGATCGACAGACTGCCCATACAGAAGCATCGCATGCGCGACCGGCCCGGCCTCATCGAACGTCACCGTCTGCACGTAGCTGGTACCCCATGCAACCTGGTGATAGCCGTCCGCCTGCAGCGGCGTCTCCATATGGATGGAATTGTAGGAGCCATCGATATCGCCGATCGCCCCGTGCAGTGGTACGCGTATGCCCTTGCGCGTATCACTCTGGTAGTCACCCAGCCGTCCGTCCAGCGGAACGCCCAAGGCCTGCATCTGCTGCGCCGCTTCTTTCAAGGCGACCAGCATGGCAGGCCCCGCAGCAGGAGCGAGCCCACGCGGGGTATTCACCGGATCGGCCGGGTCCAGCGGGACAGCCCATTTGTCAGCAACGAGCGACGCCCGGTTCCAGAACTCGCGAAACAGGACCGCGCCCCGGCTATCGAGATTGGCATGCCTGTCCCAGGCGCGCAATACACGACAGGCTTGCGCCACGATGGCATCGATGGAAGCACCGCACAGCGGCAGAAATTCCGGGAGCATCAATTCCGCCGCATACACGCGATTGGCAAACGCCAGCTCCTGCACGTCGCTCATCCGCAGCCGCCGGTTATCTGCCAGGGCATCTTCAAGCTGCCTGAATCCGATACGCGTGCGCAGCATCTGCGCCACGCCGGTCGGCCCGTACAGCGGCGAGTAGCCGAACGGCGCCGGCCCGGTCAGCAAAGCGCGCGGCGTCGAGAGCCAGTAACTGTCATTGGAATTGCCGACATAATCGGTGCGCGTCATCCATGGCGCCTGGACCGGCGAGAAAACGCCCGCAGGCGCCCGCGCATCGTCGCCCCACCCACAGGCCCGGCGCGAGCCGTCGAACATCAATAGCTGCGGCAGCACAAAACAATCGGACGCGAACATCTCCGCCCCAACCCTGGGCACGACACTCGCATCCGCATACAGGACATTGCCATCGCGGTCGGCCGCCATCGTATTCACCCACGGCAGGCCGACAATCGTGTCGAGCGACGCCTTCATCTCTCCGACATTTTTGGCGCTCCCTACGCCGATCCATTGTTCGATCAGGCGCGTATTGTGGCGATTCGCATCGCCCAGCACGTGCACCGCATTGGGCGACCAGGTAATGCCCGCATCCGGTTTCACCAGCACCGCGCCCTGCTTCGTAAAATAGAAGGTCTTGCTGCGCCGGCCCATGCTGCCATCTGGCCGCAGGCTGTCCACGCTCACCGTTTTGGCGCTCATTTTGGTGGGAGCGCCATCGTACAGATATGTCGTGCCGCCCGGATCGCGCGTATCGAGCGCCAGTTTGAAGGTCGTGAAATGGACCGCGCGCGTAACAGTGTGCGTCCACGCCACGTCCTTGTTAAAGCCGATGACGATAATGGGAATGCCGCCCAGGATCGCCCCCATGGCATCGTAACGCCCTGGAATCGTCAGGTGCGCCTGATAAAAGCGGTCGGTGCTGGCCCAGGGATAATGCGGATTGCCGAGCAGGATGCCGCGCCCGCTCACCGTGACATCCTTGCCGAGTGCCAATCCATTGCTCCCCAATTGCTCCCTGCTCAGGCGCGCAAGCCTGCGCTCGAGGAAGCCGATATCGCTGACCGCCGCGACTTGGGACTTGTCCGCCGGCGAAGCGCCGCTATCGCGCGCGGCATCGACGATCTCCCGCGCGAATACCTGGCCGGACGCGTGCAGCGCTTTCTCGGCGAGCACCAGCATCATGTCGCCATACGCAATCGGCCTGACCCACGGCGCCTTGTTGCAGGCGGCGGGATAGCGGCCGGCATACTCCTTGAGATAACGGTTATAGCCGGCCGCGTAACCGGCCAGCAAATCGCGCGCTTCCTGGCTGCCGGCGGCATATCCCGCCTTTAACTGCTCCGCATCGAGATAGCCTTTGAAGAAAAAGTCGCTGTCCTCGTTGTTGAGCTTCATGAAGTCGCTGCTGGCGCCATATTCGCCGCCGCGCGCCGGCGTTGCCGCTTGATCGGCGCCGAAAAATTGCGAGCGCTCGCCGCGTACCGTGAGGATGGTATCGGCGAACATGCAGACATTATCCTGGGCATAGGCATAGGCCAGCCCGTAGCCGATGCCGCGAAAATCACTTGCGCGTACATGGGCGATGCCGTGCGACGTGCGCGCCAGTTCAGCGCGGAACTGGGGACCGGCCGCCGTCCCCAGTCCAGCTGGCTCGTCGCTGCGCCCGCAGCCCCCCATCGCGAGCCCGGCCAGGCCTGCCGCCAGGGCAGTCGACACCTTACGATGTTGGTGAACTAAATCCGAAAATACACGTCTCATGATGACTCCCTTTGACTGTCGCCGGCCGGGATGACCGACAGGCAATCGTACGAACGCCGGCTTGAAGCGTATTGAGTGGAGTCAACAAAGGAAAGCTGTGCCACAGGCGGCGGCATCGGTCGCGCTTGAATGCGATGACGTCCCCGTCCTGCCGCAGCCAGCGCTGCGCCGCAAGCCCGCAGCGGCTCAGTACGGACTGGCGGTCGGACGCACGATGATTTCGCTCACGTCCACGTCAGCAGGCTGGTCGATGGCAAAGCGGATGGCACTGGCGATGGCCGCTGGTGCGATCGCGATGCGCCGGAAGTCGCGCATGGCTTCGCGCGCCAGCGGATCGGAAATCGTTTCCGCCAGCTCCGACTCGGTCACGCCCGGCGAGATGACGGTCACGCGAATGTCGCCGCCCACTTCCTGGCGCAAGCCTTCCGACAGGGCGCCCACCGCGAACTTGGTCGCGCAGTACACAGCGGCCGTGGGACTGACTGCATGGCCGCCAATCGACGAGATGTTAATGAACTGGCCCGAGCGCTGTTGCTGCATCAGCGGCAGGGCGGCCGCGATGCCGTGCAGGACGCCGCGGATATTCACGTCGATCATGTGATTCCATTCGTCGACCTTGAGTGCATCGAGCCTGGACAAGGGCATCACTCCGGCATTGTTGACGAGCACGTCAACGCGCTTGTACACGTCCAGCGCGAAGGCCACGAAGCCTTGCACATCTTCCAGGCTGCGCACATCCATCGCGAAACTTTCGGCTGCGCCGCCTTCGTTGCGGATCTCGGCGACCAGGGCGGTGAGGCGGTCGGCGCGGCGCGCACCGAGCACCAGGCGGTAACCGTAGCGTCCAAGCAAGCGCGCGGTGGCGGCGCCGATGCCGCTGCTGGCGCCGGTAATGAGTACAACTTTCTGGTGCGGATGGTGGTGGCTGGACATGGGGTCTCCTTGAATGTCGGACAGGTGACGCATCTTACAAACCACTGGCATGCACGGAAATACACAGGACTATCGGCTGATTGCCTATTTCTACAAGGCGTACATGCCACGGCGCCAGGTATGCGACGCGGCTGGGAACATGCCGGTCCCACTTTCATCCGCAGGCCTTTAATTGATGAGAAAAAGAAATATTTCATGCTTTCGTTAGGTGTAATATTCGTCGAGCTGCATGTCGCTGCGGACCTCCGGCGATGGCGTGCGCGCAGGCCGGTGCTCACCGCATCGGGAGAATTTATAATAAGAAAAACCGGCAGCATTGCCGGTAGATTGTCTGGGGACGGGGAATGGGTTTGACGGCGAAGACCAAGATCGACTGGCGCGAGGAATGCGCGCAGGCGCGATCTTCCGTTAACCCACCATATGCCGATGCGAGGATGCTCTGAGTCAAGCCTCCGTCAAGACCTATCTGCCCTGGGTCGTCGCCGCTGCGCTGTTCATGGAACAGCTCGATGCAACCATCGTCAACACGGCGGTACCGAGCATCGCGGCGAGCCTGGGCGTCAGTCCACTCAGCCTGAAATCCATCGTGTCCAGTTACATCCTCAGCCTGGCCGTGGGCATTCCGGTCAGCGGGTGGATGGCGGACCGTTTCGGCACGCGGCGCGTGTTCGCGGTAGCCATTGTGGTTTTCACGATCGCATCGGTGCTGTGCGGCATGGCGGTCACCGCGCCGATGATGGTCGCCGCCCGCTTGCTGCAAGGCCTCGGCGGCGCCATGATGATGCCGGTCGGGCGCCTCGCCATCATCCGTACCTTTCCCAAGTCCGAGCTGCTGGGCGCGATGAATTTCGTGATCATTCCGGCGCTGATCGGCCCGCTCCTGGGACCGACGATCGGCGGGTTGGTCGTGCACTGGGTGTCGTGGCGCTACATTTTCTTTATCAACGTGCCGGTCGGCCTGGTCGCGCTATTCCTGGTGTTCCGCTACATGCCCGACTACCGCGCGGCACAGCGGCGGCCGCTCGACGTGGTCGGCCTGATCCTGTTCAGTTCGGGAACCGCGATGCTGTCCTGGTTTCTGGAAATCTTCGGCGAACATACGCTGGCGCCCGTGACCGCCGCAGCCATGCTGGGGTCCTCGCTCGGCTTGCTGGGCGCGTACGCCTTGTATGCACGAGGCAGGAAATTCCCGCTGCTGCGCTTGTCGCTGTTTCACATCCGCACTTTTCGCATTGCCGTCGTCGGCGGTTTCCTGACGCGGCTGGGACTGGGCGGCATGCCCTTCCTGCTGCCGCTGCTGTACCAGGTGGGCTTAGGTTTTCCGGCATGGAAATCCGGCTTGCTGATGATGCCGGCCGCCATCGCGGCGATGGCGATGAAACTGGTGTCGCAACGTTTGTTGCAGCGCTTCGGCTATCGCCAGATCCTGGTGGTCAATACGGTGTGCATCGGCTTGACGATCGGCCTGTTTTCCTTCATCGGCGCCGGCACGCCGCTGGTGTTGATCGTGATGCTCGGGCTGACCCAGGGATTCTTTAATTCGCTGCAGTTCTCGTGCATGAATTCACTCGCGTATGCCGACATCGACGATCAGGATTCGAGCATGGCCAGCACGATGTCGAGTTCATTCCAGCAGCTGTCGATGAGTTTCGGGCTGGCCGCCGGATCGCTGGTTACCGCCTGGTTCCTGGGCGATGTGCCGCAGACCGACCGCACGATGGTCATCAGCGCGTTGCATCATGGTTTTGCGACGCTGTCGATCATTACCGTGATCTCGTCGCTGACCTTCTGGCGCTTGCACCAGAACGATGGCGAGAGCATCAGCCGCGGTACGGCGCTCCAGCTTCAGCGCTAAGCGCGGCGGTCCGGCGGCGTTTTTTCCTGAGCGCCCGGCTCAGGCGCCGGGCGCGGGAGGCATCATTGCGCCATCGCGCACGACATACGACGACTCGATCGTTTCCTCATCTAAAGCGAGATTATAGAACTCGAGTGCGGTGACCAATTCATCGATTTGTTCCGTGCCTGGGTGCGAAGAAAAACGCCGATAGCCCGGGTCGAGGGGGATGAGGCGATCCCCGCACTCGATCTCCGGCAGGCTCCAGGCATCGCGGCGGCCAACTTTGTAGATGGGAGCCAGCATCCGGCCGGGAATTGCGTCACTGGTATAAGAAACCAGTGCCAGGCAGGACCAGGAATTTCGCGGACTTGATTTCGGTCGCCGCCACTGAGCGTGGAGGTAGGCGATCACTTCCACTTTCAAGACGATCAGGCCGGGCAGATCGGCAAGCCAGTTGGCGCGAAAGACGCTCTCTAGCGGAATATCATCGAAATTCATCAGAATTCCATGAAGGGATTTGGATGGGCGAAAAAAAACCCCACCTGCACAAAACGCGATTGAGCGCGCTTGGCTGGTGGGGCTTTCTCA
>NZ_JAQOZV010000113.1:0-5885 GCF_030348125.1 Massilia sp. DJPM01
GCCACTGCGGCAGGCGCGGCCAGCGGCGTGGCGCTCTCGTCGAGCTTGAACACGCTGACCACGCTGGCCAGATGGGCGGCCTGGTCCTGCAGCGATTTGGCTGCCGCGGCCGCTTCTTCCACCAGCGCCGCGTTCTGCTGGGTAGCGTCATCCATGGCGCTGATCGACTGGTTGATCTGGCCGATGCCCTGGCTCTGCTCGAAACTGGCGGCGGCGATCTCGCTCATCAGGTCGGCCACCTGCTGCACCGAGGTGACGATCAGGTGCATGGTCGCGCCGGCTTCGTCCACCAGGCGGCTGCCGGCATCGACCTTTTGCACGGAGTCGTCGATCAGGGTCTTGATTTCGCGCGCGGCGCCGGCCGAGCGCTGCGCCAGGTTGCGCACTTCGGAGGCGACCACGGCAAAGCCGCGTCCCTGCTCGCCGGCGCGTGCCGCTTCCACGGCCGCGTTCAGGGCCAGGATGTTGGTCTGGAAGGCGATGCCATCGATGACGCCGATAATGTCGGCGATCTTGCGCGAACTGTCGGTAATCGATCCCATCGTGCTGACCACCTGCCCCACCACGTCGCCGCCCTTGACGGCATGGGTGGAGGCGGACACGACCAGCTGATTGGCCTGGCTGGCGTTCTCGGCATTCTGCTTCACGGTCGAGGTCATCTGTTCCATGGCGGCCGCGGTTTGTTCCAGGCTGGAGGCTTGCGCTTCGGTGCGCCCCGACAAGTCCATATTGCCGGCCGCGATTTCGCTCGATGCGGCGGCGATGGTTTCGGTGCTGCCGCGCACCTGGCTGATGGTCAGGTTGAGCGAGGAGACGAAGCGGTTGAAGGCCTGCGCCAGTTCGCCCACTTCGTCGCCGCTCTCGACCGGCATGCGGCGGCTCAGGTCGCCATTGCCGCCGGCGATGTCGCTCAGCATGTGGGCGGCGCGCGCCACCGGGCCGGCGATCGCGCGGCTGATCAGGTAAATGACGAACAGGCCGATGCCGCCGCCGACCAGTGCCGCCACCAGGGCCGAGATGCTGGCGTCGCGCGCCACATTGCCCAGCACTTCGGCTTCCGGCACTTCGGCCACCACATACATGTTCAGTTCCGGCACAAAAGAGGACACCAGCATGCGCCGCGCCGCGCCGAGATCGGTTTCGGCATGGGTAAATTTGGCACTGACCAGCAAGGTCTTGCTCAGCGCCTCATCGTAACCCGGCAAATCCTTCAGATAGTGCTTGCCGTCGGCCAGGGCGGCATCGCGGTGCACCAGCACCAGGCCATTGGCGCGCACCAGCGACACGAAGCCGGACTGGCCGATGCGGTAGGCGCGGATGGTGTCGGCCAGGGCGGTCACCGACAGGCCCACCCCAGCCACGCCGAGCTTGCCGCCAGCGGCCTCGGCGCGGGTGTTGATGAACAGCATGAATTCATTCGACCCGACTTCCTTGTCCAGGTCCAGGGTGTAGGGCTTGCCGCTGGCCAGGAAGCCGTAAAACCATTGATCGGTGCCGGCGGCCTTGTCCAGGGTGCGGCTCAGGCCTTGTTCAGTCATGTACTTGCCGCTCGTATCGGAAATCCAGAACACGGTGGCGGCCTTGTTCTTGGCCTTGATCCGGCCGGCATAGGTTTTCCAGGCTTCCAGGCCGCTGTCGGGCAAGCCCTCCGCTTCCCATGCCTGCACATACGTGTTGTTGGCCAGCGCCAGCGAGGTGGCCAGCGGCACGGCGATCTGGCGCAGCACGTCGTTGCGGATTTCGCCTATCACCGACGGCAATTCCTGGTTGACGACCCGCTCGCGGATGCCGCGCCCGGTCATGGTGATGCTCAGGGTGGAGGAAATGACGACAAACAGGAGCAGACAGGCTGCCATGCTCAACATCAATTTCTTTTGAATCGAGAGGTGGCGTAACAGCGTCAAGGCGATGTCCTTTCGGTGACAGGGAGTCACAACGTAAGAACATATTCCTGTCTGGCTTGCGTCAGGTCAAGACCAAACGCAATTGCGTGTGCTATCGCTCCGGGAAGTGTTGCGTGCCTGTCGCAAGCTGGACAAACACGCAACTTCTCAGCCGGCGCCGAGGTAGATGAATTTGAACAGGAACACGCCCGCGATCACCCACACCGCCGCCTTGACCTCGCGCGCGCGCCCGGTCATCAGCTTGAGCACGGCGTAGGAAATGAAACCGAAAGCCACGCCCATCGCGATCGAGTAGGTGAACGGCATCGTCAGCGCGGTAATCGCGGCCGGAATGCTCTCGGTGGTGTCGTTCCAGTCGATCTCGCCCAGTTCGCGCAGCATCAAACAGGCCACGTACAGCAGCGCCGGGGCGGTGGCGTAGGCCGGCACTACCGATGCCAGCGGCGACAGGAACAGGCAGCCGAGGAACAGGATCGCCACCGCCACCGCGGTCAGGCCGGTGCGCCCGCCGGCCTGGACCCCGGCCGCGCTTTCGATGTAGGCCGTGGTGCTCGACGTGCCCAGGGTGGCGCCGGCCACGATGGCGCAGCTGTCGGCCAACAGGGCCTTGTTCAGGCGCGCCATCTTGCCGTTCACCAGCAGGCCGGCGCGGCTGGCCACGCCCATCAGGGTGCCGGTGGCGTCGAACAGTTCCACCAGGAAGAACACCAGCACCACGTTCAGGATGCCGACCGAGAGCGCGCCCATGATGTCGAGCTTGAACAAGGTCGGCGCCAGCGATGGCGGGGCCGACACCACGCCGATGAATTGATTGCCCGCGAAGAAAAAGCTGAGCACGGTGACCAGCAGGATGCCGATCAGGATCGCCCCTTTGACCTTGAGCTTGTCGAGCGCCACGATGACGAAAAAGCCGGTGATCGCCAGCAGGGCGGGCGCGGCGTGCAAGTCGCCCACGCCGAGCAGGGTGGCCGGATTGTCCACCACGATGCCGGCATTGCGCAGCGCGATCAGGCCGAGGAACAGGCCGATCCCCACCGAAATGGCGACCCGGACCGAGGGCGGAATGCCGTTGACGATGATTTCGCGCAGGCGAAACAGGCTCACCAGCAAAAACAGGCAGCCGGAAATGAACACCGCGCCCAGCGCCACCTCCCACGACAGCCCCATCTGCTTGACCACGACGTAGGCGAAATACGCATTCAAGCCCATCCCGGGCGCCAGGGCGATCGGATAATTGGCGTACAAGCCCATGATCAGGCTGCCCAGCGCGGCCGCCAGGCAAGTGGCGACGAACACCGCATCCTTGGGCATGCCGGCGTCGCCGAGGATGGAAGGGTTGACGAAGATGATGTAGGCCATCGTCAGGAAGGTGGTCAGCCCGGCCAGCAGCTCGGTGCGGACGTCGGTTCCATTTTCCTTGAGTTTGAAATGGTTTTCAAGTAACGACAAGATGGTCTCTCCTGGTGAATATGCATGAGGAATGAAAACAGCCGGGGTGCCGTCTGCGACCGTATCCTACCTGCTCGCGGCTGAACCGTATGAGTTGCGCATAAGCGCTATCCGTTCCGGCATATGGCAGGCGCAAATACAACAGTTAACTGTTGCAGTACCGCAAATTTGCCTTAAACTAAAGCGCCCTTGCCATAAACGCTATCAGTTTGCTTAACATCAGCAGTTTGCCTCTCACTCGACCAGAAGGAAAAGGACTACGCATGAAACCAAGCCATATCGCATTCGCAGCGGTCACGCTGTGCCTCGGCAGCGCCACGTTTGCCGCCGAGACCATCAAGATCGGCGCCCTGCTGCCGCTGACGGGCGGATCGTCTCCGCTCGGCCTGGCGGTGCGGGACGGCCAGCGTCTGGCGGTCGCGCACATCAATGCCCGTGGCGGTGTGCTGGGACGCAATCTGGAACTGGTCGAGCTGAACGACGAAAGCAAGCCGGAAAACGCGGCGCAAAACATGAAAGCCCTGCTGGCCAAGGGCGTGGTGGCTTGTTCCTGCGGCGTGAACACGGGCGTGGTGCTGGCTTACCAGCCGGTGATGCAAGCGGCCAAGCTGCCCAATATCGTGCCCGCCTCGGCCGGCACCAAGCTGACCAAGGCCTTCCAGAACGCGCCTGAAGGCAACTATACCTTCCGCGTACAGGCGTCCGACACCTTGCAGGCGCAGATGATGGTCGACTACGCGGTCAAGAAGGGCTACAAGAAAATCGCGCTGCTGCACGACACCACGCCGTACGGCATGGGCGGGCACGACGACATGGTCAAGCAGTTGCTGACCCACGACGTCAAGGCCGTTTCGGAGGCCAGCTTCAAGATCGGCGACACCGACATGTCGGCGCAGCTGGCCAAGGCCAAGGAAGCCGGGGCGCAAGTGCTGCTGGTGTACGGCATCGGCACCGAGCAGGGCCATATCGCCACGACCGGCGCCAAGCTGGGGCTGAACCTGCCGATCATCGGCTCGTGGGCCAACGCCACCGATTCCTTCATCAATGTGGCCGGCGCCCATGCCGAAGGGGCGATCTCGCCGCAAACCTTCGTGGAAGGCGCCAACTCGGCCTCGGGACGCGAATTCGAGGCGGCCTACCGCGCCGAATACAAGCGCCCGCGCATCACCAACCCGACCGCCGCAGCCGGAGGACACGATTCGATCCTGCTGCTGGCGGCCGCCATCCGCCAGGCCAACAGCACCGACGGCCCCAAGATCAAGGCCGCGCTGGAAAAGCTGAGCACTCCGGTGCCGGGCGCGATCGCGACCTACAAAATGCCGTTTTCGGACGACGACCACGAAGGCGTCAACCTGAGCAGCGCCCTGATGGCGATCTGGAAAAAAGGCGCGATCGTGCGCGCGCCGCTGTAACAGCGTCGCCTAGCGCGTCGCCTAGCGCGTCGCCTAGCGCGTCGCCTAGCGCGCGGGCCTGGCCAGTTGCGCCAGCGCCTGCGCGCTGCCATTGAACAGGTCGAGGTCGACCGCGCCGGCAATGCCGTCGAGCTTGCCGGTTTGCGAATGCTGCCAGATCGTATAGCCGCTCACGCCCTGCGGCAGGACCGGCGCCGCGGCGCTGGTGTATTCGGCGATCCACAGCGGAAAATCGGTGAGCGCCGCGCAACCGGCCAGGTTGCTGTTCCAGAAGGCGCGCGAGGAATAGATCAGCGGGGTGCAGGACAAGGCCTTGCGCACCTGCGTCAGCCAGGCCAGCGCGCAACTGTCGATGTCCGCGCATTGCATGCCGCACGCCTTTTCCACATCGAGCATGGGCGGCAGGTCGCCCGCTTGCGGGGTGCCCAGCAAGCCCAGGAAATGACGGGCTTGTTCGGCCCCGTCCACGTCCGCATGCAGAAAATGATAGGCCCCGCGCGCGATGCCGGCTGCGCGCATGGCCGCGTAGTTGACGCTGAAACAGGGATCGGTGACGCTGTTGCCTTCGCTCGCTTTGGCGTAGGCAAAATCGACTTGCTTTGCGACAGTTTGCCAGTCGATGCTGCCCTGGAAATGCGAAACGTCAATGCCCTTCAAGAACGTGGTGCTCATCGCGGCCTCCTGGCAAGTACCTGGACGGTCAGATTACCATCTTTCGACGCCGACACCAGCTGTACACCCGCACAGCTAGCGTTGCACCGCCGGCCCGGCGATCTCGCGCCGCAACTGTTCCAGGCGCCTGATCTTGGCTTCCACCCTGGCGATCTGCGCCGCCGGAATGCCAGCCGCGCGGGCCCGCTCGACATCGGCCTGCAAGCGCGGCACTTCAAGCTCGGCGGCGCTGGCGAAGGCGGCCAGCACGCGGGCATCCTGGCGTGCTTCGTACGCCCGGTAAGCCTGCGGATCGGCCAGCAGGGCGGCGCTCGGCCCGCTGCCAGCCCTGGTTGACGGGGCCAGCGGCGGCATGCGCGCGTCGCCGTGCCGGCGCGCATCGGCCATGCTGTCCCAGGCGGGGACAGGCGCGCTGCGCGCCAGCTCGCCCAGCCATTCCGCGCCCGCC
>NZ_JAQOZV010000114.1:0-5714 GCF_030348125.1 Massilia sp. DJPM01
CATTTCGTCGCTTGAATCCGGGCACTTCTACGGTGCCGAACATCGCATGATCTTCGAGGAGATCGTTTCGCAGATCGTCGCTGGCAAGCAGGTCGATGCCGTGACCGTGGCCGCGTCGCTCGGAGATCGGGTCGTCGATGCATTGCCGTACCTTTTTGATCTTCATGTGTCGGCCGGGAGCGCTGCAACCATCTCCGAACACGCTGCAATCGTGTCAGATCGCGCGTTGCTGCGTTCGTTGGTGTCGTTTGGCGTCGATGTGGCCGCGCAAGCGGAAAACGCAGCAGAGCCCGCCTTAAACGTTTTTGGCAGGATTGCGCAAGAACTCGACTCCATCGGTCAACAGAAGGACACTCGGTGCCCGTTCATGCGTTCGCTTTGCTGTCCGAGCACATGGACATACTCACGGCCCGTATGGAAGGGAAGATCAAGCCCGTCTCGACAGGCTTCACCGACCTGGATCGGCAGCTTGACGGCGGCTTGGAGCGCGGGACGCTGACCATCGTCGCAGCGCGTCCGGCCATGGGGAAAACAGCGATGGGGCTGGCGCTGGCCCGCAACGTGGCAGCAACCGGCCCGGCATTGTTCCTGTCAATGGAGATGAGCAAGACGCAAGTTGTTGACCGCAACATCGCGGCCCTTGGCGGCATTCCCATTGCCCAGCTTCGTAATCCGACCCAAACAGACAGGTCATTCTGGGATCGCGTCACGGTGGCGATCAAGAAAATGGAGGAACTGGCACTGTTCATTGACGATAAGACGGCGCTGTCCCTCGTTCAAATTCGCGCCAAAGCCCGGAGCATCAAGCGCAAGCATGGCCTGGACCTGCTGGTGATCGATCAGCTGAGCTTCATCACTGGGGGATCGAGCGAGAATAAGGCATACGAAATTGGCGAGCACACAAGGGGCCTGGTCGCCTTGTCCAAGGAACTCGATTGCGCCGTCGTCCTGCTCGCTCAGCTCAACCGTGATTGCGAAAAGCGCCAAGACCGCCGCCCGATCATGGCCGACCTTGCGATGTCGGGTTCTATTGAGCAGGATGCGGCGAACGTCATTTTTCTGTACCGTGACGAAGTCTATAACCCGGCAACCCGTGACAAGGAAATCTGCGAGGTCATCACAGGCAAGCAGCGCCAAGGTGCGCCGGGCATGGTTGCGCTTAACTATTTCGGCACGCAGACCATGTTCCGGAACCTGCAACACCCGTGGAAACCTACAGCGCAGCGGGATACGTCGAGATCAAGAGGGTTCTCTTAATTTTGGCGGCGCATTGAGCAAGGCATGGAATGGAAATGGCACTCCGAAAGTTACCGGGGAATTTTCTTACCCACACAGGCGCACGCGCGCGTACGCGAGGCGAAAGTAGAAAGCAAGCAGGCTGAAAACCAACGGCCCGCTATGAGAACAGTCGAAATCTGCGAGTTGCTAGTCGCTACCCAGTCCGGTTGCGCCCAGTCAGTTCTGGTTGCGTCAGCACCCGGAAAGTTTCCGGACTCGCGTCGCGTGCAGCCCGTGTTAAGTCGCAATGCGCCGTTACAGAAAAGCGTCAACCGACGTTTCTCGGTAGACCTCTGCCGCCATTGCCAATGCACCGGCCCGGGGTTCAATGTGTGAGTGGCGGTCCTGAGCATAGGTACAGTTCGGGAATGGCATTTTTCGCGATTCAGCTAGAAGCCCTCTCATTTTCGTTACATGGCTATGCAGGAAGAACAAACCGAGCCTCAAGGGCATCTAACATTTCAAAGGTGTTAATCCAGTCCACACCGAAGTGCTTGCAGATGTTGGGAATCAGGAATTTTTTCTTGGCATCCGGGTGATATGACTCGTGGGTGACCACCGTCGCGCCGGTTGTCATGGCCTTGGCGATAAGCCAAGGGTCGGCCCCAGACAGGAATTCTTCGACAGCACCGGCCTTCATTTTTGCGGCTAGTCCTGCGACTAGATTTGCTACCTCACCAAAGTTGATCTGTGTCTCTTCATCATCCACGGTGATGAACAATTCTTGATTGTCTGTGGCCCAGTCAGCGAGTTCATCGGTCCCGTCACGCAGCTCCTTTCCGACCAGCGAAATGCTCGCGACGTCATTGGTCAGATTTTTTCGAAGTAGCCATTGCCAGTAGGCCGGACAGACTGCCATGCTGTAGTAGCGGTTCTTCGCTTCAATCAAAGTATTCGAATCAAATAGATATTTCATTCATCTACCTTCTCAGCATAAGTGCGAATCTTCGAAGGTTGGACACCCAACAATTTCCCCGCATCTCTCAGCAGCAACCGACCACTCAGTGTTTCGGCAAGAACGGCATGACTGAAGCGCTTGCTGTTGCGTGCTCCAGCGCTGCGGTAGAAACTTCCACCGCTGCCCTTTTTCGCTCGGAAAGTCGCCAGTTCATTTCGATAATATTCGTTATAGGCTGCTGTTGAGATGAGACCCAGATCACATGCCCTACGTGCGATAACAAGGCGACTTACATGGAACGTCGCAGCCAGCTCAGGAAGCAGGTCAACCCAATTTTCTACTGCCCGCCACACTTTTCGAAACTGTCCCTCTGGGACAAGGAAATCGCCGGCGACCGCATTGCAAAATACCTCGTCCTTCCGCGTGCTCGACGGCGCAACACTCGACACGCCGCTGCTCCCTATCCAGAGGTGAGCCAACTCATGAATGAGAGTAAAGACGCGGGCTGTTGGGGCGTCGGCGATATTGATGAAAATCACCGGAGCCAGCGGGTCACTCACGGCGAAGCCCCGAAACTCACCCACATCAAGCTTGCGATGCGTATTCGAACCGACCATACCGCTGCGCATGACGAGGATGCCAGCGGAATCGGCAGCAGCGATCAGTTGTCGCATGTACTCATCGCTTCCCTTCTGAATAGGTAAGGCTTCAACGTTGAGCGTTCTGCGAATATCGGCGACCACATCGGCAACGGACGAGGCAGTCGAAAATTTTCCAACGAACGGTAGTGGTGCTTGTTCCTGTTCCTTAAGGTAGTCAAGATACCAAGCCTGCTTGCGCATAGCATCGCGCACGGTATCCAACAGGTCGATACTCGGCTTTGCCAGAGCAACCCCGCCCACCGTCCGTAAGTCGGGCAGGGCCAGCGAATCCTGCGGAGGGGCCTTCAGAAAAAGGAAACCAAATGGAACATGGGCCAACGCCGCCCATTGCTGCGCCTGTCTGAAGGTTGGTTGACTTTCGCCAGCTTCCCACTCAAGAATCTTCTCTGCCTTGACCGGCAAGCTCTTCGCGAGCTCGAACTCAGTCAGCCCAGCCCTAAGGCGAGACCAGGACATCAAGGACGGATTTACTAGGGCGTGAGTCATCTTGCTAATAGGTTAATGCAGTCGGCGGTTTCTGTCAGTCGTTTTTCCACACAAGGCACGGCACACTTCTACCAATAGGCCAGGCCCCAAATCATAAACGAAGAGACCGCCGTATTCCTATCAATAGTGGTTGAATTCGTTACCCTATTGATATATTATCACTGCATCAAAGAGTCTAACGATAATTATGAGCGAAAAATTGACCTACGGATATGCGAGAACAAGCACGCTGGAGCAACGCGAGGGGCTTGTCGATCAGGTACAGCGATTGGAAGCCGCAGGCTGCGATGTCATTGTGGCCGAGCAAGTCAGCGCGACAGACATCGAAGGCCGGATAAAGTGGGCGGAGCTTCTGGGCAAACTCAAGGGTGGTGACGTCGTTTGCATAACCAAAATTGATCGGGCCGCGCGCTCGATTTCCGATATGGTAAGTATCACGAAAGCCATTGCTGAAGCCGGCGCATCAATTCGCATCCTTGATATGAATATCGACACGACTACTCCGGCAGGGGCGCTTATGTTGAATATTTTTAGCTCGGTTGCGCAATTCGAAAGGGACACAATGCTGGAGCGCCAACGAATCGGAATCGAGGGCAAAAAACGTCTCGACAAAAATTTGCCCTTGGATCAGCGCACGTACAAGGGTCGGGCACCAACGGCCATGAAGAAGGCAGATTCTGTCCGAGCGTTGCTCGCGCTCGGCACCAAATCTAAGCAACAGGTGGCGGAGGAGCTTGGCATCGGAGTGGCGAGTATCTACCGGATATTAAAGGCAGACAAGAAAAAATGAAAGAGTCTCCGAACGCTGGCTAATTTGTAATAGCTCAGACTCTATTTGACGGTAAACCTTCAATGCGCGCGAGGCAAACTGCGAGTAAATATTGGAACCGCGCGTCGGCTCCCGCACTCATTGCTAGCCAAAAAACAGCCTGTCCAACTCAGCTGTATCGGGCATCGATTCCAGAATCGTCACTCGAAGGACCTCTCGGCTAGTTGCGGGCATATTCCGCACTGCGCAATAGACACGCGAGCGCCAATAGCAGAAGGCTGTGCTTCGACCTGCGGCCGCGTTGGTGACAGTTCGTTCTTCAAGGCTGGTCAAGAAATTCACCTCGTTAGAAGCAGAGATGTCTTCACTCATCTTCTCGCGTAGATCCGAGAACTCGCCTTCTATGCGGGCCTTGATCTTATATACGTCATCCCACGTTCCTAACTTTTCATGTCTATCCGGGTCATCACTCGCAAGGTTGACGACCACTCGCGGGAAAAATGCATCCGTGTCGTCGATCGAAACCCGCACCTCCACTGTCGTGGCGTACTCAGTCCACGGCGAGAAGCTGAGCCGCCTGTTCCCGTCTTTGAGCAGCAGGTCCTTGGCCAGTTTTGCTTTTGAATTGCAAGTCTGGCATATCGGCACCAAATTCTTTGCATGGACCCCATAAAGTGGGTATTTGTCCTTCGCCAGTAGATGGTCGTACGGCCCGCGCCATTGTTCATTACTGTCAACTCCAGCCTGCATTTGAGCCAGCGTCTCGGTACCGCAAACGCAGCATACGTTGCCATTGCCCGGCGCAACTCTTACGCGAAAGCGTGCGTAATGGTCATCAATGCTCTCCCCGCACGCCGCCTTGACATCAGCGAGCACGCCTGTGCTCTTGTACAGGTGACTAGCAAGCGCCTTCAGGGGAACAAAAGCCGTAGGGTCGATGGCGGGCAGGGGCACATCCCTATCAGTCAGAAAGACCCATGGCTCGGTGTCTACGAGAAGGACTTGTATTAGTGCATTTTTCGCTCCCTGATCCAGTGCGACCAGGGCCACCTGCAGGGCGCCGACGGCAACTTGTGTCGGTTGGTTGTTGGACACCGCAACATACAAGCCGTTTGGCATAGCGCTCTGATCCACCACTCGACCTTCCAGCGTGGCCAGCATGACTTCCCGTAAGTATCGGTTGAGCCCATCAAAAACCCTGGATTGTGCCAATCCGGGCCTGATTGGAAAAAGCATTACTCGGCCCTCAGTTTATTAAGTAGGTATGAGCGCTCGATCGAGTCACCCAACGATGTTTCGAGCCATGCAAGCTTGTCCTCATTGCTCATTCCTTGATCTGCCAAAGTCGCGCGTATCTCCTGTATTGCAGTCTCAGAAATCGCAGCTTTCAGATGAAAGTGCCTTTTGATCAGCACATCGAACGACGCGCCGAAGGTCTCGCTAACGGGCGTACTCATCGATGTGACCCCGTCGGACTTGTCGAAGTGGAACACTGCTTGGCGCGGCAGTGACGAGACCAGGAATGGTGAATGCGACGACACCAAAGCCTGCGCCGAACCATTGGTCTGGTTAGCACATTCGAAGTCTAGATGAAAGCGAATTCGCCAGCTGGGATTTAGCC
>NZ_JAQOZV010000115.1:0-5708 GCF_030348125.1 Massilia sp. DJPM01
GGTTAGAGCCGCCGCCAGCTGCACTCGTGATCAAATGCACAGATGCGCGGGAGGTTAGCGCACTTACGACTCTAGCGGGAGCGGGTAGGTGCCAGAAGCGACGACTGATCCGCGTCAGATGGCCGCGCGTTCCACCCGCAGTACGACCTCCAAAAACCTATCTGGATTGTTTCATACAGGGAATATCTCTCCAGCCTTCGACAAGGAGACAAAGAGCGCGGCCGCGTGGGCTTGCCAATTCACGGACTTGGAATGACGCGGTAGGCCTTGCACGTCAATCCAAGCGGGTCGACCCAACCGACAGGATGTGGTGCATAGCGATATAAGTTCGTACCGCCCTGCAGTCTCACCGGATCTTGCGTCAGGTAGCGGCCAGCCTGAGGATCATAGTAGCGGTGCCGATTATAGTGGAAACCAGTTTCCTTGTCGGCGTATTGCCCATCGGCCTGTTCTCGTCCGCGGGGGAGCGTACGGCACCGCCGCGCCAGCCCTTCCATATCGCCGCGTCTGCGCATGCGAATGAATTCCTTGACAGGTGCGGCTCACCGCCTCCGTCTTGGTGCCGCTGTTGTTCATGACGAAGGTGTCGATATCGAGGCAAAAGTCGGCCCCGTCGCTCGTGATACTGCTGCCATTGAAGTGATCAACAGAAGTGATCAACACGTTTGTTAAATAACAATTAACAACGATTGTTGATCATAGGAAAACTCCGAGTATAATGCGCAAATCTGAGATCTTATTATTTCTTTAATATTGGCTTCGTGCCCGCACACTAATTGGAGTACACATGAAATTAGCCCTTGCCCGACATTTATTGATTGGCGTGTGTATCCTGTCGGCCCTCGCTGGCTGTGCCACCGAAAGCTCAAGGGCCGTCACACCGCCGACGGTCGCCAGCGCCAGCCGTCCTTACACGGGCGTGCGCAGCTTGATTGCAGTTGGCCGTTTCGATAACCGTTCGAGCTTTCAGCGCGGTATTTTTTCGGACGGCGTCGATCGTTTGGGCAGTCAGGCCAAGACGATTTTGATCTCGCATTTACAGCAAACTAACCGCTTCAATGTGCTCGACCGCGACAATCTTAAGCAGTTGACGCAGGAAGCCGGTTTCAAACGCCAAGGCCAGGCGATCAAGGGCGCCGACTTTATCGTCACCGGCGACGTGACCGAATTCGGCCGCAAGGAAGTGGGTGACCAGCAATTGTTTGGCTTGGCAGGCCGCGGCAAGACCCAGCTTGCCTATGCCAAGGTAACCCTCAACGTGGTCAACATCACCACGTCGGAAGTGGTCTATTCGAGCCAGGGCGCCGGCGAATTTAGCCTGTCGAACCGCGAAGTGCTCGGCTTTGGCGGCACCGCCAGCTATGACGCCACGCTCAACGGAAAAGTCATCGACTTGGCCATGCGCGAAGCGGTCGAGCGCCTTGTTGCCGGTGTTGAGAGCGGCGCTCTGGCACTACCAAAATAATCACGCCCCTCCCATGAAAATCAAATTTATCAATGCACTGGCCGTGGCGCTGGCCGCCTTCGCACTCGTTGGATGCCGAACTGCCCCGCCTTCCATTTACCAGTGGGGTTCGTACGAACCTCAGCTGAACGGGCATTTCAAGGGCGAGAGCCCGATCCAGCAAATCGTCGTGATGGAAAAACATTTGCAAACCGCCAGCACGCACGGCAAACAAGTTCCCCCTGGTTTCCACGCCCATCTCGGTATGCTCTATTCGATCGCTGGCAGGCCAGACCAGGTCGCCGCCCACTTCCAGGAAGAAAAGCGACTCTTCCCGGAATCGGAACCATACATGAATCGTCTACTTGAGACTCTTGGCAAGGGGGGGCACTAATATGTCGAAACGAATGCTAAAGCTGGCCGCCTTGATCGTGCCGGCAGTATTGAGTGTCGGTTGCGCCACGCAGCACGCCACGCCTTACGATTACAGCGCATTTGAGGCGAGCAACCCGCACCCGATCTTGGTGCTACCACCCGTGAATAATTCGCCGGACGTGAAGGCGACCTTTAGCGTGTATGCGCAGGTCACGCATCCCTTGGCCGAAGCCGGCTATTACGTCTTGCCCGTTGCCGTGGTCAACGAAACGTTCAAACAAAACGGCTTGACCAACGCGACCGACATTCACAATGTTGACCCGAAAAAACTGCAGCAGATTTTCGGCGCCGATGCAGCCCTGTATTTGACCATCACGCAGTACGGCAGCAGCTATAAGGTCATCAGCAGTACCGTTACGGTGGCGGCCGAAGCCAAGCTGGTGGATTTGAAAACCGGTGAGCTCTTGTGGAACAACAAGGTCGTTGTTGTCGACAACGGCAATCAGGGCAATGCCGGAGGCGGCATCGTCGGCGCTTTGGTCCAGGTGGCGGTCAAGCAAATCCTCAATTCCGCGCTCGATACGTCCTATACAGTGGCGCGTACGGCAAACGAGCGCCTGTTGGCAGGCGGCCAGATGAATGGCCTGCTGTATGGTCCGCGTTCGCCGAATTACAAGGGGCGCAATGGCGCACTCCCAAGCGCCACGGCGCCGCAGCCCAAGGCCAAGCCAGCTGCCGCGCCAGCCGTTGTGAACGCGAGCACCTCGCCGGTCGCCGCACTGGCTGTCTCCCAGACCAGCACCGCGCCGGTCGCACCGCCACCAGCGCCAGTCGCCGCAGCACCGGCAATGCCAATAGCACCTGCAACGATCGCGACCGTCGTGCCGCCAGCGCCACCCGCTGCAATGGCAAGACCGACTGCGGTGGCGCTTGCGCCCCAAGCTGCGGCGGTGCCTGCGGCGCAGCTGAGTGGACCAGAGCGGCGCTACGCGGAAGTGCTGCGCCTCGGTCAGGCCCAGCACGCGGCACTGGACCCGACATCGAATTGGTATCGCCCCGATGTGTACGAATGGGTCATGGAGCGCAAAGCCGAATTCATCGCCGCCGGCCATGCTCCTGACGTCGCATTGAAGCGCGCAATTGCAACAATGGAGAGCAACTGATCCCCGCGCGCGAATGAGGTGTCCTATCCGACTTCGCGCGCCTGGAAAGAATTCACCTGTTCTTGCTATCTGCACTGTTTGTTTGCCTGCAGCGCGCAGGCCGAAATGTGTCGCCCTCATTCAGGGGGGGCCCTGGCTTCTTTCACGAGCAGGGCTTCAGAGATTTCAAGCTGTTCTGCTGTAGCGGCGATGCGCTTTCCATTTTCAGCACGTCATGCCTTTACGAGTAGCTGGGTTCATCGTCCTGGCCCGGGCGCTACTAAATATCCGACAAAGCCTTGACCGAGATTTGCGATCAGCTCGTCAGCCGTGACGCTGGGTTCAACGTGCCAGATCGAACTTGGGTCCAGCGCATACGTTTCAATCGAACAGCTTGCGCTCAGTATTGCGAAACGCAGCGCCCGCTCCGGCAACTCGTGCCTAATCTCATGTCGATGGGCGAGCAAGATATCGACAAGCAAGTCGACGTTGGCTGCTATGCTGGAGCGTGCAGCAGCAATAAATCCCTCGTCGCAATCCCCATCGATAAACCGCGACAAGGCGCGCAGGAAGCGTGGATGCCGCTGGTACTGCGCCAACAGCAAGTCCATCAGCCTTTCGGCGGAAGCCATTAGCGACTCACCCAGTACTTGCGCGGCCATGGTCTCACGATTGTGTTGCTCGCTTCGCATAAGCGCATGCAGGAAGGCCGCCCGGAGTAGGGCATTCTTGTCCACAAAGCGGCGGTACACGTTTGCCGGTGCCATGCCAGCCGCCTCGGCAATACGAGGAATGAGCGCACCGTCCAGGCCCTCCTCGTCGAGCAGGCTGATGGTGGCGTTGAGCAATCGTTCCACCGTGGCGCGGCTGCGGTCCTGAAGGGGTTCGCGAATAGATTTCATCCCGTCAGTATAGACAAACACATCACAATATGCGAAAGTGAATTCACGTTCACATTTTGGGAAAAAGCCATGATTCCTACCCCATCGTTCTGGCAATCGGTCTTGGTGGCAGTAGTAATTGCCGCCCTGCTCAGCGATGCACCTCGGATCCGTCGACTGAAACAGGCGACGAGCGCAGCCGCTCGCCTCTCGGCCTTCCGATCTACAACTGTATGCTTGTGGAGTGCTGCACTTCTCGCACTGTTCCTGGCATGGCCCCATGACCTCTTTGCGGTACCGACGACGGGCAATGCAATGGGATGGCTGCTGGGAAGTCCTGCGATGTCGACCGGGGCGACGGTTTTGACGGCCCTGTATTTTGCTGCCGGTCTCGGACCGGGCATACATTGCATGCTGCAGAGCGCAGTACGTCCGAAGTACCGCGCCGCCCTGCTGTCGCTCGAATACATGCTGCCGGTCTCGTCGCACGAACGGCGCTGGTGGGTCGCGGTCAGCATTTCGGCGGGTGTGTGCGAGGAAGTGTTTTTCCGCAGCTTCTTGCCGCAATTTCTGACGGGACAATTGCACGGCAGCTGGACGCTCGATCCGACCGTGGCATGGCTGGTGAGCGCAGTCGCCTTCGGAATGTGCCACTTTTACCAAGGTGTGGGCGGCATCGTGCGGACCACGATTGGGGCGCTCCTGCTCAGCCTGGCGGCGATCCTTTCTGGAAGCATTTTGCTACCGGTGGTACTACACCTGCTGCTCGACCTGGCAATCCTGCCGCTGTATCGCCCCCTGCTCGACAATCCGGCAAAGGCTGCGCGACCAGTAACGGGCGAAACATGAAAGGGGATGGGCCGCCAGGTTCAGTTCCGATATTCGTACGCGTGCTCATCAATACCCCGTAACAAGCGCCAGCCGAACGCACGCGGGGTCTGTGCGACATCTATCCTGACACAGGGGGATCTTAGACCAACCTGCATTCCCTCCGATCCGGAGCGCTGGTCCGCCAAAAGCAAAACATCGCTTCCGTATCAATTGGAATGGGTCAAGCACTACACCGACAAAGCATATGTTTGCCGGACCTGCGGCACTTCCTGCGTTTTTACTGCGCAGGATCAGATGTATGCCTACGAGGTTAAAAAGGCTTACATCGACCAACAACGCACGCTGTGCAGGCCGTGCTGGAACCATTCAAATGACATCGCAGCACAGCTCCGGTCTTGTGCAAGCAAATGGGCGGAGGAAAAAACCTCCTTGAACAACAACGTCGCGTTTCTGACCGAATGGCTGGAACTCCTGAAACAACGTGAGCGCTACATTTTCACAAATCCGGACACCGCCCAAAAGAACATGTTGATCAAGCTGATTCGCCAAGCCGCTGTTCCTGCGGTCCCGAGCTTGCGCTGTGCCCCGTCTTAATCATCCGCGGCAGGCGGCGGATACAGCATCGGCTCGATATCCCACATGCGCCCATCCTGTTTGCGCCACGTCAGCTGGCCGATCAATTCCCCTTCAGGGTCGTACAGCCGGATATTTGCCGGCGCATAGACGCCGGGGCCAGGCCCGCAGCCCGAGCCAATGTGAATCCGGGCTTCGATGAAACCGTAGTCGCACTGCGCGTGCTTCAGGAGAGGCTGGGCCACGTCCATCCACTGAAAACGCGATCCTCCGCAACAGAGCGCCCGGGCCGGATGACGGCGTCCCGTGCGCCAGCGCAGCTGGTCACCGAGTTCCCGTAGCGCATCCGGCGCCTTCATGTACGCGGTATACGCCGGATACTCGACTGGCTGGCCGGCACGCGCGGCGCCGTACGCACCTTCAAATGCCCTCAGAGGAGCAATGTCCTCCGCCACGCACACG
>NZ_JAQOZV010000116.1:0-5550 GCF_030348125.1 Massilia sp. DJPM01
TGCCTTGACGCGGCGCTTCGGCGATCCGTGTTTGCCGGCCATTATGCGTGCTCCAGCAAAGAACCCTGCCGGCGCACATTCGCGCGCTCTCGCGGTGCTACGTTCATCTTCTCGGCTTTCATTTTCGTAAGCAGTGCTGTTGCGGCCGCCCGTCCTTTGGCGGCCTCCTGGTTGAGATGATTTTCTATTTGCGTGTAGGCCAGCTCGCGCTGACGTTGCACTTCCGCACGCAGTTTCGCCTTGACTCCGGCCAACGCTGTTTCGCCGTACTCCCTCCTGACCTGGTCGTAAGCGACTTGGCGCACGTGCTGGGGGGCTCCCGCCAAAAGGCGGATTTGACAGCATTCGCGGTGGGCATTGAAGCGCCCCGACAGCGCCACGCAAAACTCGCAACTCACCTGGTCGGGCCGACGAGGAAGCTGCGGATCGTGGCGATCGACATGTCCGCTACGTCGTGGATGCGGATCATCATCGCCGCGCTCAGCGCGACCTTGACGTTCCGGATATTGCTCACGTTCGTCGGGGAGACGCCCAGTTCGCGCGACAGGGCGGCGTCGTTCTTGACGCCGAGCTTCGCCATGACAGCGTCGAGCAGCATGCCGACGTTGTAGGCCGGGTTGTTGACGTCGATCGTCACGAATTTTCTCTCGGTGGTGGTGGTGGTCATACGTCGTCCTCATCGGTGGTAGGTTGGTTTTTTCGTGCTCGTGATGCTTTCAAAATTGCTTTCATGCCGGCCACGGCACCGGCCGGCATTCCTTTTTTGGCGCGGGGAGGCGCCTCGGTCGGATCGATGATTCCCACGCGGCTCTGGCGCGGTGGTGCCGGCGAGACCCCGCCGTTGTCGATCGCAGCCTGCACCCGGCCCTTGAACGCCAGGGCGGACTCGCCAGCTTGCGCCGGTTGCAGTCCCAGCCGCGCAGCTTCGGCCGCGACGCTGGCGTCCGACGCCCACCAAGCCTGGCTGGCCCGAGCGCCAGTCGCACGTTCCGGACCTCGGGCATTGCGGCACCAGTTGCGCCACGGGCCTTCCCATTCGAGCTTGACCCCACGGGAACCTGCCATCGGCACCCAGTGGTCCCGGAACGTCTCAGCCACCTCGCGGACATGGTCTTCGGTCCAATCCGGAAACTTCGCCAGCGCCCAGTCACCCCATGATTTCGGAAGTGCAAAATCTTTGGGCAAACGGGTACCGGTTGCCGTGTTCCGGTTAACTGATGATTCAATTGATGGTTTACTGATGGTTATGGGTGCGAGATCTGCGGGGGTTTTTGGCAGAATCTGCGGGGGTGGGGGTGCAGATTTTGCGGGGGTTGGGTGCGGATTCTGCGGGGGTGCAGATTCTGCGGGGGCGTCGAAATGGGCCGAATAGATGCGGTAATTCGTGCTGCGGCCACGCCGCATTTCGCGCCGAAGGATGCCGAGCGCTTCCAAGGCCGTGATGTGGCCCTGAACGGTACGCTCGCCCATGCTGCATTTGTACGCTATCGTCGCGATCGACGGATAACACTCGCCCTGGTCATTGGCGTTGTCGCACAGCGCGATCAACACGAACTTTTGCCCCGATGGCAACGGCGACTTCCATGCTGCTGTCATTAAACTAATACTCATTTGAATCCTATGTGCTGCATCAGAACGGCGCGCCGTCCGTCATGTGTTCGATACGGTGTTGGCCACGCAGTCTCTGCTGGGCGACGCTGGCGGCGAGTGCCGCCAGGAAGGCTGGGTTCACCCATCGGATGTCATTCGGCATGACGGCCCGCCTGGGTTGCACGGACGCAGTGGACGCATTTGCCGTACTGGGCCAGCTGCTTGGCGAACACGTTCTTCCCGCAAGGGGGTGTAAGCCGGAACCCCAGAAAATTCCGTCACCAAAGCTAACCCTGGTCATATTTATGCAACCTTGAATAAGTTACGGCTTATGTGACAACTTTAGCAGCAAAATTTCTCGTTTTCTGACCGTCACTTAACCGGTCGTTTGCGTGACAGGTCCTGCGCTGACTGGGAACAGAAAAATCTGGGGTTCCGGCTTACACCCCCTTATATAAACACAGTATAAAACCGCGCTGATCATGATTTCTTCTCCCGCCCATCTCAATCCCGAAGACTTGCATCCAGACCTTTGGCGTGCCTCCCAGCTGGCACGCGCAACAACGCGATGCGTCGATACGGGGTACCAAGCACTGTCTAGTCAACTGTCGGGCGGGGGTTGGCCACTGGGGACGCTCGTGGACGTACTGCCGCAACAGGCGGGAATAGGCGAAATGCGGCTGTTGGCGCCAGCGCTGGCGAAAGTAGCGTCGCGTCGTGCTGCTGCAGCCGCCGCACGACCCGCAAACGCTTGCGCTCACGGGCATGGGCCTACATGCCTCCCAGGTGCTGTGGGTCAAAAGCAAAAGCGGCCCGAACGCGCTGTGGGCGGCGGAAACCGTGTTGCGCAGTGGGAGCTGTGGCGCGCTGCTGTTCTGGGCAAGCCACGTCCGGCCGGAAAGCCTGCGCCGCCTGAACCTGGCCGCGCAAGCGGGTGAGACGCTGTTTTTCATGCTGCGCCCGATCGCGGCCGCGCAGGACGCGTCGCCGGCGCCACTGCGCCTGAGCTTGCGGCCGGCCCTGGGTGGGGTGGAGGTGGGATTCGTCAAAAGGCGCGGGCCGCAACGCGACGAGGCCCTGTTCATCCCACTGAGCGGGGTCGGCGACGCGGTGGTGCATCGTCCTGCACGGGCGCCGCAGCCAGTGCCGTCGCGGGCGGGCATTCCTCAGACGGTGATGTAGCACAAATGGCGAACCGGTGACACGAACCGGCGTGCAAGAGTGGAGTCGAACAAGCTCAATCTTGTTCCAGGAGAGTGCAATGCCTTCGATCATCCATGTCGGGAAGAACAGGGGAAACGGAAAAACTAGTACGCTAAGCTCGTGCGCAAACGATCTTTGTCTACGAACCCCGTTTTTGATCGCTCCCCGGGCGCAAATCATTGCACAAACCTGTTGCGGTAGCATCGGCAACTGCAACAGGTTTGTTCAACATCCAGGGCATCGTTCCCTTTGTTCGATTGTGGCGCAGACCTTAGCCTACTATTTTTTTCCGTTTCCCCTATCTTTCCCAGATTTCACTCTCCATTTTAAAAAGGATTACGATAAGCGCTACTGCCACCATCTCTTGACGCACTTTTGCATTGGGAAATAATTTCTCTCGCGGATGAGACTTCGGTGGCTGTCATCGACTGATAAAGATAGTTGACACGCTCGACACTTTCTACCGTCTTGGTTTGATCTGCTACGGCTATTGCGTAAAGATAGGAGCGTTTTAAATCGGGCAGACCGAATCCGCCACTCTCGTAGTGCTTAGTCATAAAAAGAAAGGCCTCTCTTAGTCCGCTTCCCGCCGCTTCTCGACCGACCTGTTCCGCTTCTGCCCTAAGTTCCTCAACTTGCCGACGTGTTTTTAGGCGATTCACGAACTCAAGCAGCTGTGCCTCAACCAATAGGTTTTCCGCATATGCTAGTTTGAGTTCGGGTGAGCCGTCTTTTGACGCAGCTCTGAGCAATTTCAAAGGTGCCATTCGATATTCCGAGGGGATACTCCGACAAATTTTTGATGAAAAATTATCCACCGTCGCTTCAATCGAAGCGGGTAGCTTGTAGTATTCTGCTGCAGGAGAGCAGTGACTAGCCAAAGAAAACAACGCTATTCTTTGTACACTCGGAGCATCAGGCTCAAGGCTTTGAAATTGGCCATGACTCAGGGATATCTTCTCAAGATATTGATTTACTTCGCTCTCGAAATGCAAACGATCTTTCATCGGCGTCACCAAGACTTCGACTTTGTGGCGCTCACATATATCTATGTTCGAGTTGGGCGTATCTACCGCGCTTATATTTTTTACGATGATGGTCGCTGAAGAAGCAACAGCGTTGTTTGAACGAGCCGTTTGAACAGGCCATAGGATATCCTGTGTAAAGTATATGATCAAAAATGACCCGATAACCAAAAACACGATTTTCATATATTTATTCAGGTTTTCAAATCAATTTTCAGAATGTACTTTGATTAGATGAGTAAGCTCTTGCTTCCGGCCTTTTGTTGGCCATCCGCCAATCCTTTCAACCAATACTCCATCCTTAAAAAAATAGAAAGTGGGAGTCTCCCAGTATGCTATTTTCTTCCAGCTTAAAATGTCCGAAGCCAATGACATAGTTAACTCTGGATGTTGCTGGTTCCATAATTGCATTTGCGAAATATCGAAACCACGATCAATGCGGGTTAACCACAATGTCTTCCCCGCCAGCAATTGTCGAAGTTCAGAGTCAGCTTCTATATCCGACACGGCGTTTTGGGCAAAATGGCATCGTGGTGCGGACATCACGATCACGAAAAGTCCAGGGGGAAATACGAAAGAAACTTGTCTTATTTCGCCTGTTTTAAAGTCAACATTCCATAATTTATTACCTGAGTTACGCATGGTTTGACCGCGAACCATGGGTGGCTTTGCAACGTTGGGGGCGGGATATTTTTCGATAAAATTAGCTGCTTGAGAAAATTGCTCAGTCGAAATATATGCCTCATACATTTTGACAAAATTGCTATTTTTGTGCTCTCCGAGGCGCACAAGAGCATCGAATGCTTCGCGCATGTGGTTGGCAAATCGAGGGTCGCCCGAATAAAATTCAGCTATGTCAGCTGCGTCAAATAATTGTTGCAACGATTCCGGTTTCCGTGATCCAAGCAGTTTTCGACGCTGGAATTCAGGCAAGAGATGCAAATAGGCATTCGCTATTTTTTGTGCATTTGCTGTGCTCGACGAGGTCGACATCACCGCGCTGCGCTCAACCAACTCTAATCGATCAAATGCGGAGGGGGTTGGGGCGGCCTGCGCCCCACCGAAGCTAGAAGCCCAACAGATTAGAAGTAGAAAAAGATGTCGCATTGAAATTACGGCCCGGCATGCCTGGGCCGCAGTTGTCCTTAATTAGCAGGTTTTGAGACAGATATCGCTGCGGCTCGCCTTACAACTTCCAGGAGCAACACAGGTGTACCCCATGTAATCCTGAGGCACACTTGGACCGGTAGGATACGGCGTTGGGGTAGGTGTTGCCCATACCCCACCACTTCCAGCACCTCCCCCCCCAATACCGCCCCCCCCAAAATCACCACCCCAACTACCCTCGCCACCCTCGCCGCCCTCGCCACCTAACTCCTTAGGGCACATCAATACCGGTGTTTCGCCGGCAAGCAAGCGTTGATCCTTTTCCGTTTTTACCACTGCCTTTTTAAACAAGGTAGTGTTCGCCTGTGAACCAAACAAAGATAATATTTTTGCAATTTTAGTTGGAGTTAACTCGCTTTCTAGCTCTGCATAACGATAGCCCGTTATCCCTTTCTCATTAAAAGTCAAACTTTCAAGAAATCGCTTACGTGCCGCTTCAGATAGGACTGACAGCAAATTCTCCTGTGGCGGCGTCATCTTCATATAACGCGTCAACTGCGCGGAAGAGGTAATCGTTGCCATATGGGAGGCCAGCGCCGAGATCTGCATAGCTGATGTAGCGTTG
>NZ_JAQOZV010000117.1:0-5389 GCF_030348125.1 Massilia sp. DJPM01
ATCGGCAACGACCGGCGAAAAACGATCGACAGGGACGAGACCACGCTGGTCAAGCGCGACAGGACAGAGACTGTCAATCGTGACGAGACCATCACGATCCATAACAATCGCGTCGAACGGGTCGACCACGATGAGAAAATCAGCATCGGCGAAAACCGATCCGAGGACGTAGGAAAAAACGAGATCATCAATATCGGCGGTAACCGTACTAAGTCTATCATAAAAAATGAAAAAGACAGGATAGGGAAAAGTTGGTCGATAAACGTGACAAAGTTTAAGACCGAGACCATCGGCATGGCTTACATGCAAAACGTCGGTTTGGGTCGTCTGGAAAACGTGGGGCTGGGCTATAGCTTAAATGTAGGCATGATGATGTCGACAATTGTTGGCATGAGCCAGACCACTAAAGTGGGAAAAAAAATATATATTAATGCAGGCGAAGAGCTTGAGGTCATTGTCGGAAAATCGAGTCTCATTATGAAAGCAGACGGCGCTGTAACCATCACCGGGAGTAAGTTTAATTTTGAAGCAACCGGACCGGTGCAAATAACTGGCAAAGATGTAGATATTAATTAGCCAAACGAATTAAGACATGGAATTTCGCAATCAAACCTCCTTTCCAAGCCTTGCATTTGAAGGTATTGACCAGCTCGACCAAAAATTCCATGTCGTGGTTATTCGTCAAACGCTAACCTGGTCAGAAAATTGTGAATTAGTTTATGCTGATGAGCAGGCACCGCTTTGCGAGGTGGACGAGTATTTTGGAAAAATCAACGAAAGTAGTGTGCGGCAAGAGTCCGACCTTTGCCACTACAAACCGAAATGCGACGTCATTGTCAATGCCACAGCTTACGCGCCAATGGGTGAGCCCCCAACGAAGCTACTCGTACGGTTGGTCCTAAAACGGCCTAGCGATGAGGCACCCTTGCCCGAGAAACCTTACGGGCTAAACCAGTTTAGCGCGCCGACGGAAAAGCAGATGGAGCAATGGAGACGTGACGTAGAGTATGCACGTGGCATCCGGATCGCGGGACGGACTCTTATAGACAAAACCTTGCGCGTTACGGGAGAGCGTGCTCTGGTACGATACGCTTGGCCAATACATACACTAGCAACAATTTTTCGACTTTTAACGTTGGGTTTAGTACCCATTCCCACATGGCACCTAACCCGCGCAAAAACATTCAAGTCTTTTCCACTACGATATGAATATGCATATGGAGGAGAATGCCGGGTTAATAGAAATGAGACATTGGCTAAGCGAATTAAGAAAAAACATCGCATACCCGGGCTTGAAAACGTCAATACTGTCGATAATAACGAATCCGAGGCCACGCAAGCGATAGCTCATGATGTTTTTGAGTGTAACGCTGCTGGGCGTGGGTACGCCCAGCAATGGTACTTAAATGCTGCCAACACATATCGGTTAAGCGCCCCGCAGGTTGAATTAGTTGATCAACCTTTCAGCGTAGCAGATTTTGCGTCAATACCAAAACAAGATAAAAGCAAGAAAGACATAACAATTTTTCCAGCCCAAGCAGGTTTCGCAATTCGTTCAAAAGTGCATCCCCTTCGCCGCAATCTGGCGGGAACAATTGATCAGAAGTTTGTTGAAAGCAATGCATGGCTACCCAGAGATTTTAAATTTGATGTATGGAACGCAGCGCCGGTTGACCAGCAAACGCCATTTTTAGTAGGTGACGAGATTATCGAACTAACCAATCTCTGCGCACCAGAAAGCTCTGGTGCAGTGACTAATAATGCAGGGCAAACGTTTTTGAGATTGAATTTACCTGGGAATTACTGCACCTTACTGATGAGGATGAAAGATGGATCGCTATCTTTCAATCGCATGTATATTGATACTTTGATTGTGGAACCCGAAGAAAAAATTGTCAGTTTGGTATGGCGAGCGGTGTTTGAAAAATCGTTAAAATTACGCGCAGTTGATGCTTTTCTTCATGGTAAATTTGAGTTTTCATATACTCAAAATATTTTAAATAAGCAGAAAGAATAAAGGAATTGAATGGGCAAAATCGGTGCGCGGAAAAATAGCATTTTTAAAGCTGTGTCAACTGCCCCCTCCTTCAACAAGACTCCGCTGGGCAGTAGCACACCGCCTATTCCCTATCCCACTGTGCAGGACCTATCAAACAGTGTGGATGTGGCTATGACAGTTCGTTTTAACGGAAATCCTGCATATGTGCTTAATATGACCCAACAACCAGGTTGCAAAGGTGATGATGCTGGGACCGCCAAAGGGGTAAAGTCAGGTACCGTAAATGGTTTCGTAAAACCTACAAAGGGCGCTCCGCATTTCAAAGCGGAGAAACATCCTGTCGTCCGGCACGGGGACCCTAATGTAATGAATGGCGGTAACAACCCGGGCATCTATGTTACTACGCAAAGCGTGCATCCAAAAGAAAACGCAACAGCAGCAGCGGAAAATGCAGAGCATAGTCCCTTAATACAGGGCGAAACAGACGCTGAAAAATCATTCTTAGCGCGCCTTCCCCCGCCGCCGATACCTACCCCAGAAACGTTTTTAGTTACAGGGAAATTACTTTCGCTTACAGTCGGCGCAGTGACAGATAATTCAATATCGAGTCCCTTGATGACTTTTGTTCCCGGACAAAAAGGATAAGCATGGTCCTCGATCTTTTACTAGGACTATTAGTATTCGGAGCGGTGGTTGTATTAGCGAAAGTGATCGGTTGGAATCCTCTAAAACCACCTCGAAATGGCAGAGTTGACGTTTATCCATTAGAGAGCGACGATGGCAGAATTCCGTCGTTGGGTAATGCTCCTGCGGTTAAGAGCGAAGACGATACGCCACCATTGACCGGTACCGAGACCACGACTATAGTCGGAAGCCAAACGCTTGAATGCGGTGAGGATGGCAGTTACCGGGAGACAAAGAAAAGAACGGCAGGTAACAAATTCGATCGTGACCATATACCCTCCAAGGCCGCGTTACAACAGGCAGCCAAAGACTATATATTTGAAAACGGAATTACATTATCTGAGCGCCAAGCTGCAGCACTTTTTGGCGACTACGGTCTAATTTCGATGGCAGGTCAGGTCATCGTTACTCCTAAAGGTGATCATAAGGCGTTTAGCCAAACCTATACCAATAAAAACACGCCAGAAAAAATTGAGCGAGATGCTGGGAACCTTCAACAAGCCGCAGAAGAAGACACCAGAGCAATGGAAGATGCCGAAGGTAAGGAAATGGACGCCGATTGCGTAGAAAAATACAGAGCAGCAGCGAGGCGAATTCGAGCGAAAACGCACCAAGAATATATTGATGATCTAGCAAAATTGGTTGACGAAGTCCAAGCAAAATATCCAACAGGAGGCGGTATATGAAAATCTCTCGATTAACAAATTTTTTAAGTTTTCCAGCACAAAATATCGACTTTGATAAATTTTTGATTGAACATGAAATTACTGAACGTCCCTTGGATAAGCCAACACCCATAGCTTGGCTGAATAGAAAAGATCTGGGTGTTTCTATGATCTTCTATCCAGTACGTGATTATAGAAAATGGTGGGGTCTGGTAGGAGAAGACGGAGAAATGATTTTTTCCACATTGCAGATTTACGGTGAAAATAACGATAGTGGGTTCGCTGGATATCGTGATCAATTACCATATGGATTGACATTTGCAAGTACACTTCAGGAGGCACGTGCTATTTTCGGAGAGCCGACTCTTGACCACCTATCAGGACCGGAAAACCGGGTTTATCTGTGGTACGGATATCAAGGATATTCTATAGCGCTTTGCTTTCTCCCAGAAAATAATGGAATTTCTTTTTTGTCGATTGAAAAAAATAAAAAAAATCCACCAAAGAAGAAGTAGTAATTTCCAGTGAAATTTTACTTAAATATTTTTAATTTGATGCATTAGTTAATTGTAAAATATCATCGAAATAATATAGATGAATATTCGAATTAAGGACAAGGTGAGCTTAAATGAATTCCTATACTCCGCCAAGCGCTGATTTATTTCTTGCTCATTTGGGTAAGCCGCTGGATATAATTGACCAAGCTGTTTTTCGCTTTGCCCGCGAACCTGACTTTACTGTACCTGAGCATTCCCCCATTGGAGGAATTTTTTTTAGAAAATTGGGTTTTTCATTTACTTTTTGTTCACCGGAATTTTATCATTCGGATGAGCTTGCGACGAGTCGTCCGCCCATAATTACCAATGTTCAAATTTATTCTGGTGACATAAAATATCCGTTCGTTTCCTATGCAGGTAACTTGCCATTTGCCCTGGAATTTGGAGATAGCCGCGAGCTCGCATTAAAAAAATTAGGTACTCCTAATTGGCAACACCCGTTTGTAGCGCCGTTTACTTTTGAGCGTTGGGATATGGGTGATCGGTGGATTTTGCTCGAATACTCGGCAGATATGGATAAAATTATCATGATTCAGATTGGCTTAACACCCAATAAGAGGCGACGCTCCTTGCTGCCCCGTATTACCCAGCCTGATATTTTTGCGTTGACTCATAGGCTGGGGAGCAATTTTTCAGATCTTATCCAAGATGCGAATTTCTTGGGCATTGACTTATCTGGTGTTCCTAAAGGGGCTATTGATCCAATCGGGTCTTACGAAGTCGATGCTCTTAGCACACATGGCATTGAACTCTATTTTCGTACGGCAATTGGAAGTGAGAGGACGTTCAACGTTTTATCGGGGGCACGCTATATCCGTAAAGGCGTTTATGGGTCGGTAGGATTCGACGGAGCCTTACCAAAAAACTTAATGTTTGAAGATTCTCCAGAGATCGTCATTAAAAAAATAGGCAGTTTTCCTGTAACAGGAAAAGCGGATGCGCTTAGTGGGTATTATGTTTGGAATTTGCGTGAATTTTTGTTGCATGTGGGGTTTAGCGTTATGGAACGACGCATAAACAGAATTTTCGTTGCTGCCCATCCGTATTATTCGCCGTCTTTGCTTGAGTCTCCCCGTCTTACGTCTCCGCTAGCTAAAAACATTATTTTTTAATAACTATCTAATGTGGGGTTCCCGGTGCAACGGAACGTAAAACCGGGTTAATGACTCAAATTGTCAAGAAATGCCTGAATCGGCCCTACTCTGACGCATTTGAAGCCACATTCATGACGCCAAGTTGAAGCGTACATCGGTTGGACACTTGTCAGCAGGAGACCGGTAGCCCCACGATTTGGCTTAACCGTGTTTTCCGTTCCACTGCCTCAGATCCCAGGATTTGTCGAGGAAATGAAACATTTTGCGTTGGATAAGGAAGCGGGCCGGTCACCGCTTTCGCGGCGTGGAAGCCCGGCTGTTCCTGCTGTTTATTCTGAACGGATTTCCGCTAATTCCCGCCGCACTGTCTGTTTTAGCGCCGCAGGCGCG
>NZ_JAQOZV010000118.1:0-5129 GCF_030348125.1 Massilia sp. DJPM01
TTAATTTTCTAAGGCATGGCGATACGCTGGTCGTGACAAGGATCGATCGACTGGCGCGCAGCATTAAGGACCTCCAGGATATCGTGCACACGCTGAAGGAACGCGGCATCACCTTGAAGGCAACGGAACAACCCATCGATACTCGCAGCGCGGCGGGAAAGGCCTTCCTGGACATGCTGGGCGTGTTCGCTGAATTCGAAACCAACCTCCGACGCGAGCGCCAACTTGAAGGCATTGCCGCAGCAAAGACGCGGGGAGCCTACCATGGGCGCAAACCGTCGGTTGATTCCGCCGAGGTCCTGCGCCTACGTGTCGAGGAGAAGTTGGGCGCGACAGAGATTGCACGGCGGCTCGGTGTCGGTCGCGCCTCGGTCTACCGCGCGCTAGCCCGCAATGAGCAACCGACATAAGACAATTCCAGCTTGGCGTCGAGCACGCCGGCGAACGCGAGCAAATCGTCGCGCTGATTCTCCAGTGCCCTGCGCAGCGGACGAATGCGGGCCAAATCGAGGTGCTCGCGCTGCCGCAGTTCGTCAGCGATGAAATCGTACATGCCTCGGCGCTGCGCCAGATCGGGACCGGCCAGCGCAAATACGTCGTGGCTCATCCAATAGACCAGCGTCTTCACGTCCCTGGCCAGCTGAACCGCCCGCCGTTCTGCCTGGCCCGCCAGCGTCATTTCCCGCGACAGCGTATTGCCGCAGCCGCTAGTCTTGGCGTCATCCATTTTCGAGTCCAGCGCCTTGCGGCGCGACACGGCACCCTTCGCCAAGCGCGCGAGCACGTTGGCCAGGCTCTGGCATTGCTGCTCGATGTGGAAGACCCAGGGCTTCCATTACCTTGTGCTTCTGCCGGTGGACGAACTGACGACTAACACCTTCCTGGTCAGCCAGATGAGAAATTGGCTCCGCTTTCACCAGCGAAAGGAGCGCGATGCGCTTGCGCGCGTCGCTTGATAGCGTGGCTGCGACCGACTGGGAGACGTTCATGAGCAAGTTCCGAAAGGCAAGGACAGTGAGTATCCCCGATCGGCTTAGCTCGCGCCGACTGTAACCCTATTTTGAACCACGCCCTTTCCTGTCGGCATGCTGCTATCATCGCTCGACAGGCATCACTCGGCCTTGAGAAGTCAACGGACCTTCACTATGCCACCAAAATCAGGCACAACTCGCAAACCGCAGAAAACACAGCTTGTCGCCAAGGGCGGCGTTATCCAGCCGTCGTCGCAAATCCTTCTGCTGAATCCCGACCAATGGGAAGAGTTTATCTTGGCCGCCGCGCGCAAGCGCGATCTTCCCGGTGGGAGCCATTACGCGGTCGTCAAGCGCCTAGGCGGAGCCGGGGACGGAGGCCGCGACATTGAAGCGCGGTTTGGCCATGCGTTGGTTCGTGACGGCTGGGACCTTTACCAGGCCAAGCACTACGCTCAAGGGCTGACGCACAGCGACGCCTTTCCGGAGATGGCGAAGTTCTTCAAGCAATTGGCCTTAAAAACCTACCCCCGCCCGA
This sequence comes from Massilia sp. DJPM01, assembly GCF_030348125.1. Classification (NCBI taxonomy): domain Bacteria; kingdom Pseudomonadati; phylum Pseudomonadota; class Betaproteobacteria; order Burkholderiales; family Oxalobacteraceae; genus Massilia; species Massilia sp. DJPM01. The sequence continues at coordinate 1,510 of NZ_JAQOZV010000118.1, forward strand.
ACTGCTACTATTTCTGCTGCCCGCGGGCGGTTGGCAACGACCTCCACAACACGATGGCCTCAGGTGCCGCAGCTTTCAAGGCAAAGTTCCTCGATGCATGGAGGAACGAGCAACTCGGCATGAAAGGTAGGGCGGCCGAGCTGACGCAAGACGTTCAGGCGGCCATCGACGATTTCGATTTCGACCGCTTCATCGAGTGCCCTGTTCACGACCTGTTGGTCTGGCACTCGCTCGACAGCGTTGCTCACCATGACCAGTTCGGCATCGTGCCCAAACGCGGCGACGATGACCCGATGCCTGTCCAGCCCGCTGGACACGAAGCCACATATCTCGATGAGCTTCTTCGCGCTTACACCGAGCACAAGGCGTCGCCCGTGACCCAGGTCAACGTGCCCGGCACCGATTACGAGGATCACCTCACTGCACAGCGGCAGACCTTCTATTGCGCCGAAGGCCTTCAGCGTTTCAGCCGTGACATCTACCCACACGAGCAGGAGTTTGAACGGCTGCTGGATATGGTCTACGCAGGCATCCGCCCCACGGTTACCCAACTCCGCCTTAAAACGGGGATGGACCGTGTCGACGCAGCCGTCGACAAGGCGTCGACGTTGCAAGTACAGGAAAGTCGCTTGTCGCCCCAGCTCCGTGGGGGTGACCTGCCTGGCACCTGCCATCACCTCGTCAACGGGGGGAGGCTCAAATGGGTCAAATGAAGAAGTCCAAGCCCATCGTCGCCTTCAACTCGCCGTTCGAACTGGGCGTTCGGATGGTCTACCTGCTCACCTCCTTGCAGCCGGCCGGTGCCGACCTACAGAAACTCGTTCTTCTCGACTACGCGATCGTGTATTCCGACGATCTCGGCGGCCCCCCCAGCCTGCACACTCCGGTGCCCTACCGCGGCAGCGAGTACCTGAGTCGCCGCGACCTCATCGCCCAAGGCCTCTACCTGATGAGCACCCGCGGCCTCGTCGCCGCTGCCATGGACGAGACCGGCATAACCTACTTCTCTGGTGATAGCGCCAGGAGCATGGTCAGCGCGCTGACGTCACCCTACTTGCGTGAGCTGGAAAGCCGGTGTCGGTGGGCGGCCACGACCTTCGCCACGTTCAGCTCGCGAGATATGACCGAACGATTCGCCCAGCAAGGGCACCTATGGGGTGCCGAATTTGAAGGTGCCAACGCACGGGGGCACCAATGGCAATAACGCTGAAGCACTTGTGCATAACCGGACCCGGCCTGTTGCCGGCCGTGGTGCCATTCGACGGACATCGCACCCTTATTCGAGGCCCCAGCGAAACAGGCAAGTCGCACATCTGGGACTGTATTTGGTTCCTGCTGGGCGGGACAGGGACACTAGAGCAGTTTCCAGAGTCAGAAGGCTACGATTCGCTTGAGCTCGCCTTCCTGCACGATGAGCATGAGTACCTTGTGCGTAAGGCAATGGCGGGCGGTGCCGCGCGCGTGCTGGTGCGGCAGGATGATATTTGGGTCGCTTCCGGTGCGCCGAACCCGCTCGAAGACCTCGCGCAAGATCTCGGTGAGTTGCTCGTCAAGCTGTCTGGAGCAGAAGGCAAGAAGGTCCTTCGCTCAAGAAGTGAGAAGGGTGCCATCACCGGTGACGACCTGAGGCATTGGGCGCTGCTTTCCCAGCCCGGAATGATTTCACGAGACGCGACCGTTGGCAAAGGTCATGGCTCGGACAAGCGCGTCGCTTCCTACTCGCTATTCCTCAGCGGGCTCGACGACTCCGCGGTGGAGCTCTACAAGAGCAGTTCCGTCAAAGAGCAAGCCAAAGGTAAGTTGGCGGTCGCCGAATCGGAATTAGCGCGCTCGCAGGGCCTCATCCCAGCTGACACAGATCGCGCATCAACCGTCGCTGCCCTGGCACGGGTCGACGAGCGTCTTGACATGTTCACCACGCAGCTCCAGGCGCGCTCGTCAGTTCTGAAGGAACTGCGACAGCAAATCGCCGCGGAAGCGGGGGCCCTCGCTATTGCATCGACACAGCTCGCAAGCGCCACGTCGATCTGCGAGCGTTTTACGCTGCTGGACCTGAAGTATTCAAGCGACCTTGCCCGACTCGGAGCCACGGACGAGGGCATCGCTTTCTTCCAAGCCTTAGAAGAGACGCCCTGCCTACTCTGTGGCACGCCGGTTGAGCAGCACTTGGATCCCGGCGATCTGAAACCCAGGGCGCCAAAAAAATACCGAGATGCCATTGCCGCTGAGGCCGAGAAAGTCCGCGAACTTCGGCGCGGCCTGCAACCATCCGTGGCCCATGAAAAGACGCGCATCGCAAATGCCACCGCCGATGTGCAACGGTTGACGGCGTCGCTCAAGGTCTTGGAAGAGCAGGAGACGGTTGTCCTGCGGGCTGCGGGGCAGGAATTTGATGCGGACCCGCGCGAGCTTGTCGAGTCCCACACGCGGTTCTCGTCATTGATAGACGCCTTCGACGAAATCGCTCGGCTGAAGGGTGAGATCGCCCGTCTTCAGCAGGAAACGAAGCAGAAAAGGACCGCCCTCGTCCGCAACGTGGGATCGCACGGCGATCAGGTCGGGGTGATCGCGCGCCAGATGCTCAACGACTGGGGGTTCATGTCCATCCAGTCGGTGTACGTGGATCCGGATGCCTGCGACTTGGTCATCGACGGTCGTCGGCGTCTCAGTTATGGCGCGGGCAAGCGCGGCCTGTTCCTTTCCGCCATGACCATCGCTCTGATGCAGCACGCACTAAGGGAGAGGCACCCCCACCTAGGCGTGGTCGTGCTGGATTCGCCGCTGAAGGCCTACGCCCAAAAAGAGTCGGCAGACAACACGGATCGAGACATTCCAACGGCCACGGTGAACGCAAGCTTCTACGGCTGGCTGTCGCGCTTCGAAGGCCCTGGCCAGATCATTGTTCTTGAGAACGAGGCGGTGGACCCGGCTACAGCTCGCGCTTTGAACGCCATCCAGTTCACCGACGACAACACCCACGGACGGCAAGGGTTCTATCCGCGCAGAACGGTGATCGCCCCGCCGCCAGCGCCGGCGATTGACGGCACCGAGTTCGACAATTAGCGCGCTCATAGGCGTCGCTGCAAAAGCGGCTAGTTTTTGCAGGTCGCAAATTTCCAAGCGCGTGGCTACCTATCAGGGTTGCTAGGTTTCACAATCACATACCACGACTGGGCAACAGCCTTGCGGGTGAGTGGATCGGTCTCGAATCCCGTTACGGTCCAGGCATCGTCGCCGGTTCTGTCGCATTAGCGCCGGTCGGGCGGGCCGATCAGGTAAACTGCCGGCCCCGTCTGTAGAAAATTAACATGCTCAGCTTCAAAGGAATGCGATTCCCGATCGATGTGATCCTCGTTTGCATCCGCTGGTACGTCGCCTACCCGCTGAGCTACCGGCATCTTGAAGATATGATGCAGGAGCGAGGCGTGTCGGTCGACCACTCGTCCATCAACCGGTGGGCCGTCAAATTCTTGCCTCTCATCGAGAAGTCTGCCCGCCGTTTCAAGCGTCCGGTGGACCGCAGCTGGAGAATGGATGAAACATACGTGAAAATCAAGGGTGCCTGGAAATACCTTTACCGCGCCGTCGACAAGTTCGGCAAGACAGTCGACTTCTTGCTC
>NZ_JAQOZV010000119.1:0-5064 GCF_030348125.1 Massilia sp. DJPM01
GTTAAGCACACGGCACCGGTCTCAGGCGGAGACTAAGCTGTATATTCATGAGCACGGCTTCCGGCTACGACTTTACATTTTCGCAGCGGAGGATGCTCTTGGTATGCTGCGCGCAGCGTGCCAAGTGCATCAGCAAAGAGGCAGGATGATGTAGGGACGGCGAAGGGGGCGTGCGTACACGTGAACGTTACCAAGATGTGTCTACCCCCTTGCATCCCGTCCCTTCGCTCGCAGTCGAGGAATACCTCCGATCAACCGATACCCCCCCAACCGGTGAAATTTCGCGCATCTTTCCCCTAAAAACCATGTTGCAGCGCAACTGGCCTCCCGCATGTGCTAAACTTTTGGGGTTTAAGCAGCGCCGCATGAGCGGTTGTTGCCGTAGAAGCTGCGGCAACGTGCACGACGTGCACACCGGCTGCAACTATTTACGCCGCATTTTCGGCATTGGTCTTGTCTTCATGCCCCTGTCTTCTCCCGTCCCTCGCGCACTACGGCATACGCGCGCCATCGAAATCGAAGCGTTCGCGCGCGACGATGGCCTGTGGGATCTCGACGCCCGTATCACTGACGTCAAGGTCCGCGACGTCACCCTGGCGTCCGGCGTACGCAGCGGCGGCACCTTCCTGCACAAGCTGCACCTGCGCATCACCATCAACCGCGAACTGACCATTGTCGATGCCGAAGCCGCGTCCGATGCCGTTCCGTACCCTGGCTATTGCGATACCATAGCGCCTGCTTACAAAAAATTGATCGGCCTGTCCTTGATGAAGGGCTTTCGCCTTGGCATCAAAGAGCGGCTGTCCGGCGTGCTGGGCTGCACCCACCTGAGCGAACTGGCGCAGATCCTGCCGACCGCGGCGATCCAGGCCTACGCCAACGACGTGATCCAGACCCGCGACGGGGCTGGCCACGACCCCTTGCCGGACAAGCCGTTCCAGATCGATAAATGCCATGCCCTGCGTGCCGAGGGTCCTGCCGTCGCGGTGTACTATCCGCGCTGGGTGGCGAAAGTTGTACCGGGTTAGCAGCGCTTTCCCGTTTTTTCTCGCATTTCAACCGTATTTTCTACAAATCAGTATCAGAAGAAGGGAAGCCAGCATGAAAATCCATGAGTATCAAGGCAAAGAAATCCTCCGGCAGTATGGAGTGACGGTACCGCGCGGCATTCCGTGCTTGTCCGTGGAAGAGGCTGTTAAAGCAGCCGAGACGCTCGGCGGTCCGGTCTGGGTAGTCAAGGCACAGATCCATGCTGGCGGTCGCGGCAAGGGCGGCGGCGTGAAAGTCGCCAAGTCGCTGGAACAGGTCAAGGAATATGCAGAGCAGATCCTGGGCATGCAGCTGATCACGCACCAGACCAGCCCGGAAGGCCAGAAAGTACGCCGCCTGCTGATCGAAGAAGGCGCGGACATCAAGAAAGAACTGTACGTGTCGATGGTTACCGACCGCGTCAGCCAGCGCGTGGTCCTGATGGCCTCCTCCGAAGGCGGCATGGACATCGAAGAAGTTGCACACTCGAACCCTGAAAAAATCCACCAGATCGCGATCGACCCATCGGTCGGCCTGACCGACGCTGAAGCGGACGAGATTTCGGCCAAGATCGGCGTGCCGCCTGAATCGATCGCCGACGCCCGCGTTCAGCTGCAGGGCCTGTACAAAGCCTACTGGGAAACCGACGCTTCGCTGGCGGAAATCAACCCGCTGATCCTGACCGGCTCCGGCAAGGTCATCGCGCTCGACGCCAAATTCAATTTTGACTCGAACGCCCTCTATCGCCAGCCGAACATCGTCGCTTACCGCGACCTGGATGAAGAAGACGCGGCCGAAGTCGAAGCATCGAAGTTCGACCTGGCTTACATCTCGCTCGACGGCAACATCGGCTGCCTGGTGAACGGCGCCGGCCTGGCCATGGCCACCATGGACACCATCAAGCTGTTCGGTGGCGAGCCGGCCAACTTCCTCGACGTGGGCGGTGGCGCCACGGCCGAAAAAGTGACCGAAGCGTTCAAGATCATGTTGAAGAATCCAGGCCTGAAAGCCATCCTGGTCAACATTTTCGGCGGCATCATGCGCTGCGACGTGATCGCCGAAGGCGTGATCACCGCATCGAAGGCCGTTTCCCTGACCGTGCCGCTGGTTGTGCGCATGAAGGGCACCAACGAAGACATCGGCAAGAAGATGCTGGCCGAGTCCGGCCTGCCGATCATCGCCGCCGATACGATGGAAGACGCAGCCAAGGCCGTGGTAGCGGCTGCTGCTGCTCATAAAGCCTAATCCGGCCTAATTCGAAGGAACAAACATGTCGATTCTGATCAATAAAGATACAAAAGTAGTCACCCAGGGGATTACCGGCAAGACCGGTCAATTCCACACCCGCATGTGCCGCGATTACGCGAATGGCAAGGAATGCTTCGTTGCCGGCGTGAACCCGAAGAAGGCCGGCGAAGATTTCGAAGGCATTCCTATTTTCGCTAACGTGGCAGAAGCGAAAAAAGAAACCGGCGCCAACGTGTCGGTCATCTACGTGCCGCCGGCAGGCGCCGCCGCCGCGATCTGGGAAGCCGTCGAAGCTGAACTCGACCTGGCAATCTGCATCACCGAAGGCATTCCTGTCCGTGACATGATGGCGCTCAAGGACCGCATGGCCAAGGCCGGTTCCAAGACCCTGCTGCTGGGCCCGAACTGCCCAGGCCTGATCACCCCAGACGAAATCAAGATCGGCATCATGCCAGGTCACATCCACCGCAAGGGCCGCATCGGCGTGGTCTCGCGTTCGGGCACGTTGACGTACGAAGCAGTCGGCCAGCTGACCGCATTGGGCCTGGGCCAATCGTCGGCAGTGGGCATCGGCGGCGACCCGATCAACGGTCTGAAGCACATCGACGTCATGAAGATGTTCAACGACGATCCTGATACCGACGCGGTCATCATGATCGGCGAAATCGGCGGTCCGGACGAAGGCAATGCGGCTTACTGGATCAAAGACAACATGAAAAAGCCCGTGGTTTGCTTCATCGCTGGCGTGACCGCTCCTCCGGGCAAGCGCATGGGCCATGCGGGCGCACTGATTTCCGGTGGCGCCGATACGGCACAAGCCAAGCTGGACATCATGGAAGCCTGCGGTATTAAAGCCACCAAAAACCCGTCGGAAATGGCGCGTTTGCTGAAAGCCATGCTGTAATTTGTAAGCAAGGCCAAAGGTAGTGAATAATGACGGGGAGCGCAGGCTCCCCGTTCTCGTTGGCGGGTCACCCCCACGGAGGGCAAGAGTGGCGAAAATTATCATATCGCGCGATCACGCGGTGATACGAGAGGTCGAGCTCGACAAGGACCGGATGACGCTCGGGCGCAGGCCCGACAGCGATATCGTGCTCCCGCATCCAGCCATGAGCGGCGCCCATGCGGCGTTCACGTTCATCATGGACGATGTGTTCCTGGAAGACCTGGGCAGCACCAATGGCACCTATGTGAACGGCAGGCGCGTGGCCAAGCATATGCTGGAGGACCACGACACCATCGTCGTGGCGCGCTTCCAGCTCGAATTCATGGCCGGACCGCGGCGCGCGCCACCCGCAGTGCATACCGTTGAGGCATCCATGCTCGGGTCGATCGAGGTCAAGACCGGACCAAATGCCGGCAAGCGGCTGGCGTTGACCAAGCCCCTGTCGACCCTGGGTAAGCCAGGCGTGCAGGTGGTCGCCATCACGCGTCAGAACGGCGCCTATTATCTGACCCATGTGGACGGCAGCTTGGCGCCACTGATCAATGGCGTGGCGCCGGGCAAAACCCCGCGCCGCTTGCAGCACGGCGATGCGATCGAGCTGGCGGGGGCCGATATGGTGTTTTGCCTGACGCCGGAGTAGGCGCTTTTTTCCATTTCCCTTTTTGCTCCTGAAGTTGCAACATGGCAAAAAGTGTCGCTCCTGGCTGACAATTTTTGTACTCCCGGCAGCACAAGCTGACGCTTTCTTGCACAATCGGGGTATCGACACGCCAAATACGGCGAAATACGCTGGCACGGCGATTGCAATATCCTCAGAATGGTTAACGCGCGGCAATTGTGTCTGCAATGAGGGAATATGATGAAATCGACGAGCAAGCGGAAATATGTTCAGGCTGGCTTTACGCTGATCGAATTGATGATCGTTGTGGCCATTATCGGTATCCTGGCCAGCGTCGCGCTGCCGGCGTATCAAAACTATATTGCCAAGTCGCAAGCGATGACGGGCTTGGCAGAAATTACCGCTGGAAAGGTTATCGTCGAAACGAAGATGGCAGAAGGTGTCGACGCGGCCATTACGGATCCGGAGTCGATCGGGATGCACTCAACCACGCAGCGCTGCGCGGTGACCGTGTCGCTGGAGCCGTCGGGCGCGACCACGCTTGAGTGTGTACTAAAAGGCAATACCCAAATTGCTGGTTTCGTGATCACGCTGACCAGAAGCCCGACCGGCGGTCCTGGTGGCAACATCTGGACGTGCAGCTCGACGCTGAATGTCAACGTCAAGCCAAAAGAATGCACGTGATTCATCTTTGATTCAGCCGGGCCCCTTGATCCAGGGGGCTTTTGCATTTCTGAGTCGTTGCCGCATCTGCTTCCCGCCGTACTTTGCTGTTCCTCTTGATGACCCCTGCTCGTCCACAGGGCTACCCCTGCCGTATTTACCGCCTTTGCGTGTCACCCTTCCCGCATCCATGTTGAATCGCTTCCCTTTTGGTCTTGGTAGGATCAGATGCTGCCCGGGACATGCGCTTCATCCCGCAATGTGAACTGTGATCCGCCTCCGCATTCTCAGCTGGTCATTCGGGCGGCCATGCATTATTTCAGTGGAAGCGTATCGGGAAGCGCTGTTGTTGCCGCCAGCACGTCTACCATCGTACTTTTTCCTTAAAAAACCGGCCAAAACGTGCCAGATGACAAAAAATGGCATGTCAAATTGACAAAACCTGTCAGTCATACGTCAAAAATTTGTCAAATTTACATTGTTAATCTTGAAATACGGTGGTGTTGTGTCAAAAAGCAGACCTGGCACGGCGCTTGCATATACCCAAGTACGGTTCACA
>NZ_JAQOZV010000012.1:0-140988 GCF_030348125.1 Massilia sp. DJPM01
GTCGAGACTGGGCCAGCCTTATACAAGGCAGGCTGACGACAAAGTAGGTGCTGGAGGCCTCTGCCCCGATGAGTGCGATCCTGGAAAATTCGCCAAGGCTGATCCGCCGGAATGCGGATATCTATCTCCATCGGCGCCCGGACGGTACTGCCGATGCCTGCATCACTTGCAAACGGCCGGCCGGAAAAGTCTGCAGCCTCGACTATCCCCTGGCGCCAGCGCTCAAGGCTTCTGTCAGCGTGCAATTCCCAAGCTACTTGCTGCCTCAATGGGCAACGCTGCAATCGTCAGCGTCCGCCATGATTCTCGGTTTCAGGCGCACAATCTGATTGTGACTGCTTGCGCAGGCCAGTTGACGCCATCGCCAACTGGCCGCATGCCGGCGCTCACCCCGCCGGCACCACCGATCAGGCGCGCGCGCCCAGCTGCCTGCGCCGCATCACGCCCAGCGCCGCCAGGCCGACACCCATCATCATGTAGGTAGCCGGCTCGGGCACGACCTGCACCGAACCGTTATCGGCCGTGACCGCGATCTCGTTCAGATGGGAGTCGAGGAACAGCACGTCGGAGAACGTCAGCGCCGCACTGCCCAAAGCGAGCGCGTCCAGGCTGATGTGCGCCAGGTCGCCGCTGCCGAAGGCACCGGCGCCGGCACCGAGGCGCGTGTTGAACACGTACGAAATCAATCCGGTCGCGTTGTTGATCACACCGCCGTCGCTGTAGGTCGGACCAGCTGTGCCCAGGAAGCCGCCCTCGACGACACTGTTCGCCTTGAGCAAAGCCGAGTCGAAAGTGAGCGTGAACTGATAGCTGTACAGGTCCGAAATATCGGAGATCTTCACGGCCAGGTCCACCGTCGAGCCCACCGTGGCCGGCGCCGCGCTCAGCGACAGCGTTGGAATAGCAAAAGCCTGGGTACTGGCGGCCAGCAGCATGGCAGCCAGGCATTTCTTCAAAATCGTCATCGTGTTTATCCTATTGCCCCAAGGGGCGTGTTGTACGGTAAGGGCCAGCCGGATGCACGCACCCGGCCGGCCGCATTTGGTCAGTTGCAGGAAGTGCCTTGCGACAGGCGCTGCGCTACGTAAGCCAGGTCGCGCGCATTGACAACGCCGTCGACCACCACGTCGGCGCGGGAGTCAAAGCCCGCCTGGCCGGTGCGCTTGCCGAACGAGGCCTTGACGATCGCCAGGTCGGCGCAATCGGCAGTGCCATCGACGTTCAGGTCACCCGCCAGGCGGATCGCGACGTCCGCGTTCGACACGTCGAAGAACACGTTGCCGACCGCTTCCACCTTGATCCGTGCGGCTTTGGTCGTCACCGACGGCAAGGTGACGCTGGCGCTGCCGTTGTTCGGCACGCCCTCGGCCAGCAGGTAAGGCCAGGTCTTGCCGCCGTCAACCGACAGCGCAATGTTCACGCTGGCCGTGTTCACCGGCGCCACATTGGTGTTGGCGACGTTCCAGCTGACTTTCTGCACCGAGCCCGAATCGACCGTCACTCCTGTGTCGAACGAGGTCACCAGGAACGGCCCGGCGTTGGCAGCCAGCACCAGGCTGGTGCTGGCGCTGTTGACGCCGCCCCTGCCATCGCGCGCCGTCAGCTTGAAGGTCAGCGATGCCGGCGCGGCGTTGGTGCCGGCCAGGCCCACGTAGTCGGCGGTCGGCAGGAACTCCGAATAGCAGTCGATGTCGGCCACGCTCGGCGGCGTGGCGGCAACGGCACAGGCGCCCGTGACCGCATTCGTGTTGTTGGCCAGGATTTGCACCATGTCAGGGAACACCCGCGTCGGGTCGGCCGTGGTGTGGTTCTCGCCCGCCGAGTTGTATTCGAGCGAATCGGCGTTGCTCACGACGGCGCGCGTGCCGAACTGGCGGAACAGCGGGCCGTTGAGCTTGACGTTGCTGGTCAAGCCGGTCCCGCTGGACGCGCCACGGTCGTTCTGCTCCCACATGTAGGTGATCAGGTCGCCATCGGCATCGGTCGCGCTGCCGGTCAGGGCGAACGGCGTGCGCAGCGGGATCGTGTAGCCGGTCGGCACCGTCACGACAGGGGCGATGTTGCCCGATGCCGACACGGCACCGCCGCGCGTGGTCGGTCCGCCCTTGGCGACTTCACCGACCAGGCCGCTGCAACCGCCCGTGCAATCGGCCAGCTTGAGCGTAGCGACATTGACGCCGGCGAGCGCACCATTGAACGTCACGGTGAACGCCGTGTCGGACAGCGCGCTGACCGACACCGTGGCGCCCGCTGGCCAGCCCGGACTGCCTTCCAGGGCGGCCTTGACCCCGCTGGTGGTGTAGTTGGTGCCGCGCACGATCGGCGCCGACAGGTTGCCGTTCACGTCGATCCGGAATTGCTGGCCTGCCGTATTGAAACCCCGCAATGCCACGACCTGGACTTCGTTCAGGATCGACTCGGCGCTGGAGGTGTAGGTCACGATTTCGTCGAGGCTGCGCTGCGACCAGTACGGGTCGCTGTGCGGCTGCAGATTGTCGGTGCCGCAAATGCCGGCATACGCCATGATCGACGAGCCGCTGCCCACTTCCACCGAGGTGCCGCCATTGCGGTTGCCGCCGCTGCAATTGGAGGTGATGCCGTTGAAGGTGTGGTTGCCGGCAAACTGGTGACCGAGTTCGTGCGCCACGTAGTCGACCGCGAACGAGTCGCCGACCGGCTTCGGCAGGCCGGTGCAACCCTGTGCCTTGGAATTGCCGCCAACCACGCCGAGGCTGGCAATGCCGCCGCCGTTCAAGCCCAGCGCAATGTGGCCGACGTCGAAGTTGCTGGCGCCGGCCAGCAAGCCCGTGACGACGCGCGTGCGCGACAGGGTCGAACTGCCGCAGCCTTCCGACTGGGTGACGGTGTAGCATGCCGCCGCGCCGCAAGGGCCGTCGGTGCCGGTCATCTGGGCGGCGCTGTCGAGGTTCAGGGCGTCGGTGGCGTCGATCAGCACCAGGCGGATCGACGTTTCATCCTCGTAGACCTGGCTGACGCGGTTGATCAGCGTGACCTTGGCGGCCGTGACGTTGGCCGGGCCGCCGAAGTGGGTGGCGTAGCTCGGGTCGGTGACCAGCGCCAGCCGGTAGGTGCGCAACTGGTCGCTGACGACCGCGTTCGGCGCCATGTCGCCGTCCACCACCCGGAACGGGGCGGCGCTGGTGGCCTTGCCGTCGGTGGCGCTGACTTCGAACGCGCCGCTGCGGCCGGCGGGCAGGCTGGCCGCGACCGCACCCTTGGCGTCGGCCGTGGCCACGACGCTGTGCAAGGTGGCCGTGTCGCCTTCGCCGCGCACGCTCAGGTTGACGCTCGCCCCCGGCGCGAAGCCGAAGCCGCGTACCTCGACCGCGCTGCCCTCTTTATAAAACGAATGCGACAGCGCCAGCTGCGGCTCGGCCAGCGCGCCTTCGATCAACGGGCCGTGCGAGTTGATCAGGTCGACGCGGTTGTAGCTGGCGTACACGCTCGTATCGAGGTGGTAGTACGGGTCCACATACCAGCCGCCATTGGCCGAACGCACCGAGGCGTGCAGGCCGAGCGGCGTGATGTCCATGCGCAGGGTGGCGCTCGGATCGTCGATGCCGCGCCCCTTGTAGGTCTTGATCTCGGGGTGCTTGGCGGCCAGGCCGGCTTCCATGACGGGCGACTCGACCAGGGTGAAGCGCTGGTAGCCGCCATCCGGATGCGGCAGTGAAATGGTCTGGGTGCTGGCCAGGGCGCTGCTGCCGCGTTCGAGCGGGGCGTCGGCAACGTGCGACTGCATGCCGGCCGCGTCCAGCGTGGCGCTACGGAAGCGCCTGAGGTTCAGGGCTGGCGTGCGGGCGCTGGTGGCGCTCATCCGTCCAGCGGAGACGGCCACGTCTTGCCAGTACGGCGCGGCGCGCTGGGTCGATGCCGCTGCGGCGGATGGGCCGGCCGCGCCAGCCTGCGCGAACGGCGCGGCGGCAAAGGCAAGGGCAATACAGAGGGCAAGCGAGGATTTCTTGCATGCGGCGCTACGCGGATGTTGCAATCCGCCGTTGTCTAACGGATTCCAAGGCTTCATTGTCATGCGGTGCCCTTTCGCGGCGTGGTGAGCTTCGATTCGTCGGTGAGATTTCTTCCTGTGCTTTTTTCCGGCAGTACGGGCGTGCTTTTTCTTCAGGCAAGCACTGCCCTCGTCTTGCTGCAACTAAGGCAACAAGACTGGAGTAATAATATTGTCATATTTCCACTTTGCACAAGAATAATTAATTTCCTGTTGTAAAGTCAACGAAGGAAAGGAGCGTGGGCGGTACAAAGCGCATCGCTGGTATGCGCATGGCATGAAAGGTGGCCAAAACAGTCGCCGCGCCGGTCAAACTTGACACCCAGCGGCCAGCCTCGGTGGTCAGGCTGGCGGTCCTCGAACGCCAGCATGCCACTCGCGGGCAGCGGCAGGCGACCCGGCCTGCACGTCGGGCTGAGAAACAGGCTCACGGTGTCCTGCGCATCGGGAGAATAGTTGAACAGCAAGGCCGCCACGCCCTCGGCCGCGCGGATGATCGAGCCGCAGCACGGCTGCACGATCACACTCTGCTGATCGAAAGCGGAAGTGATTCGTTGAGCTTGCAGAAGATGCGTTTTTTGACGCAAGAAGACCAACCGTCGGCACGCACGCCGGGATTCGCTTTTAACAGCGATCCTGGCGCGCGGCCCGAGAAACTGCGCTTGAGCACCCTCAGTTGGCGGACGACGGGATTGGGCCCGCAAGCCGAAGAAATTCGGACAGTGCGCGTACACATATCGAGGTCGTCAACAAGGCCTTCATCTCCGGTTGCGGATCGAGCGGCGTCGCCGTCGTTCGGTCCGGCACGAGAAGCACCGGGGATCCCGGCCAGGCAGGCGACTGCCACTGGTCGAGCAGCACCGCACACCACCCGTTGGCCGCGTCGGCATCGTGCAGGGCCAGTGCGGCGAGAAGCCGGTGGGCGACGTCGAAACACGACGCGGGCCGGGGTAATGCATCCAGCGCCTGCCGACACCCGGGCGGCAGGCCGCCCGGCGCCTGGGCTGGACAGGCACTCAGCAAGCGCAGGCCCCAGGCGATGCCGTAGGCCTGGGTCGACCACCAGAAGGTGTGGCCGGGACAGCACTCGACCACTCTGCGCACGATCCTTTGCAGCGTGGCACCCGCCTTCGGCATGGCGAGCAATGCCAGGCCGGCGTTCGCCGCAACGTCATCGTGCGCGTCGGTCCAGCGCCCCCATCCTGGCTCGACAAAGGTGTGGACTCCCCCGCCCGCATCGACGTAGGGCGCCAGCAGGCCGGCACCGTCGAGTGCCACGCCCTGGGCCGCGCAAAAGCGCAGTGCCCACGCCGTGGAATCGGCGTCGGCACCGGTACGGCGGTTGTAGCCCCACCCCGCGTCGCCCTTGGCGGACATGACCGCGCGGCAGGCGCGGGCCAGCGCCGCCTGGACCCGCACGCGCGCCGCCGGGCCACGCTCGGCGGCGCCGCTCAGGCACCAGCCCACCCACGCCGTCGTCCATGCTTCGGACGGACCGGGCGCGAGGTCGAACTCGCGCCAGAATCCGTCCTCATCCTGCTGCGACAACAGGTAATCGATGCCGCCCGCAATGGCATCGCGGATGGCGCGCTCGAATGGCGCTGGCACGGGACCCCGACTCACCAGTCGTCCGGGCCGTCGATACCGACGCACACGCCGCAGGGATAGGGCGTGTGGGTGTCCAGGGTGCCGTAGCCGACGAAGACGCCGTTCCAGCTGACGGGCGCCGATCCGCCGGGGCAGAAATAGACATCCTTGCACCACTGGACCAGGGCGGTGCAAAAGGTATCGGTCCCGAGCGGTCTGCACGCCTGGGCCGAATCCCAGGGACCGGCCAGCGCGACGGCCGGTTGCGAAGCTTGTAATGCTGTGAATCCTGGTAACATGTCATTCTCCTTGAATCGTTGATGATGGGTAAAACATCCGGGCCGCACCATCACGGCCCGGCCTGGTGCTAGTAGTGCGGCAAGCGCCGCAGTTCCCGCAGGTTTCGCTGGGTGTCGATCAGGGGCCGGCCCGGCGCACTGGTGCTGCAAGGTTCGCAAGCAAAATAAATGCGCCAGCCCCGCAGGCCATCCGGGCCGTATTGCGCGCTCAGGTAGCTCGCCGCGTCGGCCCTGAGATCGCGCGCGCTCCGGCGCAGAGCGTCAATGCGCTGCGCCGGGACCTGCGCACGGGCCAAAAAGTCGAAGGCGATGTCCAGCGCAACGTTGGCGGGATCGAACTTCAAGGCGCGCGCCTGTCCCTCTTGCCCATCATCTACGCCGATCACGCCCACAGGGCCAGGCCGGTACAGCGCGTGCAAGTCTTTTTCCAGCAGCGATTGCAGCTCGGCCGGGTAGCCGCAGGCGGCCAGCAAGGCGGGCATCCTTTCTCCGAGCGCCCTGCCCGCGTGTTCCCCGCTTTTGAAGTACAAGGCCGTGTTGTTCATCCCCTTGCCGCTGGACCGAAAGGCGATCCCGCGCGGACCGTTCACGCCCAGGGCGCGCGCGAGATCGTCCGGGCCGGGGCCGTTCCAGTCGAATGGCCGGGCATGCGCCAGCGCCGCCCGAAACGCGGCCTCGTCCGGCTCGCCCGGAAAGCGGCAATACAAGGTGAGCGCGCTCGCCGTGTTCCCCTCCCAATCGAGGCGCAGCAGGAACGCGTCGGGACGGACCGCTTGCGCGAAGCGGCGCACCGACCAGGCCCAGTCGCCGGCGAACGGTATCTCGGCGGCCAGCACCTGCAGGTCGGGCAACTGGCTCGCGCTCAGCGGAATCATGCTGCTGAAGCGATGTTCGTCGTCGCTGTAGCTGTACTCCACCTGGCGGCTGAGCGCGCCCCGAAAGAGTTGCTGGAAGGTCGCAGCGGCACCCATGCTGTGCCGCCTCAGCCGGCCGCGTACATCGCGCTGTCGACGAAGGGGGCCAGGCCGAGTGCCGAGGTGGACGCCTCCGTGCCCACCACGAACGGCCACTCCTCGGTCACGTCGACGCTGCAATACAGGCGCTCGGCGACGCCGGTGGCGCGGTCGACAAAGGCCAGGATGACGATCACGTGGCGCCGTCCGCCCACGGTCTGGTGCACGCGCGTCTCGACGCTCGCCAGCTGGTGTCCGGGCCGTTCCGCAGCCGCCAGGAAGATGCCGGGATGCTGCACCAGCAGATAATTCAGCGCCCGGTGGCCCTCGGTGGCGCCCAGGTTCTCCGGGGTGCGCGAGGTGTCGCGGAACAGGTTGCGCGCCACGGCGTCGAAGTGCGCCGCGTCGATCTTGCGTGATTCGAGCACCGGCTGCGCGCTGCGGGTGAGCCCCTCGACCCATTCCGACAGGGAGAAATTGTAGAGCTGGTCGGCCGATACCGTCGTCAACAGCAAACCGCCGTGCGCGGGCGCCGCCGCGAACGTGCCGGTACGCCCGACCAGCACGCAGAAATGAGCCTGGTCGTCGCAGCGGGCAACGGCCTCGAACAGCGCCTCCTTCATGAAGCCCCCGGCCGGATTGATGGCGTACGCGGGCATGCCGTCGATCAGGAAGATGTAGCTCATGCGCATGGCCAGATGGGGGTTGCGCTCAAGAACCGAACAGATGCGGGCTCCACGCGCCAGACCGCTCGACTCGCGCAGCGCGCACTCGCGCTGCTGGTACTCGCGCTCGATGCCCAGCGAGGGGAAGCGCACTTCCAGTTGCCCGATCGCGTAGACATACTGTTCCGACACGCTGGTGCGGGCCTTGCCGGCACAGTCGGGACACGGCGCGGCCGATGGGGCTGATGCCGGCGCCGGCGGCGATCCGGGAAGATTGGCGGGGAGTGGGGACGTCTCAGGCTGCATCGCATTCATATCGTGATCTCCTGGGCAAGGCGAGTTGGTGGGAAAAGTACGGAGGCGTCCAAAAAACGCCATGGTGGTTTGAACAACGTAGCGACAAGATCGGGCCAGGCATCGGCGGGGCGCATCACGCGCAGCAGTTCCAGTGCGCCGGCCGCAAGCACCGCCGCGAAACTGGTTCCGGAGCGCAACTCGTAGCCGTGCCCAGGTCCGGCTCCGGGAACCAGCTCGCCGGGCGCGTAGACGACATTCGGCAGGCGTCGTGCATGGGCCGAAAATTCAGAGATGTTGCCCGATGCGCCAATCGAGCCGACCACCAGGATGCCGGGCCACGCACAGGGCGACTGGCCCCAGCCAGCGCCGTGATTGCCCGCCGGGACCACGACGATGGCGCCTTGCGCGCGCGCCCATTGCACGGCATCGCGCAGGCTGCGCCAGTGGGCCGAATCGGCTTGCAGCAGCTCGCTGGAAAAGACGATGGTGCGGCAGCCGGCGTCGACGGCTTGCCGCAGCGCGCGCGCGAGCGCATCGGCCGTGGCGGCGATCGATGCGCGCCCCTCCAGCATGGCGTCGTCGATGACGGCGAAGTTGAAGATGGTCGCGCCCGCGCACAGGGCCAGCACGCGCCCTTCGCGCGCATCGTCGTCATTGCCCACCAGCAGAGAGGCGCAAAAGGTCGCGTGCGCGCCAGCGCGGCCCGGCACCGCCCCGGCCGCTGTCACGATGCGCTCGCCGGCCAGTGCCGGATGAGCGAGGTCGGCGCCACCGTCCAGCAGCGCGATGCGGGCGCATGCGGCGCTCCCGCGAACATGGCCAGGGGATACGCCAATGCCCGCTTGTCGCAGTACGAGGCTTCTCGACACGCCATCCATGGTCCGGGTCAGCCGCCGGCAATGGCGTTGCAATCGGCGGCAAAGGGGTAGGACAGCTGCGACGAATTTTCCTTCGCCCCCAGGGTGCCCGGGGCCGGTGCCACCTTTGGATACACGAGGAAGTAGTTGGTCGCGGCGGCGTCCGATCCATCCGGCTTCTCCGTCTCCACCAGGATGCCGACCCGGGCATTGAGCGTCACGTTTTGCCCGGCGCCGACCGGTGCCGGGCCGGTGCCGCCCAGGTTTTGCTTCATCGGGGGCGAAGCGAGCTCCATGGTTGCCGGGTCGAACGACCAGCTCTTGCCGACTTTGGTGTTATCGATCCGAAATACCTTGAAGACGACAATCGCGTGGCCGGCGGGCGCCGTGATGGCCCCGCTGCCCGTCTGCGCGTGCGTGCACACGCCTAGTTGCCGATAGTGAATGACCGCGATCGGGTCCAGCGGCGTGGTACAAGCCGACAAGGAAAAGGCAAGGCAAGCCGAGGTCATACGAAGCGAGTTCATTGATTCTCTCCTTCAAGGGGCACGGAGCACATCGGTTCGTCGCAGCAAAACCTGGCAGGAGGATAGGTAGCGCCCACCGCTGCAACATGCCCGGCCCTGGTAGCACAGCGAGGGGACGTCTTGGTAAAGTCTGTTGCCCTTCTTGTGCTGCGGCATTGAGAAATATCAATGATTGATTGCCGACCTCGTCACTCTGCCAGGGGCGGCAAGGATCGCTGGGGCGCGACAGCGCACAGGCCGGCGCCGCGCTGTGAGGGGGTGGGCAAGCCCGGCCGGCTCGTCAGTTGTTCCGTGCCGGCCGAAGGCTGGCGGCCCATGACGATCGATCGCATGTCCTTGTACTTGCGATAAATGCTCAGGGCCGATCCGGCATCGCTTTGTGCGATCGCGCAGCGCAGCGCGCCCCGCTACAGTTACGCGCCAGGCACATACGCGGCAAGAAACTCGGCTGGCATGCGGCGCACCCGGCCGCTGCTGATTTCAATGCACACCAGATCCCATCGCCCACGCAGGACAGTCATGCCATCGCTGTCCCTGATCAGTTGAAAACGGCGCTCCATCGCGATCTTGCCATCGCCACCGGTCAGCCAGGTGGCCAGCGTCAGGGACTCACCCAACGCGGTGGGAAGCAGGTAGTCGTACTCGCCGCGGCGAATCGCCATCGCCCGGCCCAGGCGGCGGTAATCGTCCAGGTTCAAACCGAGCTTGTGCGAATGCGCCCAGCCGATCTGTTCGCACCATTGGACATACACGGCATTGTTGGTGTGATTGAGCCCGTCGATATCCCCGGGCTGAGGCGTGATCGTCTGCACGAATGGATTTACATGGTCCCAGTCCAAAACAGTCCCTTTTCACTAGATTTGTGCGATTGCACACCTTATCCGACGCCATTTTGTTCACCCTGCCCCCGCAGGCGCCAGCGGCCACTCGAGATACGCGCTTCCAAGCGCCCGCATCATTGCGCGCTCCCGTTCTCAGCCGAAGCGCGCCTGGTAGTCGCCCGGCACCACGCCCAGCTGCGCGGCAAAGGCGCGGCGCAGATTGTACTCCGTGCCGAAGCCGCTCTTGCTGGCGGCGCGCCTGACTGTCATGGCGGGGCACGCGAGCAGGCGGTACGCGGCCTGCCTGTGCCGCCGCAGCCGGCGGTGCACGGTCAGGGCCGACAGCGCCAAGCGGCCACCATCTGCCGGGACGGATGACAAAAAAACGGGAAGAAAAATGCGCTTCGTCCGAAATGCATGAGCTTCCCGCCTTATGCCGCTTTCTCGCCTCATCCCGCCGAAACGCGACGCTGATCCGGCGCAGGCTGAGCCCAGGCTTCGCCCCTGGTTGACATTCCCCTTACCCTCGCCGGGATGCAAACCCGCTCTGCCAGGCGGCACGCCGGGTCGGCGTAGCGCTTTTTTATCCGCGTATGTATCAGCTTGCGAGCGCCGCAGCCTACCTATACGAAATGATAGCTACGTCCATAAAGAGGTATATGTAAAGTCGCACTGACTTTGCAATTTGGCAAGGATTCGGAATAGGTAACTATCTGTTGTCGTGCGGCTCCGGCAGTGCGGCAACGAGAAACACGCAGTTGAATTCGCAAAAAATGCTTTCTCTTGAGTATTACCCGCTTACTACAAAGGCGGCGGGCCGTTGGCCTGGAAACAGAACACACGCTGACCAACATCGCCCTTCTTGAACCACGCCGCATGTCGACAGACGCGCGTCATCCTACCGCCGGTAGCACCCGGCGAGCGGGCTGCCCCCTGCGCCTTTCGATATGTCAAAACATGGCGGGAGCACCGTTGCTACCGGTCATTGATTAACTAAAAGGAATTCTGAATGACAAATTATTCTGACATTTGCATAGTTGGCGCCGGTATAGGGGGATTGACTTGTGCGGCCCAGTTGATCAACGCCGCCGCTGGCAAGAATTTGCGGGTCCGGGTGTTCGATATGGATACCAGCGTGGGCGGGCGCATCCAGTCGCGCAAGATAGACGAGGAGGAAATCGCCGAACTCGGTGCCGCCCGCTACTCGCCGCAGCTCCATCCGCATGTCGAGCAGCTCATGCGGGAATGCGGACTGGCGCATGCGACCTACCCTTTCACCCAGGTCGTGTCGCTCGATCGCGCACAGGAAAAGCTGAAGGCCACCCTGGTGAGCCTGAGTGCGATGCTGAAAGAACACCCGAATGATTCTTTCCTTGATTTCGTCAGCCAGTACCTGGGCGCCGCCGAAGCGACCCGCATGATCAAGGCCACCGGCTATGACGCCTTGCTCATGCCGGTCATCTCGGCCGCCATGGCGTACGACATCCTCAAAAAGCACCCGGAAACCCAAAGCCATACCGAAAACGCCGCCAACGAATGGCGCTATGCCACCGATGGCTACAGCGAACTGCTGCGCCAGCTGCAGCGCCAGGCACAGGAGGCCGGCGTGGAATTCCGGCTGGGGCATCGCTTGCTGTCGGTTGAAAAATGCGGCGCCGACCATGTGCTCGCCTTCCGCCATATGGGCGATACCCAGATGCACAGGGCGCGCCATGTGATCATGACCCTTCCGCCGAGCGCCATGAAGCGCCTGAACGTCGATTTTCCGGCTTCCTTCAGTCCCTTCCAGTACGATTCCCTGCCTTTGTTCAAGGGCTTCCTGACCTTCGATACGGCGTGGTGGGACGCGCTCGGGCTGACCGACAAAGTGCTGATGGCCGATAATCCTCTTCGGAAAATCTACTTCAAGAGCGACAAATATCTGGTGTTCTACACCGACAGCGCCAGCGCCACCTATTGGCGCGAATACCTGGAGCAAGGGGAAGACGTTTACCTGGACCGGGTGCGCCACCATCTGAAGGAAGTGCTGCCGCTGAATGGCCAGCCGCTGCCGCAGATCAAGGCGCATTTTTACAAGCACTGGCCGCATGGCGTCGAGTTCAGCCTGGAGCCGGAAGCCGAGCATCCGGCCACCCTGCTCCACCGCAACGGCATCATTTCCTGCTCGGACGCCTATACCGCGCATTGCGGCTGGATGGAAGGAAGCCTGATCAGCGCCGGGCACGCCACGCGCCTGTTGCTGGAGCGGCTCAACCACCCGGCTGACCAATCCGGCGACGGTGTGACGCGCGCCACCTCCCTGACAGAGCGCGCATGAGTATTCTCGACTTTCCCCGTTTTCATTTTCGAGGATTTGCCCGCGCCAATGTGCCGACCGCTAACCGCAATACCCACGGTCATATCGATATCGCCACCAATGCGGTATCGATCGCCGGTGAACCAGTCGATCTGCGCCGCCCGCCGTCCGAATTCCATGAGCACCTGAAACAGCTTGCCCCCAGGTTCAATGCCGCGGGCAAGCCCGATCCGGAAGGCATCTTCAGCGAGGCGGCAGGCTACAATTTTTGCGGCAACAACCATTTTTCCTGGGAAAACGCCAGGATCACCGGCGTCCAGCTGCGCGATGGCGAGGTCGATACCCAGGACGCGCTGGTCGGTGCCAAGCTGGCCCTGTGGGGACATTACAACGACTATCTGCGCACCACGGTCAACCGCGCCCGATGGGTCGACAGCAATCCGGCCGAGCCGGATAGCACGCTCATTTACGCCGGCCAGTTCACGCTGAGCGGCAAGCACGCCACGCCCAATACGCCCAGCCTGTTCAGTGCCGACATCGGGCAGGCGCACTCGGTACGCTGGGTCGGCAATGGCCATATCACCGAACGCCAGGGGCATTTTCTCGACGATGAATTCGGCCGTTCCAGGCTGTTCCAGTTTTCGGTGGCGAAGCAGGATCCCCATTTCCTGTTCAATCCGGACACACCGCTGCCGGACAGCATGCGCGCCTTGCAGCAGGCACTGGCCGACGAGGACGTGCTGGGGCTGACGATCCAGTATGCCTTATTCAATATGTCGACGCCGCACAAGCCCGACTCGCCGGTCTTCTACGACCTGGCCGGCAGCATCGGCCTGTGGCGCCGCGCCGAGCTGGCCACCTATCCGGCCGGGCGCCTGCTGCTGCCGCGCCAGGGCAGCCTGGGGCCGGTGCTGGTGAAGGTGCATGCGGACCGGGTCTCGCTGAATATGCCGACCGCCATTCCCTTCACCACGCGCGAGGCCGGCGCCGTGTCCGAACAGCATCCGACCCATGCCCTGGGCGGCAAGCGGGCGCTGGGCGATCTCCTGCTGCACGGCGCCACCGGCAGGCTGATCGCCCGCATTCCCGAGCAGCTGTACCTGGATTACTGGCGCCATCATGGTGTCGTCGATGTGCCGCTGCTGCACCCGGCCACGGCCTCCGGTTCGCTGAGCCTGTCCAGCGCCCAGGCGCAGTGGGACGAAGCCGACTGGGTGCTGCAATCGGACAGCAATCACCTGTATCTGGAAGCGCCCAACCGCCACAAGCAGCAGGACTTTCCGCAGACAATCACGGTACAAAGCCGTTTGCGTGGCGAGCTGGCCGCGCATCCGGCGTTGACGGCGCAGGCGCAAGACGGCGCGCTCGTCAGCGCGCAGGTGGCAGCATCGGCCCTGGGCGACGGCTACGCGCAGCTGACCCTCACCGGCCGCCGTCCGGGCGCGACCCGCATCATGCTGGGCGAGGCGAAGGGGCAGCAGTTCATCGGCGCCCGGGTCTTGCCCGACGACTGGGACCTGGACGAGGTAGCGGCCGAACAGGTCGATTATGCCTTCCTCTACCGGCACGTGATGAGCTATTACGAGCTGGTGTATCCCTTCATGTCGGACAAGGTGTTCAGCCTGGCGGATCACTGCAAGTGCGAAACCTATTCGCGCCTGATGTGGCAAATGTGCGATCCGCAAAACCGCGACAAGAGCTACTACATGCCGAGCACGCGCGAACTGTCGCAGCCGAAAGCGCGCCTGTTCCTGAAATACCTGACCCAGGTCGAAGCCGCGGCCAAGACCACGCTTCCCCAGGCCGGCGTGCGCCATGTCATCGGCTGCAAGGGCGAACTGATCGCCGAGCTGAAAAAGGCGATCGACCTGGAACTGTCGCTCATGCTGCAGTACCTGTATGCCGCCTATGCCATTCCCAACCATGCGCAGGGCGTGAAACTGGTCGAGGCCGGCCGCTGGCTGCCGGACGAGCTGGAACTGGCCTGCGGCACCGAAGACCGGCGCCGCAACAGCGGCGCGCGCGGCGCCCTGCTCGACATCGCCCATGAGGAAATGATTCATTACCTGATGGTCAACAATGTGCTGATGGCGCTGGGCGAGCCGTTTTACGCCGGCGCCCCGGCGCTCGGCGAGCAGGCGCGGCAGCGCTTCGGCCTGGACACGGAATTTGCATTCGAACCTTTTTCGGAGCATGTCCTGGCCAGGTTCGTGCGTTTCGAGTGGCCCGACTATCTTCCCACGCCGGGCAAATCGATCGCCACCTTGTATGCGGCGATCCGCCAGGCCCTGGCCGACCTGCCGGATCTGTTCGATGCCGACGGCGGCAAACGCGGCGGCGAGCACCACCTGTTCCTCAAGGAGCTCACCAACCGCGCCTATCCCGCCTATCAGCTGGAAGTGAGCGACCGCGACAGCGCGCTGTTTGCGATCGACTTCGTCACCGAGCAGGGCGAAGGCGTCGCGGTCGAATCGCCGCATTTCGCCGTGTCGCATTTCCGGCGGCTGCGCGAGCTGGCCGGCCGCTTTTCGGCACGCGGCAAACCGTTCGAACCGGCACTGCCGGCGCTGAAAAACCCGGTGCTGGAAGCACGCGCCGACTGCACCCTGGTCACCGACCGCAAGGCGCGCTCGCTGATGCAGCTGTATCAAGGCTGTTATGAGCTGACCTTCCAGCTGATGGCGCACCATTTCGCGCAAAAGCCGCTGGGCAGCCTGCGCCGCTCGCGCCTGATGAATGCGTCCATCGACATCATGACCGGTTTGCTGCGGCCGCTGTCGGCCGCACTGATGAACATGCCGTCCGGCGTGCCCGGCCGCAACGCCGGACCGCCGGTACCCGAGCCGGTCAGCACCACCATCGACAGCGATTACAGCCTCGGCTGCCAGATGCTGGCGCAGAAGTGCCTGGCGCTGGCCCAGTACGCCCGTAGCCTTGAAGCCGATGTGGTCGGCATGGCGCAAATCGCCATGCTGGAATTCTTTAATCAGCAATTGACCGATTTATCTCGGGGAAAGATGTCAAGAGAGGCCTAAATGCACAAAATCATCATCGTAGGCGGCGGCCTGGCGGGTAGCCTGAGCGCCATCTATCTGGCGCAACGCGGACACGAGGTCCATGTTGTCGAAAAGCGCAGCGATCCGCTGCTGGAAACCGCGGCAAACGCCGATCCGGTCAGCTCGCGCGCCATCGGCGTGAGCATGACCGTGCGCGGCATCAAGGCGGTGCTGGGAGCCGGGATCAGCAAACACGACCTGGACCAGTGCGGCGAGCCCATCGTCGGCATGGCATTTTCGGTCGGTGGTCAATACCGGGTGCGCGAGCTGGCTGCGCTGGAAGGCTTGTTTCCCTTATCGCTGGACCGCACCGCCTTCCAGCGCCTGCTGAACAGATACGCCGCCCAGCACAAGGTGAAATATTACTTCGGGCATAAGTGCCTGGATGTCGACCTGGAAAACAAAACCGTGCTGATCCAGGACGAGGATGGCGCCTTGCAGCAGTTGCAGGGCGACCTGATCATCGGCGCCGACGGTGCGCACTCCGCGGTGCGGCGTGCCATGCAAAGCAGCATGCGGCGCTTTGCGTTCACGCAGAGCTTTTTTCGCCACGGCTACAAGACCCTGGTGCTGCCGAACGCGGCGGAACTCGGCTTCAGGAAGGATCTGCTGTATTTCTACGGCATGGATTCGAAAGGCGCGTTTGCCGGCCGCGCGGCCACCATCCCGAACGGCAGCATCAGCTTCGCCATTTGCCTGCCCTACTCCGGCACCCCAAGCTTGAGCACGCACGACCGGGAAGCCATGTCAGGCTTCTTCAGCCGCTACTTCGGCCGCCTGCCGCAGGCCAGCCGGGACGCGCTGCTGGAGCAGTTCCTGGCCCTGCCCAGCAACGACCTCATCAATGTGCGCTCCAGCACCTTTCATTACAAGGGCAATGTGGTCCTGATCGGCGACGCGGCGCACGCCACCGCCCCCTTTCTCGGGCAGGGCATGAACATGGCGCTCGAAGATGTCCAGGTCTTTGTCACCTTGCTGGACCGCTACGGCGACGACCTGGCGCGCGCCCTGTCCGAGTTCACGCAGCAGCGCAAGGTGCAGGCGGACGCCATGCAGGATATGGCGATCGCCAACTACGAAGTGCTGAGCAACCCGAATTTTATTTTCTTCCTGCAGACCCGGTATACCCGCTACATGCACAAGAAATTTCCCCGTGTTTATCCGCCCGACATGGCGGAGAAACTGTACTTCACGTCGGTTCCCTACGATGTGCTGCAGCAAATCCAGAAGAAGCAAAACGTTTGGTACAAACTTGGAAGGGTAAACTAATGAACATTCTCGTCATCGGCGCCGGACCAGCCGGACTGATCTTTGCCAGTCAAATGAAACAGGCTCAACCCGCCTGGAATATCAGCATTGCGGAAAAAAATACCCAGGAAGAGGTGCTGGGGTGGGGCGTGGTGCTGCCGGGACGCCCGCCGCGCCATCCCGCCAATCCGCTGTCTTACCTGGCGCAACCAGAACTGCTGCATCCGCAATTCCTGGAGGAATTCAAGCTGGTCCACCACGACCAGCCGAACCTGATGAGCACCGGCGTGACGCTGTGCGGCGTCGAACGCCAGGTCCTGGTGCAGGCGCTGCGCGCCAAATGCGTGGCGGCCGGCATCACGATCAGTTACGAAACCCCGCTGGCCAGCGTGGCGCAACTGGAAGCCGGGTACGATCTGGTGGTGGTGTCGAATGGCATCAACCACACCTCGCTGGAACTGCCGCCAGCGCTGGCGGCGCAGGTCGATTTCGGGCGCAACAAATATATCTGGTACGGCACCACCCAGCTGTTCGACCAGATGAACCTGGTGTTCCGCGAGAACAAGCACGGTCTTTTCATCGGCCATGCCTATAAATACTCGGACACGATGAGCACCTTTATCGTCGAGTGCAGCGAAGAGACGTATGCCAAGGCCGAGCTGGGATTCGATGCCGAGCGCGACGCCGCCTATATCGCCAAGGCGTTCGCCCCGGAACTGGGCCAGCACAGGCTGGCCAGCCAGCCGGGCCAGGGCTGGCGCAACTTCATGACCCTCAGCCACGACCTGGCCAGCGACGGCAAGTTCGTCCTGATCGGCGATGCGCTGCAATCGGGCCACTTCTCGATCGGCCATGGCACCACCATGGCGGTGGTGGTGGCCCAGCTGCTGGTGAAAACGCTCAGCGCCGAGGCCGACACGGCCGCGGCCCTGGCCAGCTTCAACGCGCGCGCGGTGCCGCTGGTGCAGCTGTTCAAGGAACATGCCAACGCCAGCCGCCTGTGGTTTGAAACCGCGGGCGAGCGTGCCGCTCTGAGCAACGCGGACCTGACCGCCAGCTTCGACGCCCGCCGCAATCACTTGCCGCCGCTGCAGGATGCGCTGATGGCCAGCCTCGGCTACGCCCTCGGTCGCTAAAGGAGCCGCCATGCCGCCACACGCCACCCCGCCGCTGCTGCCGATGCAATGGAGCAGCGCCTACATCTCGTACTGGTTGCCGATGCAGCAAGAAGACCAGGTCACCTCCGGCTATTGCTGGTTCGACTATGCCCGCAACATCTGCCGCATCGATGGCCTGTTCAATCCCTGGTCGGAACAGGAGACCGGGCACCGGCTGTGGATGTCGGAAATCGGCGACGCCGGCCGCCAGCGCAGCCGCAAGCAGAAGGTCGCGTATGCCAGGCAAGCGTCGGCCAGCGGGGTGGAACTGCGCGCCACCGCGCTGGCCGACGAGGTCACACCGTTCCAGGCGCTGTTCCTGCCGCAGGCGATCCTGGTCGACGGCGCAGCGCGCCACGATGGCCGCCACAGCGTGCTGGGCCAGGCGGCTGACGCCTGGGTGGTGGAGCGGCCCGGCAAGGCGCGTTCGGTGTTTTACCTCCAGGCCGGCGGCAACGGCTTGCTGCGCATGGTCACCGGCAACGATGCGCAGCATCAGTCGGTACGCGACTTTCCAAACTTTGTTGCCGGGGACATCGCGGACAGCGTTTTCATGTCGGAAAAAAACGACGTGTCGTCCCGATAAGCGGCGAATCAGCCCGGCGCATCGAGGTGCGCCGCCGGCTTTCCGGGGATGGCCTCGTTCGCCATCCTCGCCCCTCATTCCAGTTCCAGCAATTACTCTCAAAGGAATCCCCTATGCCGTTGCTTGTCTATATTCTCGGGTTGACGATTTTTTCGATCACGACATCCGAATTCATGGTGGCGGGCATGATGCCGTCGCTGGCCCGGGCGATGGGCGTGTCGTTGACGCAGATCGGCTATCTGATCTCGCTGTACGCCATTGGCATGGTCATCGGTGGCCCACTGACCACCGTCGCTTTGCTCAAGCTGCGCATACCGAATAAACAAGCATTGCTGTCGATGCTGGGTTTGTACGCCATTGCCCAATCCATCGCGGCAGCGGCCACCAGCTACGACATCATGGCCATCGCACGGGTTGCCACGGGCGTAGCCGGCTCGGCCTGCTTTGGGATGTCGCTGGCGATCTGTGCCGACCAGGTCCGCCCTGAAGCGCGCGGGCGCGCCGCGGCGGTCGTGATCGGGGGGCTGATGCTGGCCTCTGTCCTGGGCCTGCCGATGGCCACGCTCATCGACCAGCACATGGGGTGGCGCGCCAGCTTCTGGCTGGTGGTGGTGCTGGCGGCAGCGTGCATGGCGCTCATCGCCATCCTGGTGCCGCGCTCAAGGTCCGCCGACGCGGTCAGCCTCGGCGACGAACTGGGGGAGTTCAGGAATCCCCATCTCTGGACGGCCTATGCCAGCAGTGGGCTGATCATCGGCGCGACCTTTGCGGCCTTCAGCTACTACACGCCGATCCTGACCGGGATTGCCGGTTTTCCGTCTTCCTCGATTCCGTGGCTGCTGGGTGTCTACGGCATCGCCAACGTGGTGGGCAATGGCGTGGTGGGCCGTTTTGCGGACCAGTACACCATTCCCATCATGGTCGGCGGCATGATGCTCCTGGGCGTCAGCCTGGCGCTGTTCGCCCTCTTCGCCGACAATCAAACGATCAGCATTGCGATGCTGGTGGTCACCGGCCTGGTTGGCATGTCCATGAATCCCGCCATCATCGCGCGCGTGATGAAGACCGTGCATCCCGGGCCACTGGTCAACACCGTTCACACATCGGTCATCAACATCGGGCTGGGCGTCGGGTCGTGGATCGGCGGCCTGGGTATCGCCGCAGGCTGGGGCTTGCGCTCGCCGCTGTGGGTCGGTGTTGCGCTGTCACTCCTTGCACTGCTCAGCTTGCTGCCTTACCTCGGGCAAAAGTCGCGTGATGCGGGCAGGGTCGCGTTGACGGCTGGAAGGAACTAAGGACCTGGGATTGACCATGGCCACCCCATGGTCAAGCTTCAGCCGAAGCGCGCCTGGTAGTCGCTCGGCACCACGCCCAGCTGTGCGGCGAAGGCGCGGCGCAGATTGTACTCGTTGCCGAAGCCGCTCTGGCTGGCGGCGCGCTTGACCGTCATGCCGGGGCGTTCGAGCAGGCCGCATGCGGCTTCCATGCGCAGCCGCAGCAGCAGCTGTGCCGGCGACAGGTTGGCCGCCTGGCGCAGCCGGCGGTGCAGGGTCCGCACCGACAGCGCGCACGCGGCCGCCATCTGGTCGACGTCGATCTGCTGCCCCAGGCGCGGCCGCAGCCAGGCGACCAGCTGGCCATGCACGTCCTGCGGATCGGCCTGCGCCAACAGTTGGGAGCTGAACTGGCGCTGGCCGCCCGGCCGCTTGAAGAACACCACCATCCGCTTCGCCACCGCCAGGCTGGCCGCGCGGCCCTGGTCTTCCTCCACCAGACTGAGCGCCAGGTCCATGCCGGCGGCGATGCCGGCCGAGGTGTACACCGGACCATCCTTGATATGGATCGCGTCGTCGTGCACGTCGATCGCGGGAAATTGCGACTGCAGCAAGGCCGCGTCCATCCAGTGCGTCACGGCGCGGCGGCCGTCGAGCAGGCCGGCGCGCGCCAGCACGAAGGCGCCGGTACACACCGCGCAGCAGCGCGCCACCCGGCCCGCCGCGCGTGCCACCCAGCGCACCATGGCTGCGTCATGCGCGCCGCCCGCCTGCGCCACGCCGCGTCCACCGGAGACGATCAGCGTCGCCCCGGCCAGCTTGCGCCCTGCCGCCGGCAGCGGCGCGGCCAGCACCGTCACGCCGCACGACGACGCCACCGGACCGCCGCCGGGCGCGATCATGCCGATCCGGTAAGGCTGCGCCAAGTCCGCGTCGCGGGCCTCGTCGTTGGCGCTGGCGAAAACCTGCGCGGGGCCGGT
This sequence comes from Massilia sp. DJPM01, assembly GCF_030348125.1. NCBI lineage: Bacteria > Pseudomonadati > Pseudomonadota > Betaproteobacteria > Burkholderiales > Oxalobacteraceae > Massilia > Massilia sp. DJPM01. Next base: position 20,631 of record NZ_JAQOZV010000012.1, read on the forward strand.
CGCGTCCAGCAGTACGAAGCCGGGAAACACCAGCAGCCAGATATCGATTGGTTTCATTTGGCAGATATTCCACTATGAATGTCATTCATGTCAATCGCCCCCGTGACATGATGGGCCTCTTGTTCAAGGAGGCAATATGACACGCACCATCGCTATCTATGTATTCGACGACGTCGAAGTCCTCGATTTCGCCGGGCCCTACGAAGTGTTCACCTGCGCCACCCGCGTGGCGGCCAAGATGATGCCGGATGGCGAAGCACCGTTCCGGGTGCGCACCGTCGGCGCCACGGCCGCGATGCTGCGCGCCCGGGCTGGACTGAGCGTGCTGCCGGAAGCCGATTTCGCCGGCGCCGGCAGGATCGATGTGCTGATCGTGCCGGGCGGCGTGGTCACGGCCGAAATGTCGAAGCCGGACGTGATCGCGTGGATCGCCGCCACCGCCAAAACGTCGGAACTGACGGCGTCGGTCTGCACCGGCGCCATCCTGCTGGCGCAGGCCGGCCTGCTCGACGGGCAGGAGGCGACCACCCACTGGGAAGACGTGGCCGAACTGCGCGCGGCCTTTCCGCAGGTGCGGGTGCTGGCCGAACGGCGCTGGATCGACAACGGCGCCATCGTCACCTCCGGCGGCATTTCAGCCGGCATCGACATGTCGCTGCACCTGGTCGAACGGCTGGCGGGGCGCGAGCTGGCCGTGCGCACCGCGCGCCAGATGGACTACGACTGGAACCAGGGATGAGGATCGTACGCGGCAAGGACTACACGGGCTCGCGCGCCTGGGAGGCGCAGCTGATCGCCGCCATGCAAGACGCCACCGTGCGGCTGCACTGGACCGACCAGCCCTACCCCTGGCATGTCAACGATGGCGAGGAAGTGTTCGCCGTGCTCGATGGCGAAGTGACAATGCACTATCGGGAGGCTGGCCGCGAGCTGGTGGCGCACCTGCGCGCCGGCGACATCTTCCACGCTGCCGCCGGCGACGCTCACAGCGCGCACCCGCAGGGACAGGCGCGCATTCTCGTCATCGAGCGCGCCGGCAGCGTTTAAGCGCCGGGCGGCGATCATCGGCGCGGCCTCGCCGCGCCCGCGTGCCCCGGGCGCCGGCGTACTGGATTTTCAAGCAAGGTAGCCGTTTATGCATACCGTCTCTCCAGGGTGACATCCGCACGTTTGGATGGTGCAACTATTTGACACTGGCAACCCGGTCCCTGATACTGGAGAAACACATTTTGCCCCTACTGCGGTTGACTCGCGCAAGGCAGATACTCCGGGTCCAGACCGATGCGCAGCAGTCAAGGGGAATGGCGATCCTACCAACAGCAAGGTCCGGCCTCGCCGGTGCCGCCCTTTTCCATCGCGCGCGCCTCCTGGCGGGGCTGTGCGTCCTGTGGCTGACGATGGCGCCTGCTCAAGCTGGCGTGCCGCCGGCGCAGGCGTCCGCCACCAGCACGGGCGTTGCCGGAATATTGCCCAAGGCCCGGTTCAGCTATCGCAGCTACGGAGCCGAACACGGCCTGAACAACGTGGGCGTGCTGCGCCTGATACAGGATCGACAAGGCTTTATCTGGGCCGGCACCGAAGACGGCCTGTACCGCTACGACGGTTACCGCTTCGATGCCTTCGGCCTCAAGGAGGGCTTGCCGTCCACCGTGATGACGGCCCTGCTGGAAGACGGGTCCGGGGTGCTGTGGGCCGGCACCCACGGCGGCCTGGCCCGCTACGATGGGCACCGTTTCATGCCCGTCAAGGCCAGCTCGGGCTTGCCGGCGGTATCCATCAACGGGCTTGCCCACGGCAAGGCCGGCTTGTTCGCCGCCACGGCGCAAGGTCCGTACCGGGGCGACGTCCAGTCCGGCTTCAGCCCGCTGGCGAACTGGCCCGGAGGAGAAGCCACCGCCATCCTGCAATCGAAAGCATCGCCATCCCTGTGGATCGGGCGCTGGGATGGCGAAGCGCATATGCTGGCATGGCGCGATGGCCGGTGGCATGACATCCCGGTCCCGGAAGGCGAACCGCACGAGCGGGTCGACGCCCTGGCTGAAGATGGCGAGGGCCGGATCTGGGCCCGCACTCCCACCAGCCTGTGGCTGCTGCGCGCCGACGGCTCCCGCTTCGACCTGGCCGCCACCCCGATTCCCCTGGTCAGCAGCCGCGGCTACCTCGCCACGGGAAAACGGGGCGATCTGTATGTGTCGACCGATCACGGCTTGCTGCATCGCACAGGTGAGCAATGGGAAATCACGACGGGCAAAAATGGCTTGCCGGGCGCCCCCTGGCCGGTGCTGGAAGACCGCGAAGGGTCGCTATGGATTGGCTCGGTGGGCTTGCATCGCCTGCTCGGACGCGGCATCTTGCATGCCTACACCACCAGCGAAGGTTTGCCTTACGACGTGGTGTGGAACGTCTTCCGCGACCGCGACCAGCGTTTGATGGTCGGTACCAGCCACGGCCTGGCAGTGAGCGATGGCGCGCAGTTCCGCACCATCAAGGGAACGGAAGACAATATGATCCGCTCGATCGTCCAGGGGCCCGACGGCAGCATCTTCCTCGCCGGCGTGCCCGGCAACGAAATCCTGCGCTACTCCCCGTCCAGCGGCGCCCTGACGCGCCAGGTCATCAGCGCGGGCACGCCCGCCAAGCGGACCTTCCGCCTGCTCGCCGCGCGTGACGGCAGCGTGTGGGCCAGTACCGATGGTGCCGGCCTGTGGCATGCCGATAGCGGCGCTGCGCAGCTGCATTTTGAACAAGTCGTGCTCCCGGGCGGCAGCGCCAGCGAATACATCAGCGACGTGCGCGAAGATACGCGCGGCCGCGTCTGGGTCGCCGCCCAGAACGGCCCGGCCGTGCTGGAAAACGGCACATGGCGCCGTTTTACAAGCAGCGACGGGCTCAGGGACAGTTCGGTAAGCTATATCGTCGCGCTGCGCAATGGCGATTTCCTGCTGCCCTACTTCGATCCGCTGGGCATGGCCAGGGTGCGCTACGAGAACGGCAAGCTGCACGTCCTGGAGCACTATGACGCGGCATCGACCCAGTCGCCCGACAAGGTCTACCTGGCAGGCGAGGATGCGCTCGGCCGCATCTGGCTGGGCGGCGGCCAGGGCATCGACCTGCTGACCCCGCAAGGCAGCCGCCACTTCGGCGCGACCGAGGGACTGATCGGCGAAGATACGGCCGCCATGGCATTTCTTGCCGACAAAGATGGCGATACCTGGTTCGGCACCACGAAGGGCCTGGTACGCTTCGACCAGAAGGCGTTTGCCGTCCTGCCCGCCGACCAGCCATTGCGCACGACCTTGCTGCGTACCAGAATCGGTGGCATCGACTACCCGGCGGCCGCCCGAGAGGTGCGCGTGACGGCGGACAATACCTTTGAAGTGCGGTACACGGGCCTGAGCTTCGTGGGCGAAGGAAAAATCCAGTACCGGGAACGTCTGCTGGGCCGCGAAACCGCCTTTAATATCACCGACAGCCGTGACGCACGCTACTCCGGACTGGCGCACGGCAACGACCGCTTCGACGTGTCGGCGCGCATCGGGCCGAACGGTGCCTGGGGTCCGGCCACCAGTTTCGCCTTCCAGGTGCTGCCCGCCTGGTGGCAGACATGGTGGCTGCGCGGCATCGCTGCGATCGGCACGCTGCTGCTGATGCTCGGCTATCGCTGGCGTGTCGGCCGCATGCGGGACGAAAATGTGCGCCTCGAAAAGCTGGTGGCGGCCCGCACTGACGATCTGCAGCAAGCCAACGCCGCGTTGCAGGAATCAAGCATGCTGGACCCGCTGACGGGCTTGAAGAACCGGCGTTTCCTGAGCGTGCTGATGCCGGAAGAACTGGCGCGCACCATGCGCCAGCAGCGCTCTCGGGAGCATGCGGCCGATGCCGGCGCCGCACACAATATCGACCTGTGCGTGTTCATCGTCGACCTCGATCACTTCAAGATGGTCAACGACGAGCATGGCCACGCCGCCGGCGACAGCGGCTGCGCCAGGTGGCCGAGGTGATGCGGCATGCCTGCCGTGCCTCCGACGTGGTGGTGCGCTGGGGCGGCGAGGAATTCCTGATCGTGGCGCGCAATACCGACCGCGACCGCGCGCATCTGCTGGCCAGCCAGGTGTGCCAGGCGGTCCGTTCGCACCGCTTCGACCTGGGCAATGGGGTCGTGCTGCACAAGAGCTGTTCGGTGGGATTCACCGCCTACCCGCTGCTGCCCGGCGCGCCGGAGCGTTTTGACTGGGAGCAAGCACTGGAACTGGCCGATCAATGCCTGTACGCGGCCAAGAACAGCGGCCGCGATGGCTGGGTAGGCTGCTTGCCGCAGCAGGCGCTTGGCGGTGAGCCCATGCAAACGCTGCCCCTGTTCGGCCCTTGCATCGTGCTCAGTTCATGGAACGGCAACAGGCAGGTCAAGTGGCATTAATAGGCTAGTGCAGAGCCCGCTTTGTACGGCTCGACAAACGCCGTACTTCACTGCGCATTTACAACAAATTAGCATATTTTTAACGTTTGACCCGCGATACGCATGCTTAATTAGCACTGTTCTCAGGATTTGAAATACATTGAGAGACCGAGCTCGGGCTTAACGAAATCGCTAACCTGACAGCTGGGACCCACTATAAAGGAGACACTACATGAGCATTCGCTTTCGTCGTTCCTTGTACGCACTGCTACCCACCATCGCCCTCTTCGCCTCGTTTTCCGAGGCGGCCGCCAGCACCATCAACCAGAACGCTTCATGGACCATCGACCGGGCTGGCACGTCCACCAAGTACCGCTCGGTGGCCTATGGGGACTCGATTTATGCCGGCTTCAACGGCTCCGTCACCAGCGCCGCCAAATACGCGGCACCGACGGTGAACGCGGAATATCTGTCAGCGCAGTGGGGCACGGACATCGAGAGCGTGCGCCGCACCAAGTCCGGTGCGATCGCCGAAGACGTATACAACAATAAGATCGTGGCTGAACGCTCGTACATGCAAGCGAGCAACACGCGCGTTGTCACCTTCGAGATGTGCGGCAACGATGGCTTGCAGGCGCGCGCCAGCTTCAAGAGCCAGACCGGCACCTGCAATTACAGCGTACTGACCGCGGCGGAAAACAGCTGCAAGAAGTATGTCACGGCGGCGATGGACTACATCAATGCCAACGCCTATGCCGGCGTCAAGCTGAAGGTAGTTTCCAACCTGCACTACCCGGGCTATACGGTGGATGATGTGCAGAGCACCTGCAAGGATGCGGCCACCGGTGCTACCGTGAAAATGCAAGACAAGTTCCTGCCCGCCCTCGCCAGGATGAACTTCATGATGTGCGACGTCGCGCGCCAAAAGGGTTTCCAGTGCGCCGACAACTTCGCCCAGTACATGGGAGCCGACTACGATAGCAACGGCGACGGCCAGATCGACGCCGTGGCGCTACGCTATGTGACCGGCGAGAGCGAAACAAGCTATGTCACCCGCCTCACATCGGCACTGCGCTCGACCATCCGCGACGCCAACACGCACTTCGTGTCGTCCAGCAGCAGCTACGACTACATCCAGTCGGACGACACCCACCCCACCTACAACGGCAGCACCTTCAGCTCCGGCCTGTTCGGCAGCACCACCGGCAGCGGCGCGCCGCGCTACACCACTTTTAGCGGTGGCAAGAGCCCGATCTGGAATCAGTACGGCCATGAGCGCATCGGCTGGGCGGTATCGGCCTACAATCCGGCCACGCCGTAACGGCCAGGCGCCGATCCTTGGATACGCCTCCGCGTTCCAGGCCGGCAGCGGCCGGCAGCGAGAAGAGCGCTGCCGGCCATGCCTGGGGTCCATCCCGGGGCCGCATTGTCATCGCGGTGCTGCTCTGCATCGCCGGCGGCGCCCTGCTGGCGCTGCTGTGGATGCCATCGCGCTCCGGGACCGATCCTGGCGGCGTCGCCGCCACGCCGGCGCCGTCACCTGCGCAGGCAATGCCGCCGGCGCAGGCCGCTACCCCGGCCACCGTGCCCGCCACGCCGGACATTACCTTGCGCAAAGAGCAGGCACGTGCGCCCGAGGGCGACGCCGATCCCACGCCCGACCTCAAAAGCTACGTGGCGCGCGGCGAGAATCCCAGCATGGCCGAGGTCATCAAGCGTCTTCACGAGCGCGGCATCCACTCCGGCCTGGGCGCTTTTTCGCCGCCGGGAACCAGTCCGCCCCTGGTCGGGCTCGCGGTGCCCGAGGACTTTGTTTTACCGAAGGGCTATGTGCGCCATCACCAGGCAACCGATGACGGCCAGCGCATCGAAGCGGTCCTGATGTTCGCTCCCGGCTTCCAATTGCTGGACGCCGCCGGCAAGCCCGTCGCCATGCCGAAAAACGGCATCGTGCCGCCCGAACTGGCGCCGCCCGGCTTGCCGATCCGGCGTATCGTCATCCCCCCGGCAATCGAACAGACGCGGCAAGGCCGCTGAACACCATGACCCTATTTCCCAACGCGACAGTACGCACCGCGGGGGCGATCCTCGCCAGTGGCGCCATGGTGGCGCTGTATGCGCGCGGCGGCGCCGCCTGGCTGCTAAGTTTCGTGCTGCTGGTGCCGTGGCTGCGCACCCTCGACAGCAGCCCCACGCTGGCCGCGACGCTGCTGCGCGCCTACCTCATGACGCTGGCCTTCACGGCGGCCGCTTTCGCCTGGTTCGGCATCGCGCTCGGGTTGTATGCGCAGGTCGGTGCGGCCACCGGGGTGGCGCTGCTGCTGCTCGCCGCGCCGCTGTTCCAGCCGCAATTTCTGGTCTTCGCGCTGGTGCGCCACATCACGACGCATCGCTACGGCGCCGTGCTGGGCGCGCTGGCGGGCGCGGCGGCGTGGGCAGCGACGCAGCGGCTGATGCCCGGTCTGCTCGGCGACACACTAGGTCACGGCCTCTATCCCTCCCGCTTGCTGCGCCAGGGCGCCGATGTGGGCGGCACGGCCGGCTTGACCGTTCTGCTACTGCTAGCCAACGAAGGTCTTGCGGCGGCGCTGGCGCGGCGCGCCGGCGGCATGCGTGCGATTGCCAGGCCACTCGCCCTGGCCGCGCTGGTGCCCGTGCTCCTGGCCGGCTACGGCCTGGCGGTGCTGTCCGCCAGCCCCGGCCCGGCGGGCAAGCCGCTGCGCATGGGATTGATACAGTCGAACATCGTCGCCTACGACCGCCAGCGCCAGGAAAAGGGCACGCACGCGGTGGTGCGCGAGGTGCTCGATACGCACTTCGCAATGAGCTACGACGCTGTCGTACGCCAGCATGCGGATGCGGTGATGTGGCCGGAGACGGCTTACCCCACCACCTTCGGCCATCCCAAGAGCGACGCCGGTGCCGAATTCGACCGTGAAATCTTGTCCATCGTCAATGCAGCCGGCGTGCCGTTCATCTTCGGCACCTACGATCGCGACAGCGCTGGCGAATACAACGCGGCCGCGTTCGTGCAGCCCGGCAGCGGCCTGATGGGCTTCTATCGCAAGACGCGCCTGTTTCCACTCACCGAGTACGTGCCGGACTGGCTGGACGGGCCGCTCGTGCGGCGCCTGCTGCCGTGGACCGGCGACTGGCGGCCAGGCAATGGCGCACGTGTGTTCCCATTGCGCCTGGGCGACGGGCGCGAGATCCCGGTGCTGCCCCTGATCTGCCTCGACGCTGTCGATACCGGCCTGGCCATCGACGGCGCGCGGCTGGGCGCGCAAGCCATCCTCACCATGTCGAACGATTCCTGGTTTACGGCCAGTCCGCTGGGTGCGGAAATGCACCAGGTCGCGGCCGCATTTCGCAGCATTGAAACGCGCCTGCCGCAATTTCGCGCCACCACCAACGGCTTCAGCGCCGCCATCGACGCCACCGGCAGCGTGCTGGCCGGCACGCGCATGGGCGAACGCACCCTGGTGATCGCCGACGTGCCGGTGCGCATCCCGGGGCGCACCCTGATGGTGCTCTGGGGCGACTGGGTCGGGCTCGCCGCCGGCGCCTTCCTGGTGCTGCTGGCGGCATGGTCGACCCTGCCATCGTGGCGCCCCGGCCGCGTGCAGGTTCCGGCGTCGGCGGACCCAGCCATGCTGGAGCCGGTCGATGTCGCCGTGTTGCCGCCCAACGCCCGGCTCGTGGCCGGCGCCCTGCATGTGTTCGCGCGCGCCAGCCTGCTCTGGATGGGGATGGCGATGCTGCTCGACGATGCGCTGCGGACAAATACGCTGGCGCAAGTCCGAATGTTTACCGCATTCTTCCTCGCCCCTTGCGCTGCCTCGTGGTGCGTGCTGTTCCTCTTTTCGGCGAGGGCATCGATTACTCATGGGAGCCTGGTATTGAAACGCGACGCGCACCGCCTCGACATCGCGCTGCGCGACGTCGCCGGGATACGGCTCTGGCGCCTGCCTATTCCCTGCCCGGGGATTTCCTTGCAGCTCGCCGGCGGCCGGCGCTACGCCCTCGCGCTGGCCAATCCAGGCGCCCTGGCAGGCGCGCTGGGAGCCGCCGGCGGCCCGCCGGGTCAGGAGACGACACGCACGCGCGCGGCGCTGCAGGCCTATGCCCAGGCCGGCCTGGCGATCCGGCGCTCGCGCCTCGATCATCCGGTCGCCAAGTTTGTCCTGCTCCCGCTGGCGCTGGCGCTTCCCGCGTTCCACCTGCACCAGCATATTTCCTACGGCAGCGCTTTCGGCGAATACTACAGTTTTGGCCTGAAGGCTTACCTCAGCGCCTTTGCGCTGTGGTGGGCCGCCTGGTCCATCGGCGTGGTACTGAGCGAGGCGCTGCTGCGATCGGCGATTGAAGCCGCAACGCTGCTGGCGGCGTGCATGCACCCCGCACGCGCAATCGATGTCCGCCAACGGCTCGAACGCGGCGGCCACCTTGCCCTTTTTGTCGGCATGCCGGCATGGCTGCTGCTGACCATCCTGCGCGCGTAGAGCGGCGTCCTGTTCAAGCCGGATCGTTGAATGGCCCCGTGGCCAGCACGCTGCTCGGCGGCACGTCTGCCGGCACCGTACTCACACGCGCGTTCTTGCCGGCCATGTTGCCATCTGGTTCAAGACCTGGCCGGCGCCTGCGGTAGATTCCCTCGCTCGTGCCCGCCGAGCAGGCTGCATATCGTGCAGTGACTGATTGAGCCGACGCCGGGTCCAGCGCGACACACCCGCCGGCGACGGCCAGGCATGCAGCGCACCCTCAGGCGACATGGTTCGTATCATGGCAAGGTGACGGAGGGTGGCGCGATGAATGGTGCGATATAATACAAGCAACAATGTTAAGCCTGCACTCTTGCGCGCCGCCCCTGAGCACGACTTCGCCCGTCCGTTCACCTTCTCTTCCTCACCGATGACACACAACGCCTGGTTCTCGTCGCATCTTCCCATGTCCAGCACGCGCATGCGCCTGGTGTGCCTGCCCCACGCGGGCGGTGGCGTGGCGGTTTTTCATCCTTGGAAAAAGGACTTGCCGGCCGATATAGAGATGTGCCCGGTCCAGCTGCCGGGACGCGACTCGCGCTATCACGAACCGCTGCGTACCGATGCGCTCGTCATGGTCGAGGAAATCGCCGAGCAACTGGTGCGCGCGCCGCGCGCCGAGTCGCTGGTCATCTACGGCCACAGCATGGGTGCGACCCTGGCCTACGAGCTGGCGCGCGCGCTCGGCGCACGCGCGCTCGCGCCCGACCTGGTGATTGTCTCGGGCCGCCCGGCGCCGCAGCGCCAGTCCGGCACGGGCGAAGCGCTGCACACCCTGCCGGACGCGCAATTTATCGAGAAGCTGAACGAACGTTACGGCGGCGTCCCGCAAGTCTTGCTGGACGATCCGGAATTGATGGCCTTCTACCTGCCCATCCTGCGCAACGACCTGCGCCTGGTGGAAACCTACCGCCACCATCCGGGAGCGGCACAGGATTGGCCGCTGATCGTGTATGGCGGCCTGGAAGACCGTTCGGTCGGGCGCGACGGCCTGGCCGAATGGGCGGCCGTGACCAGCGGGCCGTTCCGCCTGCACATGCTGCCCGGCGACCATTTCTTTTACCAGACCCGGCGCGCCGCCTTCCTCGACCGGCTCGCAACCGACCTGGGCCAGTTCCGCCTCAATCGCCGCTGAAGCGCGGTTCGCGCTTGTCGCGAAATGCCTGCAGCGCCTCGTTCAGGTCGCGGCTGAGGAAAAAGTTGGTATTCCACTGCGCCACGTATTCGAGGCCGTCTTCCTCGCTGTGCTCGTCCGCGTGGTCGAGCACCTGCTTGACCCCTTGCACGGCCAGCGATGAATTGGCGGCGATGGTGCCAGCCATGCGGCGCGCCGCCTCCATCAGCGCGACGCGGTCGGCGAACACCTCGTTGACCAGGCCGACGGCCTGGGCGCGCTGGGCGCCGATCATATTGCCGGTAAACGCCATCTCGCGCACAAAACCGCTGCCGCACAGCCGGCCGATGCGCTGCAAGGTGCCCAGGTCGGCCACCATCGCCATCTTGGTTTCCTGGATCGCCAGCATGGCGTCGGCCGCAGCCAGGCGGATATCGCAGGCGCTGGCCAGATCGAGTCCGCCGCCCAGGCACATGCCGTGGATGGCCGCGATGACCGGCTTGGGGCAGCGCCGCACCGCCGTGAAACACGCCTGGAAATCGCGGATGATCCGGTACAGCACGCGGTTGCGCGCGGCCGTGCTGGTGCTGGCGCCGAGTTCCGGGATCAGCCCCATGGCCTCTTTCAGGTCGAGGCCGACGCTGAATACCCGCCCTTCGGCCCAGATCAGCACCACCGACACGCTCTCGTCGTCGGTGACGGCCGCGAAGGCGCGCGCCAGTTCGGCAAAGAACAGCGGCTGCATGGCATTGAGGCTGCCGGGATTATTCAGGACGATCTCGGCGACCGCCCCATGGCGCTCCAGCCGGATCAGGCGGTAGGATTCAGACATGGTGACCTCTTTCTGGTTGGCTCAGGGCGATGCGCCCGACGATCTGTTGCAGGTGCGCGGCGGCGGCGCCCATCAGCGCTTCGGCCACCGCATCGACATGGCGTCCGCGCCACGGTTCCAGCGGCGTGCCGCGCACCCAGGCGTTGAACGCGCCCATCGCCGGGCCGCAGTGGATCTGGTAATCGACCCGGCCGGAGGGCGCGCCGGACATCGCCAGCCGGTTGCTGTGCACGTAATACCAGCGGAAGATCATCGCCATCTTTTGCTTGGGACAGGCTTCGGCGCGCGCGATTTCGGCCGGCGCCGCGCGCGCGTAGTGGGTCTTGGTTTCTTCCCACACCGCCTCGAAACTGCGGCCGTGGAAATAAGTCTGTTCGATGGTGCGGCGCGTGCCCGCATCGAGTTCGTCGATCGAGGCCAGCTGCCGGTACAGCTCATACAAGCGGTTGGCGCGGGCGGCGAACAACACGCCTTTGCGCAGCACCTGGATGCGCGCGCCGATCTCGAACATGTCGCCGGCCGGGGCCATGTCGCAGTCCTGCGAGCCGGCGGCGGCCAGCAAATCCTTGACGGCGTCGCTGGTGTCGGCCTCGATCGTGCATTGATTGATCGACCCGGTCAGCACGAACTCGGCCCCCAGCACGAAGCCGGCGGCCAGCGCGGCCGGCGTGCCCATGCCCCCGGCCAGCCCCACGCGCGGGCGCGCCAGGTAACCATGCCGCGCCTGCGCGGCGTCGCGCAGGCGCAGCAGCTCCGGGATCAGCACCGAGGCGACCCGCTTGTCGGTGTGGCCGGCCGAATCGGCCTCGCCGCACAAATCGCTGGCCAGCGGAATGCGCGCGGCCAGCGCCGCTTCCTGCGCGGTCAGGCGCCCCTCGGCCAGCAACGCGGCCACCAGCGCGGGCGGGGGCGGCGCCAGGAAGCGTTCGGCCACCTCGATGCGCGACGCCTTGCCGAGGATGTGATGGCGTGCGCGCACGCGGCCGTCGGCGTCTTCGCTCAGGCCGCTGCAGCGGTAGCGCACCAGGGCCGGCGTGATGTCGATGAAGGCGGCCGCCTCGATCACGCGCACCTGGTGCCGGAGCAAGAGGTCGACCAGCTCATCTTCCAGCGACGGCATCAGCATATTGTGCAAAAAATTGACGCCGAACGGGGCGCCGGCCGGAATGCTGGCGCGGATTTCGGTCAGCGCGGCATCGATCGCTTCGAGGCGCTGGCCGCCGGAACCGTAAAAGCTGAGCAGGCCAGCCCTGGCCATGCGCGCCACCAGCGCCACGGAAGCGATGCCCTTGACCATGGCGCCGCACACATAGGCATAGCGCACGCCGTGATCGCGCAAGAATGCCGGGCTGCCCAGGCTGGCGGGATGGATCGTCGCGGTATTCATCAATTGGCGAACGCCGTGCTCTGGCGGATATTCTGGATCAGCCGGGTCAGCACCGCACCCGGCCCGACCTCGACGAACTCGCGCTCGCCGCGCCGGATCAGGTACTCCACGCTCTCGATCCAGCGCACGCTGCCGCTGACCTGGCGCAGCAGCGTTTCGCGCAGCGCATCGGCGGCGTAAGGCAAGGCGGTGGCGTTGGCGACCACCGGCGTGTGCGGCGGCGAAAACGCCAGCGTGTCCAGGAAGCGCGCCAGCTCATCCTCGGTCGGCTTCATGTAGCGCGAGTGAAACGGCGCGCTCACGTCGAGTTCGACGACGTGCCTGGCGCCGGCCCCGCGCAGGCGCGCGCCGGCCGCGGCCAGCTCGGCCTTGGGACCGGCGATGACGGTCTGGTCGTAGGCATTGTAGTTGGCCACGTCGAGCGCGCTGCCTTCGACGGCGCGGCGCACCTGCGCCGGTGTCAGTCCGATCACGGCAGCCATGCCGCCACCGCCCACGCGCGCCATCAGTTCACCGCGTTTTTGCACCAGCCTCACCCCCGTGGCGAAGTCGATCGCGCCGGCGGCCCACAGGGCGGTGATTTCGCCCAGGCTGTGACCGGCGAAAAACGCGGTCGGCGGCGCGCCGCGCGCCAGCCACGCCAGCGCGCTGACCACGAACAGCGCCGGCTGGGTGTACTGGGTCTGCGACAGTTTGCCGTCGGGGTTGTCGCGGCATAGCGCGGCCAGGTCGTAGCCGAGGATGGCCGAGGCTTGCGCCGTTTCCTGCGGAAATTGGGCAAACAGCGCCGCACCCATGCCCACGTGTTGGGAGCCTTGTCCCGGAAAGATAATCGTCATTTAGGTTCCAAATCTGGTGTCGATACGTTCGCGTACTTCGCTGCCGGCGAAGGTCGTCTCGTGCATGCGCCGTTCCGCCGCCACCGTGCCCGGCAGTGCTGCGCGAATACGCTCCGTCAGGTGCCGCTTGAGCAGCACCAGCGATGCGCGCGGCTTGTCGGCGATCTCGCGCGCCAGGCGCAGCGCCAGCGCGACCACGTCCTTGCGCCTGGCCACGTGCACGCCGACGCCGCGCCGCGCCAGTTCGCCGCCCTGGTAGCCGCCGGCCGTGAGCAGCATTTCGGCGGCCAGCGCGCTGCCGAACTTTTCAGGCAGGATCAGGGTCGCCCCCATCCCCGGCGTAAAGCCGTATTTCATGAAGTTGGCGCTGTAGACGGCTTCCTCGGCGAGCACGATCACGTCCGCAAACAAGCCCATTACGAGGCCGCCGCCAAGGGCGTGGCCCTGCATGGCCGCCACCACCGGGATCTCGCAATCGAGCAGCAGGCGGTACAGCGGCATGTCGTCGAAGCGGATGCGCTGCTCCACAATGCCGATCAGCTCGTCACGGGTGCCGCCGGTGCAAAACACATTGTCGACCCCGTGCAGCACGATGACATGGATGGCCGGATCGGCCTGGGCCTGGTCGAGCGCGTGCGCCAGGCCAACGACCAGCTCGTGCGTGAACTGGTTGCTGTTGGCGCGGTCGGCCAGTTCGATGAGCGCGATATGCGGCGCGGGAAAATGCAGGTGAACCACGGAACTCATGCTGTTTTTCCTCCCCAAAGGCCGTGTTCGATCAGCTCTCGCGTACGGTCGAGGCTGCCAGGTTGTTGCATGAGCGCGGCGATGCTGGCCACGGCCAGCTGCTCGTCGCGGTCGGTAATCGGTGCGAGCTGCCCCATGTAGTGCTTGAGCGTGGCCACCGCCGTCTCGGGAATGCGCTCGACCGACAGCACCAGCCGGCGCAGCGCCTCATGTCCCTGCGGCGCCAGCTGGTCGGCCAGGTGCAGTTCGACGGCGCGGCGCGCATCGATCTTGTGCGCCGTCAGGGCCAGCATCTGGCTGTTGTGCGCGCCCAGGCGGCGGATCAGGAACGGCAGCACGCACGCCGGTATCAAGCCGAGCAGCACTTCCGGCAGCCGGAAGCTGGCCGCCTCGGTGCAGATCACGTAGTCGCTGGCCGCGACCAGACCCACGCCGCCGGCCTGCACGGCGCCTTCGACCAGGGCGACGATGATGCACGGGCTGCTGGCAAACCGGCGCAGCAGCCTGAAATACTGTTGCGCCGCCTCGGCCGGCGCGCAGCTGGCGCTGCCGCCCAGGTCGGCCCCGCTGCAAAACACCGGGCCATTGGCACACAGCGCCACCACGCGCACCAGCGGATCGGCCTCGGCCTGGTCGAGCGCCGCGCTAATCTGGCCGAGCAAGGCGGCGTCGAGGGTATTGTTGGCGTCCGGCTTGTCGAGCGTGATGGTCAGCAGCCGGCCCTGCTTCTGGAGTTTTACGCCCATCGGTACTCCCGGTGGTAATCCTTGATACGGTCCAGCACCAGCAAGCCGCGTCCGCGCATCAGGCGTTCCCAGTCGAGCGATTCCGGCTCGGCGTCGCGCACGCCGAAGCGCAGGCGCTGCTGGGTTTCCAGCAGGCGCTCGTACTCGGCCATCGACAGGGCATGGCGCGCATCGAGATGGGCGCCGATGTCGAGCCGGGCGATGGCGCGCTGCGAGGCGGCCGTGGCCACGGCGCTGTAGAACTCCGAACAGCATCCTGAGCCGTAGGAAAACAAGCCCACGCGCTTGGGCGCGTCGTCGAAGCGCCCAAGCGCCAGGATCCCGGCCAGCGCCAGGAACACCGTGCCCGAATAGATATTGCCGACCCGTGCGCAAAAGCGCAGCGACGGTTCCAGCCGGCGCAGGAAATCCTGCTCGACCAGGGCCGGCGCCACCCGTTCGAATTTGCGCATCATGGTGCGGTGCGCACCCTTGGCCATGCCGCCGAACGGCGTGTGCACGGCCAGGTAGTCGAAACTGCCGAAGCTGGTGCCGGGCGCCTTGCGCTGATACGCCAGGAAGCTGTTTTCCATGCATTCCAGGTAGGTCAGCAGCGACAGGTCGGCGTCGCCGGTTTCGATGTCCGGGGTCGGACGGCAGGAATCCATCACTTCGAAGCCGTAACAGCCGCTCAGCCCTTTTTCGATCTCCACCAGCAGCGGCTGGTCGCCGATCAGCATGGCCACGCCGGCGGCGCCCTGCGACGGCTCGGCGTAGGTATGCGGAATCGGGCGCGCCATGTCGGTGGTGATGACCAGCGACTTGGCTCCCGGCGACAGGCCGGCGTGCGCATGCGCCAACGCGCTTTGCAGGGCCGCCGTGCCGCCGTAGCAGGCGTGCTTGACCTCGAAGGTGCGGCAGTTGCGGCTCAGCCCCAGCGCCTGGTGCACATAGGTGGACAAGGGCTTGCCGAAGTCGACGCCCGATTCGCTGGCCACGATCAACTGCTCGATGCGCTCGCGCTGCTGCGGCCCCAGGCGGTCGATCACCGGCTTGGCCGCGTTGACGGCGAAGGTCACCGCGTCCTCGAACGGCAGCGCCACGGTTTTCTCGCGCATCAGCAGGTTTTGCATGCGCTGCACGTCCAGCCCGCGCGCCGTCGCCAGCACGTTCACGTCGAGCGCGGCGCGGCCGACGTACACGCCCATGTCTTCGATCCCGGCCCTCATGCGCGGCTCACCGCGACGCAGGTGTTGAAGCCGCCGATGCTGAAACCATTCGACAGCGCCGCATTGATCGTCAGCGGCGCGCTTTCGCGCCCGGCAAAGCGCAGGCGCGGGTCGATCGCCTCACTCAGGCGCGGATTCGGATGGACGAAGTTGTCCCGCATCTGGATCACGGTGGCCACCAGTTCCACCACGCCGGCCGCGCCGATGGTATGCCCGGTGATGGCCTTGGTGGAATTGAGCACGGCCCCGGTCCCCACGGCCTGGGTAATGGCGGCGCATTCGGCGCGGTCGCCCGTCGGCGTGCCGGTGCCGTGCGTATTGATGTAGTCGATCTGGCTGCCTTCGAGGCCGGCGGCGGCCAGCGCGGCGCGCATCGCCGCCGCTTCGCCGTCGGCATTGGCCTCGGTGCCGGCATTGCCATCAAGGACAATCGACGCCCCGGCCAGGCGCGCCAGCGACTGCGCGCCGCGTGCGCCGGCGCTGTCGGCGCTTTCGAGCAGGACTGCGGCGGCGGCCTGGCCGTAGACGAAGCCCAGGCTGGCGCTGTCGAAGGGGATCGACGCGCGCGCCGGGTCGCTGCCCTCGGGCGGCGCGGCCAGCGCGCCCAGGTTGGCAAAGGCGAGCATCTCCAGTTCGGAAAAATCGCTCATGGCACCGACCACCAGGCAGGCGCGCGCGGCGCCGGAGCGGATCAGGGTCCAGCCCTGGAACAGGGCGGCGTTCCCGCTCGCCATGCCGGCGCCGGTGGTAAACCCGATCCCGCCCAGGCCGGCGATTTCGCTCACCGCCGCCACCACCGTGCTGTCGAGGAAACTGGCGGCGTAGCGCGGATTGACGTACGCCGGGCGTTCCATGAAGCGTTCGTAGGCGTCGGCAAACTGGGCCTGGTGCAGATTACTGCCCGCCACCACGATGGCGCAATCGCGGCCGCTCCAGCGCCCCGATTGCAGCGCCTCGAGCGCGGCGGCGCAACTGGCCTGCAGCGCCGCCGGCCGGCCGCGCAAGACCTGGCGCGCGCGCTCGTCATCTAACGCGGAGTCGCCCCGGTACAGCGCGGCCGGAAAACTGCGCCCCGAACGCGCCAGACGGGTCCAGCCGAAAACGCCCTGCCCGCTGCGCAGTGCCGCGCCGAAGAGCGCCACGTCGGGCGCCACAGCGCCCTGAAATCCCATGCCTGTCACAATCACCCTCATGCCTGCCCCTCCACCAGCACCGCGCCGGCACGCCGGCGCAGGTGTATCAAAAATACCTCGACCAATGAGGCGATATCCTGCACCCCGGCCAGTTCGGTCGGCGCGAATGTCAGCTGCAAGTCCTCCATGGTGCAAATCGCCACCTCCACCCGGTCCAGCGAATTGGCTCCCAGCTCGTGCAGGCTGGCGCCCATGGTGATGCGCGCGCCGTCGACGTGCGGCAAGATGCGCCGAACGTGTTCGCGCACCTTGCTGAACACCGCCTGCGCCTGCGGCTCGATGAAGCCGATGACCTGCTGGGCCACCGCGCCGATGGCCGGCTCCAGCCCGAGGCAAAAGTGGTCGGTATCGATCGCCGCGATCTGCGGGGCCTCGCCCAGCCAGGTGCTCCAGCCGTGATCGGGCTGGTCGTCGTCGATTTTGACTGCCGCCAGGCCGAGCGGACTATCGGGTCCGATGAAGCTGTGACGGTTGCGGATCATGATGGTATGCATGGGACAGGGTTCCGGGTTGTAATGATCGAGCAAGGGCGCACACTGGTTCGCCGTAGCCAGTAAAGGTGCGGTGAGCGCCGCCAGCTCGCGTTCGGACAGGCGCACGTCGCGCGTGCGTTCGAGCAGCGCGCCGACCACGGTGTTGAGGAAGCCATCCCACGAAGCGGCGCGCAGCGAAGCCAGCGCGGCCGAACCGGGGGCAAAGGCGTCGAGCAAAATCAGCGCCCTGACCTGCTCTCCGGCCTGCACCAGCTGACGTCCCATCTCGAAGGCGACCGCGCCGCCGAACGAGTAGCCACCCAGGATGTACGGTCCGCGCGGCTGGATGCGCCGCACTTCCGCCAGATAGGCGCTGGCCATCGCTTCGAGCGTGGCGAACGGCGTTTCACCGGAGTCGCCCGCGGGTGCGCGCAGCGCGTGCAGCGGCCACGAGGCCGGCAGGTGCGCGCCCAGGCGCGTGACCCAGTCGGTTTCACCGAGCACGCTGTGGACCCAGAAGCTGCGCGGTCCGCCGCCGGCGCCGTTGATGGCGATCGAACTGGCCGGCGCCTGGCGTGGCGCGGCCGGGGCTCGTGCGCCGCGCGCCGACAGTTCGGCGGCCAGCAGCGCGATGCTGTTATACCGATGCAGCAGCGTGGCCGGCAAGGCGCCGAAACGCGGCTCGAGCTTGTGCAGGATATCGATGGCGACCAGCGAATCGACGCCATACACGTCGAACGGGGCGTCATTATCGAGTTCGTCGTCGAGCGTGCGCAGCACGCCGGCGACGACCGCGCGCACCGCGTCCAGGTCGGCGCCGCCGTGCGGCGCCTGCGCGGGCGGCTCCACTGCCGGTGCCGGCGCCGCCTCAGGCTGCGGCGCGAGCAGGCGGATCACCGCCACCTGTTGCTGGTCCGAGGCGACGATCCGTTCGATCGCCTCGACCGCGTCGGCCAGCGTGACCGAACCGACGCCGTGGCGGCGCGCCAGCGCGCGATGGCGGTCGGTCGCGACCACGCCCACATCACCCCAGAAGCCCCAGTTGATGATCTTGACCGGCCAGCGCCGGCGCAGCGCCAGCGCCGCCGCTGTGGCGTCCTGCAGCGTGCTGGCGGCCGTGTAACTGGCCTGGCCCGCGTTGCGGGTGAACGAAATGGTCGACGAAAACACCAGCAGCCAGTCGAGCGCCACGGCATCGAACGCCTGCGCCAGCATGCAGGTGCCGCGCCCCTTGGCGCGCAGGGTGGCGCTGAAGGCATCGTCGTCCAGCCGCGCCAGGGTCTGGTCCTGCAGGGCCAGCGCCGAGTGAATCACCCCGTGCACCACGCCCCAGCGCGCCAATGCGGCGTCGCGCGCCTGTTCCAGCGCGGCCAGGTCGCCCAGGTCCGCGCGCAGGTAGATCGCTTCGCCTCCGGCCGCCATGATGGCGGCGATGCTGGCGTCGATGGCCGCATCGGCCGGGCGCCGCCCGACCAGGGCAATGCGCGCCTGATGGACTTGCGCCAGGTGGCGCGCCAGCGCACCGCCGATGCCACCGCCACCGCCGACGATCAGATACACGCCGGCGCGGCGGAACGCCGGCTGACCGGCCGCTTTCAGCGCCAGCGGGTCGAGATGCTGGGCGTAATACTGGCCGGCGCGCCACGCGGAGCTGCCGGGAGCAGCCTCGTTCACGAGAGCCGCCACCGCCGCGCCGGCTGGGCCGTCCTGCCCGGGCAGGTCCAGGTGCGCCACGCCAACAGCGGGAAACTCCTTGGCGAGGACGCCCGCCAGGCCGGCCAGCGCGGCCGCCTGCGGCATGATCGCGTCGCCGTCGAGCACCCGGTAGATGCCGTTGGTGAGCACCACCAGTTCGGGCAGCACGCGTTCGGCCAGCACCCAGGCACGGACAAAGCGCACCAGCGACAGCGTGGCCATGTCCTGGAACTGGTCGAGCGCCACGCCTTCGGTGAGCGGCTCCCCGGCCAGTCCGGCCATGAAGACCACCCGGCCCAGGTCGGGCAACGCGGCGGCCAGTTGCGACCAGTCGGACAGCGAACGGTGATCGATTTCGAGCGGGCTTACTCCCTCCGCGCCGGGGCGCCAGCTTGAACCGAGCAAGACCTGGGTGACCGCCCCTGCCCCGGCGAGGTGCACGCCAAGGCCAAGATCGATCCCGGCGTGCAGGACCAGGGTATGCCCGGCTGTCGCGGCGCGTGCCGGCGGCGCCGCGGCGGCGCGCCACTGCGGGCCGAAGTAGGAGGCGGCGTCGGCGCCGGCGTCGCGGCGCGGCGGCAGCGAGCTGAAACCGCTGATCTCGACCAGCAATTCGCCCTCCGGCGTGACGATGGCAATGTCGAAGCTGGGCGCCTCGCCCTGGCGCAGCGTAGCGATGGCCAGGCAACCGGGCACCAGCGGCCCATGCTGCACCAGGCTGTCGAGCAGGTAGGGCAGCATGGCGTCGGCCGCGCTATCCTGGCCCAGTGCGAAGCCGATTGGCGTCTGCAACGCCGCGTCGAGCACGCGCGGGTCGAGCGTGTAGCGCGCAAAGTCGGCCGGCACTTCCAGGCGCGCGATGACCCGCTGGCGGTCGCGCCGCAGCGAGGTAATTCCGCGCAAGGCGCCGCCATATTCCAGGCCCAGGCTGTGGAAGGCGGCGTACACCGCTTCGCCGCTGAATTCTTCCGCGTGGTCGAGCTGCAAGTCGATACGGCGGGCAGCGGGCCGGTCGATCACGACTACCCGGCCACGGCAATATTCACTGTCGAAGACAATGTCGTCGGCGTCGGGCCGGAAGCGCATATTCATGGCCTCGGCCGGCGCGACGAATGGCCGCGTCCAGACCACCTTGCGCAGCGCGATGATGCGCGCACCCGGCGTGAGCAGCCGCGCCGCACAGGCCAGTGCGATCTCGACGTAGGTCGCCCCCGGCAGGGTCGGGGTGCCGGCGATGACGTGCTGCGCCAGCAGTTCGTGGTGCGCGCTGAACTGCTTGCGCGCGGTGGCCGTGGAAAAACTGTGCTCCAAGCTGTCGATCAGCGGATGCACCGCTTTTTCCGGGACCCAGAAGCGCCTGCGCTCGAACGGATAGGCCGGCAGCGACACCACCTGGCCGGCGCCTGGCGCGAGCATCGTGTCGCTCGCGGCGCCGCTGGCGCGCAGCGCCACGATCAGGGCGGCGCGATCGGCGGCATTGACCACGCGCTGGTGCGTGTGGCGCGTGCGCCGCTGCGCCAGGGTATGGGCAATGTCGGCCAGTGCCACATCGCTGCCGCCATCCTCCAGCCAGTCGGCCAGGGCGGCGCAGCTGCGCCGCAGTGCCTGCGGCGTGCGCGCCGAGACCACGAAACTGAGCGGTCCGGCCGGCATTGGCGTTGCCGCCGGCGCCGGCCACTCTTCCAGCACCAGATGCGCATTGGTGCCACTGAAACCGAAACTGCTCACCGAAACGCGGCGCGCCACGCCGGCCGGCGGCACCCAGTCGCGCAAGACCTGGTTCACATAGAACGGAGAAATCGCGAAGTCGATCTTCTCGTTCTCGTTCCGGCAATGCAGCGTCGGGGCCAGCTTGCGCGCCCGCAGCATCAGGACGCTCTTGATCAGCCCTGCTACACCGGAAGCCGGCAACAGGTGTCCGATATTGCTCTTGACGCTGCCGATAGCGCAGAACTGCCGGTTTGCCGTGTAGTTGCGGAACGCATCGGTGAGCGCATCGACTTCGATGGGGTCGCCCAGCTGGGTGCCGGTGCCATGCGCTTCGGCACAGGTAATGGTCGACGGATCGATGCCGTAGCGCTCATACACGCTCATGGCCAGCGCGGTTTGCGACAGCGCGCTGGGCGCCGTCATGCCATTGGTGCGGCCATCCTGGTTGATGCCGCTGCCGCGAATGACGGCGTAGACCCGGTCACCCTGCGCCAGCGCGTCGCCCAGGCGCTTGAGGACCACCACGCCGACTCCCTCTCCCGGCACGAAGCCATTGGCGCCGGTGTCGAAAGTCTTGCAGTGTCCTTCGGGTGAGAGCATGCGCGTCTGGCACGTCAACAGGTGCATCTGCGGCGTGATCATCAACGACACGCCGCCGGCCAGCGCCAGGTCGCATTCGCCGTTGGCCAGCGCCTGCGCGGCCAGATGGGTCGCCACGAGCGACGACGAACATGCCGTGTCGAGCGACACGGCAGGCCCCTTCAGGTTCAGGAAGTAGGCCAGGCGGGCGGCGAGAATGGAACTCACATTACCCATGCCGAACTGCGCGCCAGCCTCGGAATCGGGGTCCATCAGGCGGAAGTAGTCGCCCTGCCCGGCCCCGGCGAACACCGCGCAGCGCATGCCCGAGAGCGCGCTGTCGGGCATGCCGGCGTCTTCCAGTGCCAGCCATGCCTGTTCCAGGAACAGGCGCTGCTGCGGGTCCATCCACTCGGCTTCCTGCGGCGAGATCTTGAAGAACAAGGGATCGAACTGGTCGACGCCATCGATAAAGCCGCCTTTGCGGCAGTAGGTCTTGTGCGGATACAGCTCGTCCACCGACCAGCGCTCGCGCGGCACGTCGGTGACCGAATCGACACCCGCCGCGAGGTTGCGCCAGAACGCGTCCAGGTTGTCGGCGCCGGGGAAGCGCCCCGCCATGCCGACGATGGCAATGTCGGTCGGGCGCACCTCCGGCGTGGGCACGGCGGCCACTTGCGGCGCGGCGGCGGCAGGCAGCGGCGCTGCCGCCGTCATGCTGTCGACCCAGCCGGCCAGTTCGCTCAGGCGCGAATAATCGTACAGGCGCGTGGCGCGCAGGTCGATGCTGAAGCGGTCTTGCAGCTTCTTGGCAAATTCGACGGCCAGGATCGAATCGAGTCCCAGTTCGACGAAGGGCGCGTCGTCGGCGATGTCGTCGCGCTCGAGGTACAGCAACTCGGCGAGCATGGCGCGGATATCATCGAGGCTGCGGGCAGGCGCGGCGGGCGATGGCGACGGCGGCGACGGCGGCACTGGCGCCACCGGCTGCGGATCGGGCGAGCCCGGGGTACCGATATGGGCGGCCAGTTCCGCCACGCTCGAATGGTCGTACAGGCGGCTGGCGCGCAGGTCGATGCTGAAGCGGTCCTGCAGCTTCTTGGCGAATTCGACCGACAGAATCGAATCGAGCCCCAGGTCGACGAAGCGGGCATCGGCGGCGATCTCCTGCGGTTCCAGGTACAGCAGCTCGGCCAGGATGGCACGGACCTCCTCCAGCGGGCCGGGGCCGGCCAGCACGGCGGCCGCCGCAGCTGCGCCGATCGTGATGGCCTCGGCCGGTGCGGCCGTTTCAGCCGCCGGCACGGAAGGCCGCTGGTGTCCCTGGTCGAACCAGACGTGTTTGCGCTCGAATGGGTACGTGGGCAGCGATATGCGCCTGCCGTGGATGATGGGAGGCAGGCCGGCATGCGCCGCCAGGCTTGCCCCGCCCAACCATGCGCGGCACTGGTTCAGCAGGTCAATGGAGGAACTGGCCTGCAGCGTGATCCGATGCTCGAACTGTTCACGCCCGTTTTGCAGCGTGAATACCAGGTCGCGCCAGCTCACCGGCGCGCTGTCGAGGTGCTCGCACAGCCGCACCACGGTGGCGCGCAAGGCGTCGGCGCTCTTTGCCGACAGCGGCACGGTGGCCGCGAAGTCGGGTGCCGTATCGACCGGCACCGGCGGCGCCGATTCCAGCGCCACGTGGGCGTTCGAGCCGCCGAAGCCGAAGGCGCTGACGCCGGCGCGCAGCACGGCGCCGTTCCAGTCGCTGCCTTCGGTCATCAGGCGAAATGGCGAGCCCTCCAGTTTCAGGTACGGGTTGACCTGCTTGACATGCAGCGTCGCCGGCAAGCGCCGGTGGCGCATCGCCATCAGCACCTTGATCATGCCTGCGACGCCTGCGGCCGGTTCGAGATGGCCGATATTCGATTTGATCGAACCGAGTCCGCACGCGCCCGGCGCGAGCGTGACGCCCTGCTCACGCGCCAGGGCATGAAACGCGCTGGTGAGCGCTTCGACTTCGAGCGGATCGCCCAGCTCAGTTCCGGTGCCATGCGCTTCGACATAACTGACGCTGTCGATCGGCACGCCGGCACGCTTCCAGGCATTGAACACCAGTTCGGCCTGGGCCTGCGGATTGGGTGCGGTGAGCGAGCTGGCCTTGCCGCCGTGTCCCTCGGCGCTGGCGCGAATGACGCCGTAAACATGGTCGCCATCGGCCTGGGCACGCGCCAGGGTTTTCAGCACCAGCACGCCCACGCCTTCGCCCTTGACATAGCCATTGGCCGCGCTGTCGAAGGTTTTGCAGCGCCCGTCCGCCGAGAGCATGCCCAGTTGGGACGCCAGCACGTAGGTATCGGGCGAGAGGATCGCGCTCACCGCGCCGGCGAGCGCCAGTTCGCATTCGCCCTGCTGGAGCGACTGCACCGCACGGTGCACCGCCACCAGCGAGCTGGAACAGGCCGTGTCCACGGTCTGGCTCGGGCCACGCAGGTCGAACCAGTACGACACCCGGTTGGCCAGCATGGTCTGGGTATTGCCGAGGGCGGCCTGCGCCCTGGCCTCGCCGGCGTCGCCGATGAGACGCATGTATTCGTTGGGCTGCGCTCCCGCCCACACCCCCACCGCCTGTCCGGCCAGCGTGGACGGGCGAATCCCGGCATCCTCCAGCGCCGACCAGGCATGCTGCAGGAACAGCCGGTGCTGGGGATCCATGAACACCGCTTCGCGCGGCGACATGCCGAAAAATGCGCTGTCGAAGTGGCCGATGTCCGGCATGAAGCCACCCCAGCGCGATACCGACTTGTCATGTTCGCGCCCGGTGCTGGCGTGGTAGGCGCGCCAGTCCCAGCGTTGCGCCGGTACTTCGGTCACGCAGTCGTCACCGGCGGCCAGGTGTTCCCACAGCGCGGCGATATCGGTCGACTGCGGGAAGCAGCCGCTGATGCCGACCACCGCCACCGGCTCCGGCTTACCGGCAGCGGGCTTCGCGGCCGGCTCGGGTGCAAGCGCTGGCTGCGCCGGCGGGGTGGCCGCGACACGTTCTGCCTCCCACGAAGGCTGTAAATGGGCGGCCAGGGCGGCCACGCTCTGGTGCTGGAAAAACGCCGTCGGCAGGATCGGCACGCCGAGTTCCTGCCCCAGCGCCGAAGCCAAATCCTTCATATACAGTGAATCCAGACCCACCTCCGAGAAGCGCGACGCGCGTGTGAGTTTTTCGGCCGGCAAGCGCACAATGCGCGCCGTGCACTGAAGTACGATCTGTTCGAGCGCATCGATCCCGGCGTCGGCCTGCAATGCCGGCATGGCGACGGCCTGGCGTGGCGCCAGCGCCGCCTCGATTCGCCCTATGTCGCCGCAGGCGACGGCGAGCACCGGCGCCCCCGGGGCCAGGGCCTGTCCCAGGAGGCGCAAGGCACTGTCGCTGCGCAGCAGGTCGAAACCGCTGCTGGCGACATAGCGTTCCTGGTCGCTGCCGGCCAGCCCCATGCCGCCATCGGCCCAGAGCGGCCAGTGGATCGCCACGCTGCGTCCGGGGCGGCGCAACGCCCGCCATTCGGCAAACGATTCCAGGTAGCGGTTGGCGCTGGCGTAGTCGCACTGGCCGAAATCGCCGATCAGGGCCGACAGCGATGAAAACATCACAAAAGCGTCGAGTGGCGTGTCGCGCGTGAGTTCGTCGAGAATGCGGGCACCCTCGATTTTCGGCGCCAGTACCGCGCGCAGCGCGCTTTTGTCGGTCAACAGCGCTGGTTCGATGGCGCCGGCGGCGTGCACGATTCCATGCACGGTGCCATGCCGAATACGGATCGCATCGAATAGCTGCTGCATCGCGGCGCGGTCGGTGACGTCGGCGCCGATGAATTCGATATTGCGTCCCGGCGCTTCCGGCGGCGCATGGCGGCTGGTGACGATCACGCGCGCATCGCACTGATCGACCAGCCAGCGTGCCACCTGCATGCCGATGCGCCCCGTCCCGCCGGTGATCCACCACACGCCGTCGCGGCGCAGCGGCGCTTCGCCGCGCGGCAGGGTCATGGGCACGACCGCGTGCAGCGAGCGCGCGCCGTCGATATGACGCAGCTCGGCGCCATCGACGCCGGTTTGCAGTTCACGGGCGATGGCCGCCAGCGCATCGCCGTCAACCTCCAGGGTTTGCCACAGCATATGCGGATGCACCGTCCGCAGCGAGTGATGCAGCGCCGCGCTGGCTACGGCGGCATGCTCGCCGTCGCGGTGCAGTACCAGCACGCGCCGGGCCTGTGGCGCAGCGCGTGCCACTTCCAGATACGCGTCGAGGCGATCGAAGCAGCCGGGCATCATGGCGATCGCGCTCGCCGAATGCCAGTCGCGCCCGACCGGCACGGCCAGCAGCGTGCCAAGCCGCGCAAGGTCGGCGTCGCTGCCGCCAATCAGGCACAGCGACGCTGGCGGCGCCGCCGGTGTGCCCTCCTGCGCGATCCAGCGCCGGCCGAAGACGTGCACGCGCTCAAGCGCCGCAGGTTTGGTCGCGGGCTCCGAATCGACCCAATAGCGCTCGCGGCTGAACGGATAGCCGGGCAGCGGCACGCGGCGGTGCGCCGCCGCCGGGTACAGCGACTCCCAGTCGAGCTGCTCGCCGGCCAGGTAGCGCGCGGCCAGCGCATGATTGGCCGCGGCGCCCAGCACGGCGCGATGGGCGTGGTGCTTGCGGCAGGCCCCGAGCGTGTAAGCGATATCGTGCGGATCGTGACGCTGGCCTTCGCCGGCCAGCCAGGCTTGCATCTGTTCCACCTGCTCGCGCAGCGCGCTCTCGCTCATGGCCGAGACGACCAGCAGGGACGCATCGCTGCTGCGCGCCGGCAGCGGCGCGCGGGCCGGCGCCTGCTCGATCACCACATGCACATTGGTGCCGCTCAGGCCAAACGCGCTCACGGCGGCCCGCAGCGGCGCGGCCGGCCAGGCCTGACGCGCGGTTGCGACGAAAAACGGACTGTTGGCAAAGTCGATGGCGCCGTTGGCGCGCTCGAAATGCAGTGATGGCGGAATTTCGCCGTGCCGCATCGCCAGCAATACCTTGATCAATCCGGCGATGCCGGCGGCCGGGCCGGCGTGGCCGATGTTGGTCTTGGCCGAGCCGATGGCGCAGAACTGGCGGTCCTGGGTCGAGTGCCGGAAGGCGCGCGTCAAGCCTTCAATCTCAAGCGGATCGCCCACACGGGTACCGGTGCCGTGCGCTTCCACGTAGCCGATGCTGCGCGGGTCGATTCCGGCGCGCTGGTACACCTCCGTCTCCAGCTCGGCCTGCGAGCGCGCGCTTGGTGCGGTGATGCCGTTGCTGTGTCCATCCTGGTTGGCCCCGGATGCGGCTATCACACCATATATATAGTCACCATCGCGCAGCGCCGCCTCCAGCGGACGCAGTACCACGGCGCCCACCGCTTCGCCGGGAACGAAGCCGTCGGCGCCGTCGTCGAAGGCGCGGCAAAGGCCGTTCGGCGTGAGCATGCCGAGGCGGCCGGTCAGGTGATGAAAGCTTGGCGTGGTGCTGACGAAAACGCCGCCGGCGAGCGCCATGTCGCACTCCCCGCTGCGGATACTCTGGCACGCCAGGTGCACCGCCAGCAGCGACGACGAGCAAGCCGTGTCGACCGACAGCGCAGGCCCGCGCAGGTTGAGGAAATACGAAATGCGTGCGGCCAGCATGGAGACCCCGTTGCCCAGGAAGGCCTGCGGCTGGAGGTTTTGCGAGTCCATCTGGTGAATATAGTCGCCCGCCCCGGCGCCGACGAACACGCCGCAGCGCCTGTCGTCGAGCCATGAGGGAGAGTAGCCGGCGTCTTCCAGCGCGTGCCACGCTTCTTCGATGAACAGCCGCTGCTGCGGATCGGTGAACTCCGCCTCGGCGCCCGACATGTGGAAAAAGGCCGGGTCGAATTTATCGATATCGTCGAGAAAACCGCCCCACTTGCACGGACTCTTGCCCGGTTTGGACGGGTCGGCGTCGTAGTAGCTGTTGACGTCCCAGCGTTCGGCCGGGACTTCGCCGGTGCGGCAAACGCCGTCGCGCAGATCGCGCCAGAACGCGTCGGCATTGCGCGCGCCGGGAAAGCGTCCCGCCAGGCCAACCACGGCGATGGCGGCGGACGCGCGCGCCGGCTCGGCACTCGCCGGAACAATAGCAGCCGGCGCGGCGGCGGCGATATGCCGCGCCAGTTGTTTGACGTTGCTGTAGTCATACAGCACGGTGACCGTCAGGTCGGTCGCACAACTGGCGTTGACGCGCTTGACGAGGTCGAGCCCGGAAATGGAATCAATACCCAGCTCGGAGAAACGGCGCTCCGGATCGATATCGGCGGCGCCCACGCACAGTACCGCCGCCAGATGGCGTGCGATCACGCGCTCGAACTGCGCCACGTCGGCGCTGGCCGGCGCAACGGCGGCGACAGGCTGCACGGGCGCGCTGACCGCAACCGGCGCCGGCGCCAAGCGGCTTTCAGGCGCGCGCGCGGTGGCGATAAACACCGCCTGGGGCGCGTCAGGCTCGGCCCGAGCCAGTTCCACCCGGCCGAAACATTCCGCCAGCGCGGCGCGCCAGCGAGCCTCGTCGAGCAGGGGCGAATGCGGCAGGCGCGCCGCGACGTCGTCGTACAGCCACCAGCCGTCGGTCAGGCCGAAAGTGAGGGTCGAGAAATCGAACACCTGGATGCTTTCGTTGAGCAGCAGTTCGCCGCCCTCGCGCAGCAGGCTGCGCACATTGCGCAGACTGAGGCCGATGTTGCGCGTCGCGTGCAGCACATTCGAGGCCAGCGCCAGGTCGAAGCTGTTCTCGTCGATGCCCTGGGTTGAAGGCGCGCGTTCGACGTCGTAGGTGGTGAAGCGGGCAAACGGATACTGCGGCCCGAGCTCCGTCTTGGCCTTGTGAACCAGGCCGGCGGACAGGTCGCTGAAGACAAAATCGACCCGGCCGGCATCGGCTGCCAGTGCCGCCAGCACCGCCCGCGTGGTGCCACCGGTACCGGCGCCCACCTCGAAAATGCGAACACGCTCGCGTTGTGCCAGGATTTCCCGGACCCGCGAGAGCAGTGCCTCCACCACGCGGCCGTTATAGCGGTCGACGATCGGATTGTCGCGGTACAGCGGCGCCACCAACTCGGTCGAGCCGCCCGGGAACAGCACTTCGGCCGGGTTTTTCTCGCCCGCCAGCACGGCCGGGTAGTGCGCCAGGCACTGGTCGATCAGCGTGGCGAACGGTGCGCCCCAGCCCGTGATCGGCCCGCCGTGCGCTTCGACCGGCTTGGCCGCGATGGCTTCCAGCGCCGCGCCTAAGCGTGCATACTTGGGCGCCACCTTCAGATTGAGACGGCCGTCGGGGCCGAAAAAGCGGCGCAGCGCGGCGCGCCCATGGTTTTCGACCGCCGCAAAGGCGGCGGCGATATCGTCGTCCCCGGTCGACGCCAGGAGGCCCATGCGCGCCAGCGTGGCGGGATCGACCTTCATCGGCATCATCTGCGGCTGGTCGCTGGACAGACATGCTTCCAGCGCCGCCAGGCCCTCCTCCACGCCGATTGCGCCGATCCCGTGTTCGAGCGCGCGCTGGCGATGCAGCGGCGTGGCCACCGCGCCGACGTCGCCCCAGAATCCCCAGTTGACGACCCGTACCGGAAACGAAGCGCGCTCCCGCAGGTCGAGGGCGATGGCATCCTGCGCCATCGACGCTGCCGCGTAGTTGGCCTGGCCGGCGTTGCCGAAGAACGAATTGGCCGACGAAAAAAACGCCATGAAGTCGAGCGCCTGTCCGGCGAACAGTAGCGCCAGATTGGTGCTGCCGGCCAGCTTTGGTGCCAGCACCGCCCGCAGCGTGGCGGCATCCATGTTTTTCATGCGCACGTCACGCAGCACCATCGCTGCATGGAACACGCCATTGATCGCGCCGCAGCGCGCCCGGGTGTCGGCGACGATGGCGGACAGCGCCTCCGCGTCGGTGATGTCGGCCTGGCGATAGACAATCGCCTCGGGCAGCGCCAGCGTCAGGGCACGTCGTCCCACCAGCACCACGCGCGCGTCGTACTGGCTGGCCAGGTAGCGGGCCAGCACCAGGCCGATGCCGCCGGCGCCGCCAGCGATCAGGTACACGCCGCCGCGCCGCAGGCGGCTGGCCGCGTGCGCCGCCGGCACATGCTCAATCAGCGTGCGGCGGTAGCGCTGGCCGGCGCGCACGGCCAGCACCTCGCCGGCTTGGGTGGCCGGCGCTTCGTTCCACGCCGCGCCCGGATCATCCGACTCCATTGCGCACACCCGCAGGTGCGGCTCCTCGCGCGAAACCGTCTGCGCAAACCCCAGCAGCGCGGCGCCCTGCGGCGGCGCGCACACAACCACCGGCAAAGCTCGCGCGCCATCCTGCGGCAAGGCTTGCAGCAGGTGCAGCAAGCCGACCAGGTCGCGCTGCGGGTCGGCGCGCCCACCGAGGAAAATAACCCGTTCGATCGGTTTGAGCTGCGCCACCAATTGCGCAAAGGCCGCCGGCAGCATCGCATCCACCTGCCACTGCCCCGGTCCGACCGACAGGCTGTGCTCACCCAGGACCACGTCAAGCAGCTGCCCGGCGGGCGCCGCATCGAAGCTCACGTCGGGCGCGCGCACCAGCAGCGTCAGGCCCGGCACAATCGCGTCGCCCACTGGCGCCGGAGCGGCAATCCATTCCGGCCGGTAGTAGCGCAAGGCCGGTTCGCCAGAGCGCTGCGGCGCGGGTGCCGGGTGCAGCTCCGCCACGCCGAATTGGGTCAAGCTAGCCAGCACCGCGCCGGCTTCATCGACAAACGTCATCTCGAAACTGCGCGCGCCGGTCAGGCGTACGTGCGCGTAGCAGATGGCCGGAAGGGGCGAATGTACCGCGACCGCGCCGATCGACGCGGGCACCAGCACCGCTTGCGAGGTTTGCGCCAGCAACGCCATGGCGGCCTGGAAGGCGCCATCGACCAGCGTGGGGTGCAGCGTGTAGTAGCCGATGCTGCGCGCTTCTCCCGGCGCCAGCTGCAACTGGGCCAGGGCCTCGCCCTCGCCCAGCCAGAGCCGCTGCAAGCCACGGCAGTAAGGCCCGAGCACGACGCCGGCGCCGTCGAAGCGCGCCAGCAGCGCCGCGACGTCGACGCCGGCGCCGTTCAGCCATTTGTCCAGATCGAGCGCCTTTCCCGCTGCGCCACTCGCGGCCACGGTACGGCCGCTGGCGACCGTGATGCCGGCGCCGAGGATTGAAAAGGCGCCGTCGGGTTGCAGGCGCAGTTCGACGCTGGTGGCCTGCGCATCGATGTGCAGCGGGCTGCGCAAGACCACGTCGGCGAGCGCGCGCGCGCCGGTGGCGGCCAGGGCCAGCTCCAGGAAACAGGCGCCCGGCACGATGTGGCGGCCGAGAACCCGGTGGTCGCGCACGAATGGCAGGCTGGCATCCCACAGGCTGTGGAAGCCGTCCGCCCCCGCGTGGTCCAGCAGCGGATGCGGTGCGCTCGTCAGTTTGGGCTTGGTCGACACGCCCAGCGCGTGCTTGCGGCGTTCGAAGCAGTAGGTCGGCAGGCCGATGCGCGGCGGCGTCTGGGTGCCGAACTGCTCGTCGGCGCGCGGCAGCGCGGCATCGGTGTCGCCGATGGGTGCGCGCAGCAAATCAATCAGCGCCGTGCGGGTGGCCGCGTGCAGTACCACCCGGTGCGCATGATGATCGCGCCCGGTGAGCAAGGTCCAGCTCACCGAATCGAGGGGTGCCTCGGGCCGCTGTTCGAGCCAGCGCGCCAGCGCAAGGCAGTTGTGCTCCAGTGCCGTGCGGGTTTTGGCCGACACTACAAATGGCAACGTCTGGTGGCGTACATCGGCGCGCACACGGGCCGGCGCCTGGGCGATGACCAGGTGCGCGTTAGTGCCGCTAAAGCCGAACGAACTGATTGCCGCGCGGCGCGGCGCACCGGCGGTCGTGGGCCAGGGCGCGAGCGTGGTATTGACGTGGAACGGCGTCGCGGCGAAGCCGATAGCCGGATTCTCATGCTCGAAGTTGAGCGACGGCGGCAACTCGGCTGCCTCCAGCGCCTGGAGCACCTTGATCATGCCGGCCATGCCGCTGGCGCTCATGGCGTGCCCGATGTTTGTTTTCGACGAACCGATGGCGCAAAAGCCACGGGCAGCGGTAAATTTGCGAAACGCCGCGCTGAGCGCTTCAATTTCGATCGGGTCGCCCAGCGCGGTACCGGTGCCGTGCGCCTCGACATACCCGATCGTCGCCGGGTCGATGCCAAACTTCTCGTACACTTCGAGCGCCAGGGCCGTTTGCGATGGCGCGCTCGGCGCCGTGATGCCGTTGGTGCGCCCATCCTGGTTGATCGCCGAGCCTTCGATCACGCCGAGGATATTGTCGTCATCGGCCAGCGCGCGGTCGAGCGGCTTGAGCACGATCACGCCCACGCCTTCGGCCGGGACGAAACCATCGGCGCTGCGGTCGAAGGTGCTGCAGGCGCCCTTCTTCGACAGCATTCCCGCCTTGGAGCCCGCCATGTAGAAATTGGGCGTATTCAGAACGCACACGCCGCCGGCCAGCGCCAGGTCGCTGGTGCCGAGGGCCAGGCTCTCGCAAGCCAGGTGAATCGCCACCAGCGACGACGAGCAGGCCGTATCGATGGCCACGCTGGGGCCTTTCAGGTTCAGGTGGTAGGAAATGCGCGCCGCCAGGATCGAACTGGCGTTGCCCATGAAAGCGTAGGCGTCTGGCTTGATACCTTCATCGGATATCTGGTGGATGAAATCGCCGCCGGCCACGCCCGCGAAAACGCCGCAGCGCACGCCATCGAGCCTGGCGGACGTCATGCCGGCGTGCGCCAGCGCGGCGCTGGCCTCTTCCAGGAACAGGCGCTGTTGCGGGTCGATCAGTTGCGCTTCCTTGGCGGAGATGTTGAAGAACGCACAGTCGAATTCATCGATGCCGTCGACCAGGCCGCCGCGCTGGCAGAAATCCTTGCCGCGCGTCTGAGGATCGGCCTCGTACAGCTGCGCGAGGTCCCAGCGCGACGGCGGGATCGGTCCCACGCTGGAAACGCCATTGCGCAGGTTTTGCCAGTACGCGTCGGCGTCGTTCGCGCCGGGGAAGCGGCCCGACATGCCGATGATGGCCACCGGCTGGCGCCCCGCCGGTGCCGGTGCCGGAGCCGTGGCGGAGGCGGAGGCGGAGGCGTGCACGTTGCCGATCAGGTTCATGGCCTGCGCGGCGCTCAGTTCCTTGCGCGCCACCATGCGCAGGACGGTTTCTTTAAATGTAGTCATGTCTGCCTCAATTCCAGATCGGATGGTGGTCCACGGCCGCCAGCGCGGCCTCATAGTCAACCGCGCCTGACTCGAGCTGTTCGAGTACCTTGCGCAATGCGTCGTCGCTGTCGGCGGCCGCCGGCGCAACCGACACCGCATGGACCGGCGTCAAACGGGGCGTTTCAACGGGCGCCGGCGCGGTGGCCGGCATCAATTCATGCACATGCCTGGCCAGTTGCGACAGTGTGGGATAGTTGAAAATCACCGTCGTCTGGAGTGCCAGCGACAACCTGTCGTTGATGCGCTGTACCAGCTCGGCGCTGAGGATCGAATCGGCGCCGAAATCGGAGAACGACATCACGCCGCCGTTACGTACCTGCTCGACCGACATTTCGAAAACCCCGGCCACAGCTTCGGCCACCACCTCGGTGACTGCGTCGAGCGACAGGGCCGCCGCTGCCGACGCGGGCGGCTGCGCTACCGGTGCCGCAGCTTGCACCGCGCGCTTCCCGGCCGCCAGCACGCTCTGTGCGCCGCCGCCGTACACCAGGCGTGCATCGAGCCCCGCGCCCTCGAACACATGCAACCACTGCTGCTGCGACAGCAACGGCGTATCGGGCAGGCGTGCGTGCGGGTCTTCGGCCAGCCACCAGCCGTCGAGCAGGCCGAACGTGACGGTGGCGAAATCGCTCACCGCGCTCATTTCATTGACCAGCAACAGCCCGTTCGGGGCAAGCAGCGCTGCCGCATTGCGCACGGTGCGCGCGATCTGCTTGCACGCGTGAAGGCAATTGGCAGCCAGGACGATGTCGAACGAAGCCAGCTCGAAACCCTGGGTCTGCGGTTCGCGTTCGATATCGAGCAGCGCGAAACGGACAAAGGGATAGCTTGCGCCGAATACGCGCTCGCCATGTGCCAGGAAGGCTGGCGAGATATCGGTGTAGACGTACTCCACGCCCAGCCCCAGCGCGGCCAGGCGCTTGAGCAGCTCGGCGCTGGCGCCGCCGGTGCCGGCGCCAATTTCCAGTACGCGCACGGGGCGTGCGCCGACGTGTGCGGCCTGCACATGCTGGCAGGCGGCCCCCGCCAGCGCCGCATGGAACTCGTCGGCCTTGGGCGAACCGCGGTAGACCCGTTCCATCAGATCGGTACTCCCTTGCGGGAAGAATGCCTCGGTCGGCGCGGCGGCCCCGCGCAGGATCGCCGGATAGGCGTCCAGGCAGCGCGCCAGCAGGGTGCGGTGGGCCGCCAGCGCAGGGTGGACCGGCTCGTCGGCGATGGCGTCGCCGGTACGCAGCGCCATGGCTTCCAGCGCTGCCAGCAGCGGCCGATAGCGCGCCACCACGCCCGGCAGGTCCGGCAGGTCCGGCGCGGCGACGACGCCATCGGTGCGCCAGCCCATCGATTCGAGTACCTGGCGCACCCGCACCGCCGCGTAGCGCTCCAGTGACTGAAACGCCTGCTCGTCGTCCGGCTCGGCCACGGCGGCGCGCGCGGGTTGGCGCATCGCCCTCAGTTCCACGCCGTCCAGGGCCAGCAACACACGGCCGGCGCTGTCGGCGATGGCGATGTTGGCGCCGTCGAGGTGAATCCAGGCGGCGCCGGCCAACTCGGTCGTGCCCGACAGCGTGCCAACCGCGTAGGGCAGCTTGGCCTGGGCGTCCGGTGCGTCGATCAGGAAGCCCATCAGGGCCTGCATGGCGCCATCGACCGTGCTGATAAAGTCACCGCCGGGGCGCAGTTCGGCGAGCACCTCGTTCGGCCCCACCGACAGCGATTGCAGCTTGCGCAGGCGCCCGCCGTAGAAAATCCCGGCGCTGCGCGAGGCCGTATAGATGCCCTCGTGCGTCATGCGCGGCTGGCAGCGTGCGCGAATCTGATCAATCGGCAGCGTGCGCGGGGCCAGGACTGCGCCGCCCGTTCTGCCACGGCTGCATACGTTGCCGTCGGCCCGCACCTGGAACGCGCCGTCCGCGTCGAAACTGATCTCGATCGTGACGCCCTGCTCCGCTGCGACTACGGGCGCGAGCCAGACGATGTTGGCCAACGCGCCGGGCGCGAGCGCCAGCACTTCGGCCAGCTGCGCGCTGGCGGGCATGACGCGCCGGCCGTCGACCTGGTGCCCGGCGAAGAACCATTCGTCGCCGCTGAAATGACGGGTATGGGAAGTTCCTGGCGCCGCGTGCGCGCGCGCCGGCTCGGCGATCCAGTGGCGGATGCGCTCGAACGGATAGGTCGGCAAGGCGACGCGGCGCCCACCGCGCGCGACGCGCCAGGCGCTCCAGTCGACCCGCTCACCGTCGCGCCAGGCCTGCACCAGCTGCGCGGCGAGTGCGTCGGCCGGCTCGATGGCGCCGCCGCGCAACTGCGCCAGCAATGCGGCGCTGCTGGCCGCTGCAAAAGCTGTGCGTACGGCCATCGGCTCACGACCGGTCTGCAGGGTATGCGCCAGGTCGCCCAGTTCGATGGCCGGATGGCGCTCGATGAACAGCGCCAGTTCGGCGCACAGCGCCTGCAAACGCTCGGTCGTGCGGGCCGACAGCGGCACGATGTCGAGCATTCCGGCATGCGGGGCGGCGCGCGTGTCCACGTGTTCTTCGACGATCAGGTGGACATTGGTGCCGCCCGCGCCGAACGAACTGATGCCCGCGCGGCGCGGTGCCCCATTACTGGTCCACGGCTGCGCGCGGTTAGCGAGATGGAACGGCGACTGCTCCAGCGCCAGGGCGGGATTGTGCGGCGTGCAGTGCAGGCTCGGGGCAATGGTCCGCTCGCGCAGTTGCAGCAGCACCTTGTGCAGCGCCACCATGCCCGCCGCCGCTTCCAGATGGCCGACGTTCGACTTGACCGATCCAAGCGCGCAAAATCCGCTTTGGCCGGTGAAGCGGCGAAACGCCTGGGTCAGTCCCGACAGCTCGACCGGGTCGCCCAGTGCGGTGCCGGTACCGTGCGCCTCAAGGTAAGTGATGCTCTCCGCCGCGACGCCTGCGCGGGCGATGGCGGTGGCGATCAGGTCGGCCTGGGCTTGCGGATTGGGCACCGTAAAGCCGCTGGTGCGCCCACCCGAATTCATCGCGCTGGAGCGGATCACGCCGAGGATACGGTCGCCATCGCGCAGCGCATCGGCCATGGGGCGCAGCAGCACCGCGCCGACGCCCTCGCCCACCACCAGGCCATCGGCGCCGCTGCCGAAAGGGCTGCAATGCGCTCCGCGCGAGAGCATCTTCATCTGACTGAGCACAACGTATTGACGCGGGTGCAGCAACAGGCTCACCGCCCCCGCCACGGCCATGCTGCACTCGCCACGGCGGATGCTTTCGCAGGCCAGGTGCACGGCCGACAGGGCCGAGGAGCAGGCCGTGTCCACCGCCATGCTCGGGCCGTGAAAATCCATCTGGAAGGACACCCGGTTGGCGATCGACCAATACGGCGAGTTGGCGCCGGCGGGCTGGCCCCCGTCCCACTGGCCGGCGCTGAACAGCTGATAGTTTCCGTGCATGACACCGGCAAACACCCCGACCTGTTGGCCGGCCAGCGCGGCGCGCGTGTGGCCCGCATCCTCGAACGTGGCCCAGACGGTTTCCAGGAACAGGCGCTCCTGCGGGTCCATCGCGTTCGCTTCGCGGGCCGAAATGCCGAAGAACTGCGCATCGAAATCATCCACGCCGTCGATAAAACCGCCCCAGCGGCTGTAGGTCTTGTCGCGCGCCGCGCTGGTGTCGAAATAGGCGTCGTGTTCCCAGCGATTGACCTCGGTGATGCTGTCGACGCCCTTGCTGAGCGTCTCCCAAAGAGCATCCGCGTCGGGCGCGCCAGGGAAGCGCCCGCTCATGCCGATGATGGCGATGGCGTCGTCGGCCGGTATGGCGCGCGCGCCCGCCTGCTCCGGCGGCGGCACCGGTGCGGCGGCCGGTGCCGGCAATTTGAGCGCCAATTGCGCCAGGTTGCGCGTTTCGAAGAACAGCGTCTTGGACAAGGGCCCGAGTTCCTGCTCCAGGCGCGCCGTGATCTGCATCATCACCACCGAATCGATGCCCAGCGTTTCGTGGGCCTGCTCCGGCTGCACCTGCGCGGGATCGAGGCGCAATACCTCGGCCACGACGCGGCGCAGGAATGGCAAGCGCTGGTCGCCGGCGGCGCGCAGCGGCGCGGCCGGCAGTGCCGCTGTGGTGCCGTCGGGCGGCGCCGACAGCTTGATCGGCACGGCCGCACTGACGCCGGCCGCGAGAATGCGCAGAAACGCGGCGACCCCTTCATCCGCGCCAATCGAATCGGCCCCGCGCCGCAGCGCCTGGCGGCGCGCCTGCGCCGACGCCACGATGCCGACGTCACCCCAGTAACCCCAATGCATCGTCACCACCGGACAGGCGAAGGCGGTACGCCAGCGCGCGGCCAGTGCATCCTGGATGCCGCAAGCCGCCGCGTAATTGCCCTGGCCGGCGCCACCGCTGAACGAAATCGCCGACGAAAAGACGGCGACGAAATCGAGCGGCTGGTCGGCCACCGCCGCCAGCACCGCGCCGGTGCCTTGCGCCTTGGGCCGCAGGGCCATGGCAATCGCGCCGTCGCTCATGGTCTGGATCGGCGCATTGGCCAGCACGATGGCCGAATGAATGACACCGTTAATGCCAGCCCACAGGCCCTCGACTTCCTCCACCAGGGCGTGCATGGCGGCGCCATTGGCCGCATCGACCGCGCGGTAGATGGCCTGGCCGCCGGCGCCGGCGAGTTCCGCGAGCAGCGCATCGATCGCGGCATCGGTTTCGCGGCGGCCAGTGAGAATGAGCCGGGCCTGCCAATGCTGCGCAAGGTGGCGCGCAAACGTGGCACCCAGCCCGCCGGCGCCGCCAACGATCAGGTACACCCCACCTTTACGCAGCGGCACCGGTTGCACCGGCGCCAGCGCGCTTGCGCGCAGCGCGGCGACGCGGCGCGTGCCGTCGCGCCCGTGCACCACATGGTGCACATCGGCCCTGCTTTCGCCGACGATGCGCGCGCCGGCGTCGGGCGCCCCGGCCGCCTCGACCTCAATGGTGCAAAACGCCATGCCGGGAATCTCCACGGCCAGCGAGCGGCACAGCGGCGCGAATGCACCGAGCACGCAGCTGCCGCCCGCCGGCGCGATCACCCGCACCGCGCGCGTGGCAATGGCGCTGCGCGCAAGCGCGAAAAATGGCATCAGTTCCGACTCGATCGCGCCGTCGATGACGCCCAGGTCCGCATCCGCCGTGCCGAACGCGCACAGGTAATACAGCGTATCGAACGCGCCCAGGGCGGCGCAGTCGGCGGCACTGGCAATCTCATGGACGCCGCTGCCGATGGCGCGGAAACTGCGTCCCATGACCGCCTCGACGCACTCGCCCGGCAGCGCGCTGCGAATTTGTGCTCCCAGGCCCGCGTCTGCCATCTGGCGCACGATCAGCGTGCGTCCGGATGGCGCGGCGGCGGAAGGCGCCGGCGCGTCTTCCCAGACCGGCTCGAAATACTGGAGTGGCGCCGCCACCGCAGGCGCCACGGCGCGTGGCTCGAAGCCGCGCATCTCGGCCAGCACCTCGCCGTGCGCATCCAGCAGCGCCAGGTCGAACCCGGCCCCGCTGCGCCGGACATGCGTGTGCGTGGCCGCGCCAAGGTCGGCGAAAATATCCAGGGAAGCCAGCGCAAACGGCACCAGTACCGCGCCCTGGCCATCGATCAGCAGCGCCGCGGTTTGAAACGCCGCGTCCAGCAGCGCCGGATGTGCGGCCCATTCGCTCGGCACCGATGGTTCCAGCGTTCCGATGGCCTCTGCCTGGTCGAAGGCAATTGTCCGCAGCACGCGGTAGCTGCTGCCGTACGCGATGCCGGCGGCCGCGCAGTGCTGGTAAAAATCGTGGGCATCCATGCGCTGGGCGGGCGCGCCGGGCACCCGCCGTGGCGGCGCGGCGCATGGCTGCGCAAAGCTGCCGGTCGCGTGAATGCCAGCATCGCTCACCAGCTCAAAGCCCTCGCCGCTGCGGCGCACTTCGACGGTGGCGTGATCGTCCACCTGGAGCGTGCGGCGCCACTCCACCGACGCAATGCGCCGTCCCGGCGCGCTGGCATGCACGATGGCCAGCTGCGCCGCTGCCGACAGGGTCGGCTTGCCACCCAGCAGATGGTCGCGCAGGTGCCAGTCGTGTACCGACAACGCCAGCGTGGCGCGCGGCGCCGGCTGGCCGTGCCAGTGCGAATCGGTGGCGAACGGATAGGTAGGTAAATGCATGCGGACTCCAGTGGTACTAAATGCAATCGGTTCGCCGGCGACCCAGCGTTGCGCCAGCTTGCGCAGGTCGCCGCTGACGGGCACGCGCTCGCAGGCCGACAATTCGCGCAGCGCGCGCACCGGCGCCACGCCCGTGTAGAGGCGATCGTTGAAGGTTCCGCTGCGCCAGTCGCGCAAGCCCTGGTGCAGCTCCTCGATCGTGGCGGCGATGGCCACCAGCCGGTGCTCGAAACAATCACGGCCACCCTGCAGGGTCGCGGCGATCCATGCCAGCGGTGCCTCCACGTCAAACAAGGCGGCGACGCTGCGGCCAAGGGCGGCGGCGCTGCGCGCCGACACCGGGAACAGCTGCGCCACCCCGCTGGAGGGCGCCGGCGCCGCAGCCGGCGGCGCGGCACGCAACAGCACATGCGCGTTGACGCCGCCAAAGCCGAAACTGCTCACCCCGGCCGTCAGCGGCGCGCCGTCCGCGCCAGGCTCCCACAGACGCCGCTCGCGCACCACTTCCAGCACGCCGCCGTCCAGGCGCAAGTGCGGATTGAGCGTTTCGCAATGCAGGCTTTTGGGAAGGATGCCGTGTTCCATCGACAGCACCACCTTGATCACGCTGGCGATGCCGCTGGCCGGCTCCAGGTGGCCGATGTTCGACTTGAGCGAGCCGATGCCGCAAAACGGCTGGGCCGGGAGCGTGCGCCCCTGGCGCCGCGCAAGCTCGCGGAAGGCGGCGGCCATGCCCTCGGCTTCGACCGGGTCACCCAGTTCGGTGCCGGTGCCGTGCGCTTCGATATAGGTCAATACCTCCGGCAGCACGCCGGCGCGCTCCCACACATCGGCCAGCAGTGAGGCCTGGGACTGGGAACTCGGAGCAGTCAGGGAACTCGAACGGCCGCCGTGCGCCACCCCGGTGCCAAGCACGATGGCGCGGACCGGATCGCCATCGGCCAGGGCGCGCGCGAGCGGCTTGAGCACGACCGTGCCCACGCCTTCGCCGCGCACATAGCCATCGGCGCCCTGCGCGAATACCTTGCAGCGGCTGTCGGCGGCGAGCACGCCCATGGCCGCCACGGCCGCGCCGGTGGCTGGCGCCAGCAGCAGGTTGACGCCGCCGGCGATGGCCAGCTCGCATTCGCCGCTGCGCAGGCTTTGCACGGCCCGGTGCAAGGCCACCAGCGCGCTCGAACAGGCGGTATCGAGCGCTTCGCTCGGTCCCCTCAGGTCGAGCAGGTAAGACAGGCGGTTGGCAATCATCGCGTGCGCGGTGCCGGTGGCAGCCTGGGGCTCGCTGGCATCGATCAGCGCGGCATAGTCGTTGGCCTGCACGCCGACGAACACGCCGGTGCGGGTGCCGCCGCACGACAGCGGCGCGATGGCGGCATCCTCCAGCGCGTTCCATGCGCTTTGGAGGAACAGGCGCTGCTGGGGATCCATCAGCGCTGCTTCGCTCGGGGCGATCTGGAAGAAGGCCGCGTCGAAACGGTCGACCCCATCGATGAACCCGGCGTCGGGCAGATGGCCGCCGAGTGCGGCCCGCTCGGCCGGAATGGCGCGTACCAGGTCAGTCCCGGCGTCGAGATGACGCCAGAATGTGGCAATGTCGGGGGCTCCCGGCAACTGCGCGTGCATGCCGATGATGGCGATGGCGTCATCGGTACGCGCGTCGGGGACGACCGGCGCTACCGCTGCCGGCGTTGCGGCCAGCGGCGCGAGGTGTTCGGCCAACGCAGCTGGGGTATTTTGCGAAAAGAAGATCGCCGGTGTCACCACGGTTCCCAGGCGTTCGGTCAGGCGCGCGGCCAGTTCCTTGAGCGAGATCGAGTCGAAGCCGTACTCGTGGAAGCTGAGCGAGGACCGGATCTGGGCCGGGTCCATGCGCAGCAAGGCTGCCATTTCATCGCGTATTACCTCGGCCAGCGGCGCCGCAGACGGAGCGGCGGCTGCGCGCGGCGCGGACGGTGCCGCCGCCGGGGCCGGCGCCAGCAGGTGCGCGCGCAGGCGTTCGGGCGCGCCGCTGGCCACCAGCACCACCGGCACGCCCAGCGACAGCGCGCTGCCCATGGCTTGCAGCATGGCCTCGGCGCTCAGGGCGCGCACGCCGCTGGCCTGCTCGAACAGGGCCAGGCCCTGCGCGGGAAAAGCGATCCCGCCACAGGCGAGCAAGGGCCACTCGATGGCGACGATGCGGCCATCGCTGCGCGCCGCGTAGTCGCTCTGGAAGCGATTGGCGTAGGCATAATCGCCCTGGCCGAAATCGCCGACGGTCGAGGCCAGCGACGAAAACAGCACGAACAGCGCGGGGCGGTCCGCCCGGGAAAGCCGGTCCAGCAGCATGGTCCCGTCCACCTTGGCGGCCAATACCTCGCGCATGGCGGTAGCGCTGCGCCCGGCCAGCGTCCCGCTACCCATGGTGCCGGCCGCATGCAAGATGCCGTCAATGCGGCCGAAGCGCGCACGCACCTGCTCCAGCACGGCGCCAAGCGCGGCCTCGTTGCTCACATCGACCTGGTGGTACTCCACCTCGGCGCCAAGCCCGGTCAGCTCGCGCAGCAGCGCCGGATCGGCGGGACGCCGTCCCAGCAGGGCCAGGCGGGCACCGTGGCGCCGCGCAAAATGGCGCGCCAGTGCCATGCCCACGCCGCCCATGCCGCCGCTGATGACCAGCACTCCGTTATGGGGGAAAGCGATATCGGCGGATCCCGCGCTGACCTCGCGCACCTGGCGCTCCACTGCCCTTCCCTGCTCATCGTGCAGGGCGACGGTCAACGCCAGGCGCGGGTCGGCCTGGCGCAACGATGCGCCGAGCGCGTCGAGCGCGGCAAACGCCGGCTCGCCGGCGCTTACCCGGACGCTGACCGGCGCCAGCGTTTTTGCCGTCCCCCGGGCCAGCGCTTGCGCCAGCAGCAGCAGCGCCACCGGACCGCGCTGGGCCAGTTCGGCGTCATCGCGCGGGGCCTCGCCGTCCGACCAGTGCCAGCAGAATTCACATGGTCCAATGGCGCGCGCCTCAAGGTCGTCCAGCAGGCGCCCGTAGTCGCCCTGCTCCAGCGGCCGGATCGACAGCGTCGCGTCATCCTTCCAGCAGTAGCTCCAGCCGGGCACCACCCGCACCGCCGCGCGCGCATCGTCGCCGAAGACCACCCGCGCCAAAGCCGGCGCACTGACCCCGTCCTGCTGCGCGCGATGCTCCAGATGCGGCACGAACAGCAGCGGCGCGGCCACCACCGGTGCAGGCGTGCACCAATAGCGCTCGCGCGCAAACGGATACGTCGGCAGCGGCACGCGCCGCACCGGTTCACCGGCGAACAGCGCCGCGATGTCGAGTTCCCCGCCGTCGAGATATTGGCGGCGCTGCTGTTCCAGCGCTCCCGCCCCGGCGCCATCGGCCTGCACGGCGAGCAGGTGGTCGACGGCACCGGCCAGGTTGTCGGCGACGAAGGCGGCCCGGTGCTCGAACTGACGCCGTCCGGTGGCCAGCGTAAAGCTGACATCGCCCAGGCGCAGGTCCGGACGACGGCGCAGGGCCGCCGCCAGATTGACGCGCATGGCGGCAAGTGCTTCGGCGGTGCGTGCCGACAGGCAGACCAGCCACGGGCGAGTGGCCTGCGCCGGCCGTGCGACCGGCGGCGTTTCCTCCAGCACCAGATGGGCATTGGTGCCGCTGAAGCCGAACGCGCTCAGGACAGCGCGACGGCGCCGCTGCGGCTGGCCCGGCCAGGCGCGCACGCTCGTCGGAATATAGAACGGCGTGCCATCGAGGCGGATGCGCGGATTAATCCGGGCAAAGTGGGCGGAAGGCGGAATTTCGCCATGCTCCAGGCATAACAGCAGTTTTGCCAGCCCGGCCACGCCGGCGGCAGCGGCAGTATGGCCGATCGACGACTTGACCGACGCCAGCGCGCAGCTGTCCGCCGGCAGGCCGCCAAACACCTGGGTCAGGGAGGCCGCCTCGATCGGGTCGCCCAGGGACGTACCGGTGCCATGGCCCTCGATGACGTCGATGCTGGCCGGATCGATCTGGCCATTGCCAAGCACTTCGGCGAGCAGTTCGGCCTGCGACGCGGCGCTGGGCGCCGTGATGCCGTTGGTGCGTCCATCCTGGTTGGTGCCGGAGGCCGCGATGACGCCATAAATATGGTCGCCGTCGGCCAGTGCCTGGTCCAGCGCCTTGAGCAGCACTACCCCGGCACCTTCGCCGGGCACGATGCCGTCGGCGTCGGCATCGAAGGCGCTGCACACGCCGCGCGGCGAGAGCATGCCAGCGCGCGACATCAGCAGATACGGTTTTTCCGTCAGGTGCAGCGTGACCCCGCCGGCCAGCGCCATGTCGATATCGCCCTGCGCAATCGCCTTGCAGGCCAGGTCGATCGCCACCAGCGACGACGAACAGGCGGTGTCGATGCTCAGGGCCGGCCCGCGCAGGTCGAGAATATAGGCGATGCGTGCGGCCAGGATCGATGGCGCGTTGCCCAGCATCTGGTAGACGTCGGCGGCGGCGCCGCTGGCGCTGATCAAGCCGTCGTACTCGTTGCCGAGCACTCCCGCGTAGACGCCGCAGCGCCGCCCTTGCACGGCCGATGGAGCAAAGCCTGCATCCTCGATGGCCTTCCAGCACTGCTCCAGGAAGATGCGGTGCTGCGGGTCCATCAACTCGGCCTCGCGCGGCGAAATCCGAAAGAACAGCGGATCGAAGCAGTCGTGCTGGTCCAGGAAGCCGCCCCACTTGCCGTAGGTGCGGTCGGAGCGTTCAGGGTCGCTCGACCACAGGGCGGCACTATCCCAGCGCGCGACCGGGACTTCGCCGATGGCGTCGGCGCCCGCGCGCAGCAGGTCCCACAGGGCGTCGGCGTTGGCGGCGCCGGCGAAGCGTACCGACATGCCGACCACGGCCACCTGGCGCGTGGCCGGCGCGTTCACCGCTGCCGGCACGGCGCTGGCGACAGGCGCGGGCGCCGGCGCGCGCGCCGCGATATGGCGCGCCAGGTCGCGGATGGTACTGTGATCGTAAATGACGTCGGCCGCCATGCTCATCGCGTACTGCTGGTTGAGCGCATCGAGCAGGCGCAGGCCGCTGAGCGAATCGACTCCCAGTTCGGAAAAGCTGGCATCGATATCGAGTTCGCCCGCCAGCGCGCCGAGCGTGGCGGCGGCGTGACGGCGCACGCTCGCTTCGACCGTTTCAACCGCTGGTGCCGCTGCCACAGCCCGTGGCGGCGCCGCCCCGAGCGCGGCCAGGTTGGCGCCGGCCAGCCCCGATCCGTCCGCCGCCAGCCGTGCCTCGACCAGCACGTAGCGCATCAAACCGGTGCGCAGCGCTTCGCCGAAGTTATCCCACGCCCCATGGACCTCGGCCACCAGGGCCGAATCGGCCTGCCGCAGCGTCGCGTGCAGGCGCGGGTCGACCAGGAAGTTACCCACCTGCGCGGACAGGTCCATGCAGCTGTCGATGCCGATCCGATGGCGCGCGAACAGCTGCGCATAGCGTTCGGCGTCGAGCGTGTAAGACCCGGTCTGGCGCGAGTTCACGGCACTCGACGCCGAAACGCAGTCGGCCAGCACGATGCGTCCTGATGGCGACAGGTGCGCCGTCAGGTTGCTCAGCAAGCCATCCTTGTTGTCGATGTGGTGCGCCACTTCGACACCGA
The DNA here is from genome assembly GCF_030348125.1 of Massilia sp. DJPM01. NCBI lineage: Bacteria > Pseudomonadati > Pseudomonadota > Betaproteobacteria > Burkholderiales > Oxalobacteraceae > Massilia > Massilia sp. DJPM01. The sequence goes on from NZ_JAQOZV010000012.1 coordinate 65,215, forward strand.
ACGCCAGGTCGAACACACCGGGGAAGGCGTCGCAACTACTGTCGCGATGCAGAATGGTGACCCGCGCGCCAACGCCGGCATCGAGGGCGCGCGCGACGCCAACCCGGGCCTGCTCGGACGAGACGGTGAACCCGACCAGTTCCAGATGCGGATAGCGCAGCGCCAGCATGATCAAGTCAGTACCGACCCCGCAGCCGATGTCGAGCACCCGGCGCAGGCTGGCGAAATCGACCGAGCGAAACAGCCGGCGGCGCAGTTCGCGCTGCGCTTCGAGCATGCGGTCGTAGCCGGCCTGGTTGCGCTCCGGCGCGAAAAACGCCTCGGTCCAGGAAAAGCCCGGCACCACGCTGTCGAAGGGCGCGAGCGACAGATATTGCTCCTTGAAGCGCAGGTCGGGCGCCACCACGGTCTGGTCGTAGTAGCTTGCCGCCGCATTCGCGGCCGGCACGGGCGCGCCGTCGTCCAGCCAGTACGGCTTGCGGTCGAACGGATAGAGCGGCAATGCGAGGCGGCGGCGCGGCTGCGGATGCAGGCGCTCCCAGTCGACCTGGGCTCCCGCGCACCACTCGCCGGCAAGCGCATGCAGGTCGCTGGTGTTGGCGACGGTGCCTTCGCGGCGCGCCCGGCCCTGGCTGACGGCGTCGCCGTGCGCGATCTGGCTGCCCAGTTGCGCCAGCGTCGACACCACCGTGGCCCAGCGGTATTCGAGCGCGGCGCGGCCGGTTTGCAGCGTGTAGGCCAGGTCGGCTAGCACCGGCGCGTCGGCCAGGACGGTATGGAGCCGCTCCAGCACGCGGCGCAGCGTTTCCGGCGTCTTGGCCGACACCACGATCAGCTGGGGTCCGGCGTCGGCGGCGGCAGAGGCAGTGCGCTGCGGCGCCGCCTCGACCACCATGTGGGCATTCGCACCGCCCGCGCCGAACGAGCTGATACCGGCAATCGGGTGCGCGGCGCGCCACGGCGTGGCGTCGCGCGCGACGCTGAAGGCCGAATTGGCGAAGTCGATGTGCGGATTGAGCGCACGCGCGGCGGCGCCGGCGTAAATGGTGCGATGACGCATCTGCAGCAGGACCTTGGTCAGCGCCGCGATGCCGGCCGCCGACTCGCAGTGGCCGATATTGAACTTCACCGAGCCGATTGCGCAGGCACCGGGGGCGGCGCCGCCAAAGGCTTTTTGCAGGCCGCCGATTTCGATCGGGTCGCCCAGACGGGTGCCGGTGCCGTGCGCCTCGACGTAGCTGATATCGGCCCCGCTCACGCCGGCGCGCTGCATGGCCTGCGCCACCACGGCGCCCTGCGCGGCCGGATCAGGAACGGTGTAGCCGGCGGTACGCCCGCTGGCGTTGAGCGCACTGGCGCGAATGACGCCATGAATCCGGTCGCCGTCGCGCAGGGCGTCGTCCAGGCGGCGCAGCAGCACCGCGCCCACGCCTTCGCCAGCCACGAAGCCATCGGCATCCTGGCCGAACGGCGCCGAGGACCCGGTGGGCGAGAGCATCTGCATTTCGCTCAACTGGATATCGTGCAGCGGGTGGGTGATCAGGTTCACTCCACCGGCGATGGCGGCGCTGCAATCGCCATTGCGAATCGCCTGGCAGGCCAGGTGGATCGCGGATAGGGACGACGAGCAGGCACTGTCGATGGCCAGGCTCGGGCCGGTGAAACCGAAATAGAAAGACGAGCGGTTGGCCACCGACCAGTGGGCCGAGCCGGCCGTGGCGGCGCTGGCGCCGCGCGCCCACGCCTCGGTGGCATTCCACTGGTAGGCCGCGTACATCACGCCGGCGAACACGCCCACCGGTCCACGCGCGTTGAGCGTGTCGGCCGACTGGCCGGCGTCTTCGAGGCAGTGCCAGACGGTTTCGAGGAACAGGCGTTCCTGCGGATCGATCAGGCGCGCTTCGCGTGGACTGAGATGGAACAGCGCGGCGTCGAAACCGCGAATATCGTCGAGGTAGCCGCCGCTGCGGCTGTAGCTGCGCCCGGGCGTGCCGGGGCGCTGGTCGTAATGGGCAGCGCTGTCCCAACGGCCGGCTGGAAGGGAGCCGATCGCACTGCGCCCTTCGGCCAGCAAGCCGGCAAACGCCTCGATCGTGGGGGCGCCCGGATAACGTCCGGCCAGGCCGACAATGGCGATCGCGTCGGTGTCGGCCGCGCTGGTCGCGGCGCCTTCGGCGGCGCTGGCTTGCGCGTTCGGCGTGGTGCTATCGCCCTGCGCCAGCCTGGCGCCGAGGTGCTGTTCCAGCCGGGCGATGGTGTTAAATTCGAAGAGCAGCGTTTTCGACAGGCGGCCGGTACGCTCCTCGATACGTTCGATGATTTCGAGCGCGGCGAGCGAATCGAGACCATAGCGGTCGAACGGTTCGCCCGCCTCGATATCGGCCACGCTCAGCTTGAGCACCTCGGCGAACACCGACTTGAGCCAGTCGACGGCGCCGGATGGCGCCACGGCGGCGCTGGTCCGGGCGCTTGCCGGCGCCACCCGCGCGGGCATGGCGGGCGTGGCCGGGCCGCCTCCTTCGATCTGCCCGTCGCTGACGGCGGCAATGACGGCCTGGATCGCCGTTTCGGTGCACAGCACGGCGCCCTGACGGTAGCCGCATTCGTCCAGCAAACGCAGCCAGCTCGATGGAGCGGCGGCCGGGCCGTGGTCCAGCCGTTCGCCGGCATCCTTGAACAGCCACCAGCCCGGCGTCATGCCGAAGGTGAGCGTAGCGAACATCTGCAAGCTGCTGATTTCGTTCAGCAGCAGCACGCCGCCGCGCGACTGCAGGCGTTTGGCGTTGGTGAGCGCGGTGCGCAAATCGCCGGTTGCATGCAGCACGTTGGCGGCGATGACGATGTCGGCGCCGCCGTCCGCCTCCACGATCGACGGGTCCAGCGTATCGATATCGAGCAGGCGGAAACGCACGAACGGGTACGTTTCCTGCCAGCGCTGCTGGCCGCGCCGCAGGAATACCGGCGACACGTCGGTAAACAGATAGTCGACCGGTTTGCCGGTTGCCGCCAACGCCCGCAAGACCGCCTCGGTGGTGCCGCCGGTGCCGCCACCGATTTCGATGATGCGCACCGGCCCTGTGGCGCGGCGCACCAGATCGGCGGCCGCACCGGCCAGCACGCCGTTGTAGTAGCCGGTCAGCGCATTGCCCTGGTAGATCGGCTCGACCAGATCGAGCGTACCGCCGGGGAACAGGACTTCCATCGCATCCTTGCGTCCAGCCAGCACCTCGCCGTAGCTGGCAAGGGACACGTCGAGCAGGCGCACGTAGGGTGTCAGTTCCGGGTATTCCCGTTCCAGATCGGCGCGCTGCCGCGCGGGCATGGCGCTCTGGCCCTGCCACATGCTCAGTGCCGCCGCCAGCCGCTGGTGGCGCGCCACCACCTGGACCGGCAGGGTCAGCGTCTTCAGGGCGGCGTGCGCATAATGTTCAAGCTGCGCGAAGCCGGTCACCAGGCGGCGCGCGGCCGCATCCGGCGCCAACGCATCGGCGGGGATTAGTGCCACGGCGCCCAGGGGTGTGATGCTTGCCGTCACGTCGGGAAGCATGTGCAGGCGCAGTAGCGCCTGCGGGGTGGCCTTGATGGCGACTACTTGTGCCAGCGGCGAGCCGAGGGTGCGGCGCAGCGCGTCCATGCCTTCGGCCGGCGTGATGGACAGGATGCCGACCCGCTCCAGGCGCTCGCGCACCACCTGGTTCGCCACGCTGCCGGTCTCGCCCCAGTAACCCCAATTGATGACGCGCGCGTTCCAGCCACGCTCGCAGCGCAGCCACTCGGCATAGGCATCCTTGAAGGTGCAGCCGGCCACGTAGTTCGATTGCCCGGCATTAGCGGAAAACGAGTTTGCCGAGGAATAGAACAGGAAAAAGTCTAGCGTGTCGGTGCCCACCGCGTCGGCCAGATGGATAGCCCCCAGCGACTTCGGTTGCAGCGCCGTGGCAAAGCGCGCCTCGCTCATCTGGGCAATGCTGGTATCGGCCAGCACAAGCGCCGAATGGATGACGCCATTGATCGGGCCCCAGGCCTTGCGTACCTGCTCGAACGCGGCGCGCACCTGGTCGCGCCGCTCCAGCGCGGCGCTACAGTACATCACCTCGGCCCCCAGCGCACGCAGCTCCTCGACCTGGCGCTCCTGCGCCGCGCTGCGCCCCAGCAGGGCGATGCGGGCGCGCCCGCTGGCGGCCAGCCAGCGCGCGGTGGTCATTCCCAGGCCGCCGGCGCCGCCGGCGATCACGTACACGCCGTTCTCGCGCAGCGGCAGGGAGGCTGGCGCGTCGAGCCGCACGGCGCGCAGATGGCGGCGGTAGCGCCGTCCGGCGCGCCAGGCCACTTCCAGGCCCTCGCCTTCCGGCTCGGCGGCAATGGCCGCCGCCGCAGCTTCCGGCTCGAACGCCAGCGGCAGGTCCAGCACGCCCACCGCCACGCCCATCTCATTGCCGATGGTCCTGGCCAGGCCGCTGGTGGCGGCCGACCACGGCTGCGGACGATCCCCGCCCTGCACCGCGAACACGCCGTTGGTGACAACCAGCAGCGGCCCGCGCCAGCGCCGCGCCAGTTGCAGCAGCGTGTACACGCCATCGCGTTCCGCGCGCTCGAGCGAAACGCCCTCGGGCTGCACGGAACCGAGGAAGAATAACCCTGCCAGGTTGTCGAGCGGGGCATGCGCCGCCTCGGCACAGGACAACACCCGCGCACCGGGCAAGCGCCGCGCCAGCGCTTGCGCCAGTTCGCGCGCATGCTCGGAGTGGACGATCCCCACCGTGCCGGCGCGTGCGCTCCTGGCCGGCGCCGTCTCCGGGCGCCACACCGGCTGCAGCGTATCGATAGGCTGCGCGGCCGGCAGCGGGCGCACCGCCAATGCCTCCACCCGCGCCAGCGTGGCGCCGCCGGCGTCCATGACCGTCACGTCGAAGCCAAAATCGCTCTTGCGCACATGGACCGTGGCGGCCTGCCCGGTGGCCCCGCACACGTCGATCCGGTCGGCCGCGAACGGCGCCGCCGCGACGCTGTCGGCCAGCGGCAGCGCCGCCTGCCATGCCGCATCGAGCACCTGGGCCAGCGCGCCGCCGGCGCTCAGCGTCGCCCATACCTGGTCGGCGCCAACCTGGAGCGCCTGCAACAGACGGAATGAGGGCCCGTAATGCATGCCGAGCGCGTCGAAGCGGGCATAGATCTGCTGGTGGCTAAGGCGTTCCTGCACGAGCGCGGCGCTGGCCGCAGGAACGCCGGCACCCTGCACGCCTGGCGCCGGCTCGAACGAACCGCTGCAATAGAGCACGTCGTCGCAGCGGACCTTGAAGGCGGCATCGGCAAAGCTGATGTGCAGTTCACGCGCCGCGCCGTCGACCACCAAAGGCTGCAGCCAGACCAGATCGCGGAAGGTGCCGCGCGTGCAGCCCTGCGCCGCCAGCACCAGTTGCAGGTACGCTGACGCCGGCAGCACGCCCCTGCCCTGCGGCCGGTGCTCGCGTATCAACATGTCGGCCGCGCCGATATTGCATTGGGTCGCCTCGCGCGCCGGCGCCGTCGATACGGGCAGCGGCTCGGCCCAGATGCGCTTGCGCTCGAAGGGGTAGCCCGGCAGCGGTGTCACGCGGCCCTGGCGCGGTTGCGGCAGCGTTGCGCCGGCCAGCCATTCGGCGGCCAGTTCGTCCAGGGTGCCGCCGCTGGCTGCCTGCGCCCGGTCGAGCGCTTCCCAGGGTGCCTTGGCCACGGTGTAGTCACCGCGATCGAGCCGTTCGACCAGCTCGGCCAGGGTGGACGCGCTCAGCGCCAGGCGCCACGGCAGCGGCTCGCGCCCGGCGGCCAGGGTAAAGGCCACATCGGCCGGCGCGGCGTCGGACTGGCGCACAGCGTCGGCCAGCACACCGCTGTAGACGCGCAGCCGTTCCTCGGTGCGCGCCGACAGCACGAACAGGTGTGGCTCGACGGCCGTGGCGGCGCGCGGCACGGCCACATGCTCTTCGACGATCAGGTGGGCGTTGGCGCCGCCAGCGCCGAAGGAACTGATGCCGGCGCGGCGCGGGGCGTCATCCCAGTCGGTCAGCGTTTGCGCCAGGCGCATGCCGGCGCCATCAAGGTCGAGCGCCGGATTCGGTTCGGCCGCATGCAGGGTCGGTGCGATTTTTCCATGTTTCATTTGTAGTAAGACCTTTGCGAGGGACGCGATGCCGGATGCGGCTTCCAGATGGCCGATATTCGATTTGATGGAGCCGAGCAGGCGTTGGCGGCGCGTGCCCGCGAACGCGCTGGCCAGGCCAGCCAACTCGATCGGGTCGCCCAGCGCGGTGCCGGTGCCGTGCGCTTCGATGTAGCCGATGCTGTCCGGCGCCACGCCGGCGCTACGCATCGCGCTGGCGATCAATTCGCCCTGTAGCGCGGGACTGGGCACCGTGTAGCCGTTGGTGCGGGCGCCATGATTGACGGCGCAGGCTCGGATCACGCCGTGAATATGGTCGCCATCGGCGATCGCCTTGTCGAGCATTTTCAGGACCACCACGCCCACACCCTCGCCCGGCACGTAGCCGTCGCCGCCGGCGCCGAAGCTGCGGCAGCGCCCGTCCGTCGAGGCAAACTGGCCGTGGCTCAGGCCAAGATATTTTTGCGGATGCAGGTTCAGGTTGACCGCCCCGGCCAGCGCAGCCTCGCATTCGCCCCGCCGCAGGCTCTCGCAGGCAAGGTGAATGGCGCTCAGGGAAGACGAGCAGGCCGTGTCGACCGCCATGCTCGGGCCGCGCAGGTTCATCGTGTATGACACGCGGTTCGGAATCGACCAGTAAGGCGAGTAAGCGGGCAGGAAGCGGCCCTCGGCGCGGGCGGTGGCTGCCAGCAGCTGGTATTCTCCGTACATCACACCGGCGAAGACGGCGGTGCGCGCTCCCAGCCGGGCCGGCGTGTAGCCGGCGTTTTCCAGCGCATGCCAGGCGCTTTCGAGGAACAGCCGTTCCTGCGGGTCCATGGCCTCGGCGTCGACCGGAGCGATTTGGAAAAACAAGGGGTCAAAGCAGTCGATATCGGACAGGAAGCCGCCCCATTTGGCGTAGCTGTAGCCGGGCTGTTTGCGCTCATCGTAAAAACCGGCCAGCGGCCAGCGCTCGGCCGGAATCTCGACGATGCAATCGCGCCCCTCGCTCAGGTTGCGCCACAGCGCGGCCAGGTCGTCGGCGCCAGGGAAGCGGCCTGCGATGCCGATGACGGCCACCGCCGACGATGTCGGGGGCGCCGTGGCGGGTTCGGTGTGGTCGCCGACGGGCGCCGCTTTCGGGGCCAGGTAGCCAGCCACTTCGCGCAGGTTGCGGTATTCGAACAGCAGCGTTTTCGGCAGCGTACCGAAGCGGCGCTCCAGCGCGCGGTTGATCTGCACCACCAGCACCGAATCGAGCCCGAAGCGTTCGAACGGCGTATCAGGCTGGACCCGCTCGGCGGGCAGTTGCAGTTCGGTGGCGAACAGCGCGCGCAACCAGTCGAGCAGCGCCGCCGGCGCCACGGCTGCCGGAGTGGCCGGCATGGCTGGCGCGCGGCGCCGATGCAGAATGGCGACGTTGACCGGTCCGGCGGCCAGTGCGCGCCAGGTGGCGGCAACGGCCCGCGCCGGCGCCATGGCCACGTGCAGCGGATCGGCCGCCAGCGCGCCGGCCATGCCGCCCTGCTGCCAGATCGGCCACGCCACCGAGACACTGCGTCCCTGGCGCCGGCCGGCGGCGCGCAGCGCTTCACGGGCCTGGGCGAAGGCGTCCAGGAAGCCGTTCGCCGCAGCGTAGGCGGCCTGCCCTGCGTGGCCGTACAAGGAGGCGATCGAGGAACCGCACAGGAACCAGTCGAGCGGCAGGTGGCTGGTCGCTTCGTCCAGGTTGATGGCGCCGGCCACCTTGGTTTGCCACACCAGTGCGCAAGCCGCAGGGTCGTGGTTGACCAGCAGCGCGTCGCGAATCACCCCGGCCGCGTGGATGATGCCGTCGATGCGGCCGAACTGCTGGATCACCTGGGCGATGGCCGCGCGCACCTGGGCGGCATCGGTCACGTCGGCCTGGATATAGGTGTAGTCGCCGGCCTCGCGGGCGCTGCGGCCAATCAGCACGACCTTGGCCTGGTGCTCGCGCACCAGCGACCGCGCCAGATGCATGCCGACCGCGCCGGCGCCACCACTGATCAGATACACCCCGCCGTGGCGCAGCACCGCCGCCTTCGGAGCACTGTCCACGGGCGGCAGTTGCAACGCCAGCTCGCGCCCGCCCAGGCGGAACACGGGCCGCAGGCGCGCGCTTTCGAGCGCGATCGTGCGCACCGCCGCAGCCAGGGCGGTTTGCGCAGGCACGTCCTCGCTCGCCTCGACCACCAGCTCCGCACTGCGGCCCGCACGCATCAGGCTCCTGGCCGCGCCGAGCAGCGCCTGCAAATTGCGCAAGCCGTCACCACCGGGCACGATCACCACCCGCTCAAGCGTCAGATGGCGCAGGTCGAATTCGCCCAGCAAGCGTTCAAAGCTGGCATCGTCATCGAATGGAAACTCCCAGCTGTATTGAAAGGTGTCGCGCCACTGCGCCGCTTGGCGCACGACCGGCGCGTCGGCCGGCGACTGCGCGTGCGCGTCGCACAAGATGTACAGCGATGCGCGCACCGGCGCGGCGGCCGGCGCCTCGCCCGCCTGCCAGCATGGCGCCGCCAGCACGGTTTCGGTCACGCGCACACAATACTGGCGCACCGCCAGCAGCACGTCACCATGCTGGTCCAGCAAATTCAGGCTATAGGTGTCGGGCGCCGTCAGTTCGGCATGGACCCAGCGCGGCGCGCCCGCGCCATGCCAGCTGATCTTGGCCAAGGCGAACGGCAGCGGCAGGTCGGTGCCGACCGCGCCACCGATGGCCGCCAGCGCCTGCAAGCCCGCCTCCAGCGATGTGGGGGCCAGTTCGCCGCTGCGCGGGGCGATTTCGGCCAATACTTCGCACTCGTTGCTGACGGCGCTGGCCAGGCCACGGAACGCGTCGCCATACGCAAAGCCGGCCGCCGCGAGGGCGCCGTAAAACGCGTCGGCGTCGATGCGGCCGGTGCAGCGCCGGGCAATGGCATCCAGATCGACCCGGGCGGGCGTGGCCGGGGCCGCGCCGAAGCCGCCTTCGCACAGCACCTGGGCCCCGCTGCGCATCACGAAGCGCTCGCCCGCGATGTCGACCTCGACCCGCAGCGGTGCGGCGCCGGCCACCAGGGCGCGCTGCCAGCTGACGTCGTGCAAGGCGTCGGCGCCGCTGGCCTGGCGCGCCAGTTCGAGGTACATGACCGCCGGGAGCACGCGTTCGCCGTCGATGACATGCTGGGCGAAGAACCATTCGTCGCCGGTCCAGTCGTGCGCGTGGGTCTGGCCTTGCGCGGCGCCGGCTGGCGGAGCGGCGCGCCAGTGGCGCTCGCGCGCGAACGGGTACAGCGGCAGCGCCACACGGCGCCGCGCCTGCTGCGCATTCAGCGCCGACCAGGCGATGTGCTCGCCGGCGACGTAGCGGCGGGCCAGTGCGACCAGCTCGGACGGCGCGTCCGCCTGCATGGCAGCGCCGCCAAGTTGCGCGGCCAGATCGGCGCGGTCGCGCGCCACGAACGCGGCCCGGTGTTCGAAATGGGTGCGTCCGACTGCCAGCGTGAAGGCGATATCGGCCAGCTCGGCATCGCTTTGCCAGGTCTGCATCTGGGCGATTTTGCGTTGCAGCGCCGCTGCGCTCAACGCCGACAGCGCGATGAGCTGCCACTGTTCCCCGCCCGGCGGCACCGGCGGCGCAACGGGGCCTTCCTCGATGACGAAATGCGCATTCGTGCCGCTAAAGCCAAAAGCGCTCAGGGCGGCGCGGCGCGGCGCGCCAAGCCACGGCAGCAGCTTGCTGTTGACGAAAAATGGACTGTGCTCGAAATCGATCAGCGGGTTGGGCGCGTCGAAGTGCAGCGACGGCGGAATGCTGCGGTGGCGCAGGGCCAGCAGCAGCTTGATGAAGCCAGCCGCGCCGGCGCCAGTGAGCAGGTGGCCGATGTTGGTCTTGACCGATCCGATCGCGCAAAACCGGCTGCGGTCGGTGAACTGGCGAAACGCCGCGCTCAGCGCCTGCACTTCGATCGGGTCGCCCAGGCGGGTGCCGGTGCCATGCGCCTCGACATACTGGATCGAGGACGGATCGACCCCGCAGCGCCGGTACACTCCCACTTCGAGCGCGGTCTGCGCCGGGCCGCTGGGCGCGGTGATGCCGTTCGAGCGGCCATCCTGGTTGGTACCGCTTCCGCGAATGACCGCATGGATGCTGTCGCCGTCGGCCAGGGCGCGCGCGAGCGGCTTGAGAAGCAGCACCCCTACCCCTTCGCCCGGCACGAAGCCGTCGGCGGCGCCGTCGAAGGTGCGGCATTTGCCCTTGGCCGAGGCCATGCCGCTATCGGCGAAAAAGCGCGTGCTGCGCTCGTCGAACAGCGATACCGACACGCCGCCGGCAAGCGCCATCTCGCATTCGCCGGCATGGATGCTCTGGCAAGCCAGGTGAATCGCCACCAGCGACGAGGAACAGGCCGTGTCGACGGCCAGGGTTGGGCCTTTCAGGTCGAGATGGTAGGACACGCGCGCCGGCAGGATCGCCAGCGAATTGCCGATCATCGACAGGCTGGTCGCATCGTCGCCGCCGTACTGGTTCGGCTGCACGCCGGCGAACACCCCGGTCGCGCTACCCTTGAGCGTGGCCGGATCGTAGCCCGCCTCTTCGATCGCATGCCAGGCCGCTTCGAGAAAGAGGCGCTGCTGCGGGTCCATCTGCGCCGCTTCGAGCGGGGTGAAGTTGAAAAACTCCGAATCGAAGCAGTCGCGCTGCTCCAGCGCCGCGCCGAAGCGCCCCGGCGCCAGTTCGCGCACGCTGTCGCGCCCTTCGGCCAGCAGCGCCCAGAATGCCTCCAGATCGGGCGCGCCGGGAAAGCGCCCGGCCATGCCGACCACCGCGATACTGTCACCGGGCAGTGACGCTGCCGCCGGCGCTGCCGCCGGGCCGGCGGCGGCCAGGTTCAGGTGCCGCGCCAGCGCCGTCGCAGTGGGATGGTTGTAGAAGTCGGTCGCCTGCACGGTCACGCCGAGCGCTTCGGACAGCTCGATGGCCAGGGTGGACGAGACCAGCGAGTCGACCCCAGCCTCGGAAAAGGTGCGCTGCGCCGACACCGATGCCACGCCGAGCACGGCGGCGGTACTGGCGCAAATGCGCGCCACGACATCATCCTGCGTACCGGCGGCGTTGGCGACGCCAGCGGCCTGTCCCAGCCTGGCCGCTTCGAACAGGCCGTTGGCGAGCTGGCGCGGCGCGTAGCCGCATTCGCCCAGCACGGCATTCCAGCCGGCCGGCGACAGCAGCGGACTGTCCGCCAGGCGCAGGCCGTCGGCGGCGCACCACCAGCCATCGAGCAGGCCGAAGGTGATGGTCAGGTAATCGTTGACCTGGGTCGTTTCGGCGATCAACAGCACGCCCGCGTCGAGCCACGCGAGGGCGCGCCGCAAGTCGCGCACCACGTGCAGTACATGCGCGCCGATCACGACGTCGGCCGGCTCGCAGCGTGGCGGCGGCTGGTCCAGGTCGAGCAAGACGAAGCGCACCTGCGGATAGCGCGCCGCGAGGCGCTCGCGGCTCTTGGCCAGCAGCGACGCCGACACGTCGGTGAAGCAGTAGTCGCAGCTGTGTCCCGCCGCCGCCAGCGCCGCCAGCACGCACTCGGCGGTGGCGCCGGTGCCGGCGCCCACTTCGAGGATGCGCATCGGCGCCGGGCGTGCCGCTGCCAGTGCGACAACCCGTGCGGCGATGGCGTCGTTGATGGCGCTCGTTTCGGGCGCATCGCGGTAGATCGGGTCGACCAGTGCGGTGGAGCCATGCGGGAACAGCACATCGCGTCCGGCGACGCGCCCTTCGATGACGTCGAGCAGGCGCGCGGCGCACAGATCGATCAGCGCCACCCAGACCGATGGCGGCGGCGCGCACGATGGCGGTGCGCCGCGCGCGAGCATGCGCACCAGCGCGTCGCACAGCGGGCGCTGTTGTTCGAGCGGGCGCCATAGCGAAACGTCGAGCCGGCCAGCCTGGCGCAGCGCGTTGTGCACGGCGTGGCGCGCATAGTCGTCGAGCGAACCGGCAGGGGCCTCGGGCCAGCAGCGGGTGCGCTCGAAGGGATAGGTCGGCAAGGCGATGCGTTGTCCGCCGTCGGCCGTCAGGTCGGTGTCGGTGAAGTCGAGCGCGTCGAGCTTGCGCACCGCCTCGTCGAGCGAGTGGGCCACCACCGTCGCGTTGACGGCGAAGCGGCTGCGTCCATGCGCCAGTGTGTGGGCCACGTCGACCAGCGGCGTGTCCGGGTGGGCGCGCAGAAACGCCGCCAACTGCCTGGCGCTGGCTTCCACGGCGGCCTGGCTGCGCGCCGACAGGCGCAGCGGCAGCGCGCCGGCGCTGGCCGGGCTCGGGGCGCGCGGCGGCGCTTCTTCCAGGATGACGTGGGCATTCGTGCCTCCGAAGCCGAACGCGCTGACCGCGGCCCGGCGCGGCCAAGCGCCCTGCTCCCAGTCGGTGAGCGTGGTGCCGACCCGGAACGGTGTGCTGCTGAAATCGATTGCAGGGTTGGGTTGGCGATAATGCAGGGTCGGCGGCATTTGGCGGTGCCGCAGCATCAGCGTTGCCTTGATCAAGCCGGCGATGCCGGCGGCTGTATGCAGGTGCCCGATATTGGTCTTGACCGAACCGATCACGCACGAGCCGGGGGCCGCGCCGGCATAGCCGCGCGCCAGCCCGTCCACTTCGATCGGGTCGCCCAGGGCGGTGCCGGTGCCGTGCGCTTCGATGTAGCCGATGCTATCCGGCGTCACCCCGGCCAGCAGCAGCGCTTCGCGGATCACCCGCATCTGGCCCTGGCTGCTCGGCGCCATGAAGTCGGCCTTGTCGGCGCCGTCATTATTGACGGCCGAGCCCTTGATCACGGCCAGTACCGGGTCGCCGTCGGCCAGTGCGTCTTCCAGGCACTTGAGGGCGACCAGGCCGGCACCGCTGCCCTGCACCGTGCCACGCGCCCCGGCATCGAAGGCGCGGCAGTGGCCGTCCGGCGAAAACATCATGGCCGGGTCGTACACGTAGCCGGCCTGCGGCAGCACCACGCAGGCGCCGCCGGCGATGGCCAGGTCGCACTCGCCATGCAGCAGGCTCTGGCAAGCCATGTGCACCGCCACCAGCGAGCTGGAACTGGCGGTCTGCACCGTCACGCTGGGCCCGGTCAGATTGAGTTTGTACGACAGGCGCGACGCGGCGTAGTCTTTCTCTTCCGAGGTGTAGGCCACCATGCGTTCGATCGGCGTGCGCGGTTCGGCCTGGCGAAAGCCGCTGCGCGCAACCGCGACATAGACGCCGGTGGCGCCGGGCACGCCCTTGGGATCGTAGCCGGCGCTTTCGAGCACTTCCCAGCCGCATTCGAGCAGCAGGCGTTGCTGGGGATCGAGCATGTCGGCGTGGCGCGGAATGATGTTGAAGAAGCCGGGATCGAACATGTCGACATCATCGAGTACGCCGCCGGCGCCGACGAAGCCGGGCTGCGCCAGATCGGCTTCGGGCACGCCCCACTGGCGCAAGGTGGCGTGGTCGACCTGGCGCACCGATTCGACGCCATCGCACAGGTTGCGCCAGTACGCATCCGGATTGACGGCACCCGGCAGGCGGCAGGCAACGGCGATGATGGCGATGTCGTTTTTCGATGTCATGGAAAGTGCTTTCTATGAGGCGCGGCGCAAGGCGCGCCGCAGTTGCCGCTTGGCGCTCAGGGCGTCGTCGCTGCCGTCGGATGGCGGCGCCGGCACTGGCGCTGCCGCCACGGCGGCTCCCGCGCGCTCGCCGAGATGGGCCACGAGCTGGGAAATCGTTGTATATCGAAACAGGTCGGTGATCGACACGTGCACGCCGAGGCGCGCGGCCAGTTCGCGGCGCAGGGCAATCATCGAAAACGAGGTGCCACCCACTTCGTTGAAGCGCTCATCGTGACCGACCGATGCGAGGCCAAGCAGCTCGCGCCAGATGGCGGCGATCTGCCCTGCCAGCTCGCCGCCGGCACGGGCGACCGGGTCGGGCGCAGGCAATGCCTGCGCCAGGGTGGCCGGCACGCCACCGAGCATCGCCGCCAGCGCCACGCTGTGCGGGTCCAGCCCGAGCGCGGCCAGCACCGGGGCGGCGTCGTAGGCGCCCACCAGGCACAGGCCCAGTCCCAGTTCGGCGGCCGACTGGCGCAAGATCTGCGCCATGTGGCCCGCTTCCATCCAGGCGAACGGTTCGGCCATGTCGCCGTACAGCGCGCGCAGGGCGTCGAGCCGGGCAAAGAAGAACACGGTGAACGCCGCCTCCCCCGCCATGCGCTGGTTGGCCGGCACCTGGCAACCCGAGTCGACGCCCTCGCCCGGCCCGATGAACAGCAGCGCGTGGCGCGCCGGGTGGTAGTAATACATGCCGGCGGCCAGTTCGCCAACCGCCGCGCCAAGCTGCACATAGGTTTGCACGCTGTAGCTGTCGCCCGCCGACGGATAGCGGCGCTGCAGGCGCGCGCCGGCCTCGCTGGCGCCAAGGCCACTGAGCAGCGCGGCCAGTTGCGCCAGCGTGACGGCACCGGCGAAGTCGCGTACTGATCGCAACGGCGTTGCCGCCGGCGCGCATGGCAGCGCGATCGCGGCGGCGCCGGCCAGGTCGGCGCGCAGCCCTGCGCCAGGTGCAACGAGCGCGCGCCGCGCCGCGCCCGCAGCCACCAGCGAGTCGGCCCCGAACAGGCGTTCGAGCGCGGGCCGGGGCGGTGCGGCGTCGGCCACGCTGTGAACCGGTGCGGCGCCGGCGCGTGCGGCGAGCTGCTTGCGGTCGATTTTGCCGTTGGCCGTCAGCGGCAGCGTGTCCAGCGAGAGCAGGCGCGATGGCACCATGTAGGCCGGCAGCGTGGCCGTGAGCCGCTCGCGTACCTCGCCCACGCCGGCCGCGCCGGTAATGAATGCCGCCAGGCGCTGCTGGCCATGGGCGTCGCTGAAGGTCAGCGCCACCGAGCCGGTCACGCCGGGGCAGCGCTCAAGCGCCACTTCGACTTCGCCCAGTTCCACCCGGTGCCCGGAAATCTTGACCTGGCCGTCGGTGCGGCCCAGGAATTCGATGTTCCCGTCTGAGTAGTAGCGCCCCCAGTCGCCGCTGCGGTACAGGCGTTCGCCCGTGACCGGATGGTGCACGAAGCTGGCGGCGGTCAGTTCCGGGCTGCCCCAGTAGCCGGCGGCCAGCCCGACCCCGCCGATGTACAACTGGCCAACCACGCCGTCCGGGCAATCGTCCATGCGTTCGTCGAACACGTGGAAGCGCTGGTTGGCCAGCGGCTTGCCGTAAGGAATACTCTTCCAGGCCGGCGACACTTCCCCGATCGGGTAAGCGATCGACCAGATCGACGCTTCGGTGGCGCCGCCAAGGCTGACCAGGGGGAAGGACACCCTGCCCGGCAGGCTGAGCGGTATCCAGTCGCCGCTGAGCATGCCCAGGCGCAGGGTGGGCAGGTGCAGCCCGGCGCTGTCCTGGGTCAGCATGTGCAGGTGGCTGGGCACCGAATTCCACAGCGTGACCCGGTGCGTGCTGACCAGCTCTTTCAGGTAGGCCGGATCGAGCAGACCGTCCGCCTGCGGAATCACCAGCGCTCCGCCGGCCGACAGGGTGCCGAAGATGTCCCAGACCGACAGGTCGAAGTTGAGCGCGGACAGACCCAGCACCCGGTCCAGGGCGCCGACCTGGTAGCGCTCATTGATGTCGCGCACGGTGTTGGCGGCGGCGCTGTGGCGGATCATCACCCCCTTGGGCGTGCCGGTCGAGCCGGAGGTGAAGATCACATACGCCAGGTCGTCCGGCGTGGCCGGTCCGGGGTCGTAATCCATGGGTGACGTCGGCTCCGGCGCGGCGGCGATGCGCTGCACGCCGTCAGGCAGTGCCACGTCGTCGGCCGCCACCGCGTGACGGCAGCGGCCAAGGCGCAGCAGTTCGGCGACGCGGGCCGGCGGGGCCGCATGGTCGATCGGCAAGTAGGCGGCGCCCGCCATCTGCACGCCCAGTACCGCCACCACCTGGGCCCAGCCGCGCGGCAGCGCGACCGCCACCAGTTCATTGGCTTGCGCGCCGGCCTGGCGCAATGCGTGCGCAAGGCCGGCGGCGCGCACGGCCAGCTCGCGGTAGCTGAGCGTGGCGTCCGGGGCGATCAGCGCGATCCGCTCGGGCATGAGGGCGGCCTGTTCAAGCACGCGCCCGTGCAGCGTCTGCGCCGGCCATGGCGTGGCGGTGGCGTTGGCCTGGGCGCGCCGCTCGCGCTGGGCGGCCGGCAGCGGCAACGACAGCGGTGCGTCCCAGGCGGCGTCGCTGGCGGCCAGTTGTCCAATCGCCGCGGTCCAGGTCTCGAACATGGCCTCGGCCAGGCCGTCGGGAAAATAATCCTCGCGCACGTCCCAGCTCAGGTACAGGCGCCCTTCGTCGTCCATGATCTGGCAGTCCAGCGCCACTTGCGGGGTGCGCGTCATGCCGGTGACGAAGCGTCCCAGCGGGGCACCGGTGGCGTGCCGGTGCAGCAGGCTGGTAAAGACCACCGGCATGAGCGCGCGCACGCCGTGGCGCTGCCCCAGTTGCGCGGCGAACGCGATGCCGCTCATGTCGGCATGGGCCAGGTCGCTGGCCAGCTGGGCGGCGATGGCGCCCGCCCCGGCGGCCAACGGCGCGGATCGGTCGCAGTCGACCGCAAGCAGCACGTTGCTGCTGAATTCACCCAGCACGCCGTCCGGAATGGCGTCGGCCAGGTGCTTGCCGACGGTGAGGTTGAGCGCGAAACGCGGCTGCGTCGCCCAGCGCGCCAGCACCTGGGCGAAGACGGCGACGATGGCCGGCACGCGTCCCAGCCCGCGCGCGGCGGCGTGGCCCTGGAACGCTTTCCATTGCGCGCCATCGAGGCGCCGCTCATGGCGCACGAAACGCCCGCAGGGCGGCGCCACGGGCTTGACCGGCAACGCGGGCGCACGCGGGAAATCGTCGAGCCGCGCGCTCCAGTAGCCTGCGCACGCATGGTGGCGCCGCAGTTTTTCCAGGTGGCGCGCGGCGAAGACATCGCGGTAATGCCCCGTCAACGGCGCCAGCGGCGTTTGCGGATCGTCGTGGAGCCGCCCCAGTTCGCCCAGCAGGCGAAAGATGCTGGCGGCGTCGATCATGATCATGTCGAAGCCGAGCCAGAGCCGCATGCCGGCATCGGTACGCGCCGCCGTAACCCGGAACAGCGGCCAGCGCGCCGGATCGCTGCGCGTGTCGAACATCTGCGCGCGCAGGCGCTCCAGTTGCTGCGTCGCTGGCACCGCGCCCGTGCCGCGCAG
Source organism: Massilia sp. DJPM01 (assembly GCF_030348125.1). Classification (NCBI taxonomy): domain Bacteria; kingdom Pseudomonadati; phylum Pseudomonadota; class Betaproteobacteria; order Burkholderiales; family Oxalobacteraceae; genus Massilia; species Massilia sp. DJPM01. Next base: position 82,592 of record NZ_JAQOZV010000012.1, read on the forward strand.
GTCGAGGCAATCGACCGGGTAGTGCGGCACCGTGGCCAGCACATGCTGGCCGGCGCCGTCGAACACGGTGCGCAGGTTCTCGTGACGGGCGATCAGCGTATTCCAGGCGGCTTCCAGGCGCGCCAGGTCCCATTCGCGGCGCTCCAGCTCCCAGCATAGCCAGCATCCGGTGCCGCCCAGTTCAGGCAGTTCGGGGCCAACCAGATAGGCCAGCTGCAGTTCGGTCAGCGCAGGGAAGCCTGCCTGGATGGCGTCGTCGTGGACGGCCGGGTCGGGGGCGGCCCCGCTCACCCGCCCATCCCTTGCGGAGCGGCGCGCAGCTTGATGGCGGCACCGGCTCGAACAAGCCATTCATTCCTCGTTTCGACGTTCACGATTTCCTCCAAGTGCATGCAATCCCCTTGAGTTAATGTGTTCTCATCCATGTTCCGATACGGGTGGCGGGCGTCGTCTTTGTAATGCCACTTATCAACGACTCCTGAGTGGACTATGGATCAAAAAACAAGTTACGTAAACAACAATTAAGATGATTAAACAACTGTGGCTGCGCAGCGGCGCCGTGGACTGCCCCGCTCACCTGCCCGGCCCTCTCAGGGCGGCGCGCAGGCGCGACCCGCAATACATCAGCAGCGCCAGCGCGGCCAGGGTAAAAGTGCGGTTCTCATGGACGACGTCGGGAATGACATCGATCAGGTGCGCCATCGTCGCGTTGCCCGCGTATTCGAATTCGTATTCGATCACGCCAAAGGCGAACAGGACGGCGGCCGTGATGACTTGCGCAGTACGGGTTACCAGGCCGACAATTTTGTCGACAAAGTATTCGCCCCTGGACATCTGGGCGCGCAAGCGGAACATCTTGCTTCCCATTTCTTCAAGCTGCATTTGCGCTTCCGCACTGGCGGCGTGCATTTTTTCCACCAGGGTGAGCACGCCGCGTTCGCACAGATGGCCGACAGCGCGCTTTTGGGCGCCCTTGAAGTATGTCGACACGAGTTTCATGTAATTGACCTCGGGCAGCAGCGCCGCCAGCGAGGCATCGAGCGTGGCCCAGGTGCGGCTGATCTTCATGAACGACCAGCTCAGCACGATCTGGTTTTCGATCAGCACATTGCCCGCTTCGAGTCCCATATTGCCGATCGACTTTTCGTAGTAGGGCAACTCGGAATGTTCGGCCCGTTCGGACCAGGCCTGGTAGGTCCGCACCACTTTCGCCTTGACCGCCTCGATATCGATCGGCGGCAACCGGTCCGACAGCAGGAACAGGTAGTCGACAGCCATCGGGAAGTCTTGCTCGCCGACGCCCTTCATCGACATCTTGTAATACTCCAGCAAGGTAGCGTCATTGGTGCCGGCACTGCCGAAGTCGATCAACGCCAGGCGGCTGTCGCGTAACAGCAGGATGTTGCCCGGATGTAGGTCGCCGTGGAACAGGTTGTCCTCGAATAACTGGCGAAAAAAGGTCAGGAACAGCTTTTCTCCGACCTTGCCCGCGTCGACATGATTCTCCCGGCACCACAGGTGCAGGGCTTCCGGGTCCTCGCGGCCCATTTCCAGAAAGCTCGACATCAGCACGCCCGGCACCCATTCGAGCACCAGCAGGCGGCGCGTGCTGCAATCGAACACCTGGGGCACGTACACCTTGTGCGCGCGCAGCGACTTGCGCAGGCGCAGGGTATTCGAGGCTTCGTAGCGGTAGTCGACTTCTTCACGGAAGATCTGGGTGGTTTCCCAGAGCATTTCATCCCAGGTGAAAAAGCCCATGCCCGGCATGTAGCGCATGGATTTAAGCAGGATGCGCAACAGGAACAGGTCACGCGCAAAGCGCTTGTCGATGCCCGGACGCTGCACCTTCACCGCCACGCTCTGGCCGCTCGAGCGCAAGGTGGCGCGGTGCACCTGGCAGATCGAGGCGGCGGCCACGGGATGCTCGTCGAAATGGCTGAACACCACTTCTAGCGGCTGCCCGAGCTCGTCTTCAATGCAGCGGCGCGCAATGGCAAAGGGGAAGCCGACAGCCGCATATTGCAAGCGCGACAGTTCGCGGCTGAATTCCGGGCTGAGCAAGTCGGTGCGCAGCGACAGCAGCTGGCCGGTCTTGACCCACAGCCCGCCCATGTCCTCGATGATCGAGCGGATTTCCACCGCCATGGCCAAACCCAGCGGGCGGCCGCGCACGCGGTACAGGATGAGGCGGCAAATCCACCCGAGCAGGCGCGCCACCAGGCCCAGCGTCCTGGCGAGCGAGGCTGTTTCAAGGGGCCGCACCTCCACTGGCGCCTGTTGCCCGCGCGACAGCAGCGTCGATGGGATCAGGCGCGGGTCCAGCGTTTTCAAGCGGCGCCCCGGACTACACGGTCTTCCTGTTCGAGGCGGCGGCGAATGCTGCGTATGGTGCTGTAGACCAGCATGGCGCCGGCGATCACCGCAAACCATGTGCCGACCGGGAAATGTTCGACGTTCTGCGCATGCGCGGCGGCAACCGTATGGCGCAGCGGCGCGACCACGCTGGCGTGATGCTGGTGCAGGTAGATCCAGACCGCATACACGCCGCCGGTCAGCACGGCGCGGCCAACCCACTTGGCCAGGGTTGCCCCGACATAAGCCAGTTTGCCCGTGCTCGCGCGGAAGTTTTGCGCTTTTTTCCGCACCGATGCCGTTTCAAAGCGCACCAGTTCGCTGATCGGACCGACGATGCCGGCCACGGCTTTCCTGACGCCGCCGGCGAATACCGAGCGCATCTGGCGCGCCGCCGCCTTCTTGGCGAAGCGTTCCAGTTCGGTGCGGTGATTCATGCGCGGGCAGCACTGCGCGACGAGGGCGTCGGCGCTGCCCATGGCGTCCATCAGCTTGAACATTTGCGCGTCCAGCACGATGCCGTTGCGGTCGAGGATGGCGGAAACGTCGCGGGTCAGGACGAACAAGGACTTTTCCTCGTGGCCGAGGGTGTCGAGCACGGCGCGCGCGGCGTAATTGCGGACGGTGCGGATCAACTCGGCGCGCACGTTCGCCAGGTTACTGGCCGGCAGCGAATCGCACAGCAGGAACAGCATGTCGGCGAACTTGTCGTAGGCCTCGTTGGCCAAGGCGGCCATGGCCAGGTTGAAGATGGTGAGGAAACGCTTGTCGACCGAGGCGCTGGCGTCGCAACTGAGGATGGCGAAGCGGCTGTTGCGCAGTAACAGAATATTCGACGGCACCATGTTCTGGTTGAAAAAGTCGTCTTCGCAGATTTGCCGCAGCAAGGAATGGTAGACGCGCCGGCCGGCCACATCGAGCTCGATGCCGTTCATGCGCAGCCAGCCCTGTGCGGCCTGCGGGTCGCGTGCGCGCAGATCGATCAGCTCTTGCACGCTGGGCGCCGCAATATGTTCGTGCACGAGGATGTGCTTGCTGGTATAGGCGCGGAACAGGCGCGGCACATACACCTTGTGTTCGCGCAGCGTGCTGCGCATGCGGCGCCGCGCCGACGCTTCGTAGCGCAGGTCCAGCAAGGCCGGCAGGCGCTCGGCGTAGCCGTCGATGATATCGTCGAACAGGGTGCGCCGGGGACCCTTGACGCGGTGCTGCAGCCTGGCGATGAGCTTGAGTATGCGCAGGTCGCGTTGCAGCCTTGGCGCCAGGTGCGCGCGCTGGATCCGCACCTCGACCTCCACCTCTTCGCGGCGCAGCGTGGCCCGGTAAGTCTCGGTGTAGTTGCCCACGCGGACAGGCTGCGGGTCGAAGCGGGAAAACAGGGCCGCGAGCGGTGTGCCAAGGTCGCCCAGGACCAGCGCGTCGATGTCGGCCAACGTCATCGACGGCGCCGGCCGCGCATGCCGTAGCAAGTGCGCGCGCATGGCGGCGGGGAATGGTCCCTGGGGCTGGGCGCTGCGCTGCAACAGATCGAACCAGAAGCCCTGGTAGAGCGCCAGCCGCAAGCCAATGGCGTCGCCGCTGGCCCCCAGTTGCGCCGGGCGCAGCAGGCGCGCCACCCGGTAGCGCAGCCACAGGCGCAACAGCCCGAAGATCACCGTTCCATGGCTGTGCACGGTGTGGGCCGGCGCCGCGCTGGCGCCCAAAGCCGGCGGGCTTGCAGGAAATACCGATGGCAATTTGCCGCTGTCGAGCAGCCATGTCGCCCGTGTCCGCAGTACCGGGCGTGCGGCTGGCGACGCTGCATGGGTGGGCGCTTGCTGGCTCATAGGACCGATCACGCAGACATGAAAAGGCAGGCCGGCAAGATGCCAGCACTGACGTCAGGGCAAAAAAAGGGGGATGTGCGGGCGGGCGTCCGCAAAGCGGCCCCGCCAGACTTCACCGGCGCGTTATTTCCGCGTACTCTTCCAGGCTTGCTTTTGCGCTTTGCGCATATTGGCCATCATGTCGTACAGCCAGCCGTTCTTCTTCTTGCGATTGGACGTTTCGTGGCGCTCGGTGTAGATCACGGCACTGCGCGCCTGGGCCTTGCCGACACGGCGGATCAGTTTTTCGAGCGGACGCAGCAGCTTGGTGCTTCGTTTCTTGCGTCCCAGGTTGCGCAGATTGGTGGCAACGTAGACGTGGCCGGTCGCCGCATCCTTGCGCAGGATGGTAATGCGCCCAACGATAGGATCGAGTTTCAGTTCGGACATGAGATTCCCCCGGCTTAGGATTTGAACAGGGCTTTCAAGCCCTTCTCCCGCTTCTCGCGCACCACCAGCACGATGGGCTGTGCCGATACGGCGATCTGGCCGCTCTTCTTCAACTCGTCGAGGACGATGCTGATTCGATTCATTAACTTGCCCTCGCCACGGCGCAGCCCCTTGACCTGCTTCTTCTTGCGCGTGCCAAGATCGAGGATCAATGGCGCGTCATGTTGGGCTACTTCGGAGGTAATGATGACTGATTCACCTGACTCGTCGGAACTTTGAATGGACTTCATGAGAACTCCTTCGTTGGTACCTGCGCCCGTGCGCACGTGTGCTGGAATGATAGCATCTGTTTAAGATTTATCGCATGGCATGATAAAAAAATTCACATTTCATTGTCGATGTTGGTTTTTGTACGCGCACGCCATGCTTGCCAACGCTGGAGATAGCGCGCAAGCATCCCTTCGATCGTCCCGCCGCGCTTCTGGTCCGCTGGTGAGTCATGCAGGCCGTCCGCTATCGGCCCAGGAGCGGTCAGTTGCAATGTAACAATTCGCGCATGAATCACGTCACTTTCTCTTTACAATGGTGGAGTTAATGCTGATCAATTGCCGCGTGCCAAGGTGGCTTCACCTGGACAGGCGCCCTTCCCCCTATTCTCAGACAACAAATGAAAAAGAAACTTCTCGCGTGTTCCATGTTTTTCTTGGGAGCGTTCCTCAGCACTGCCAAGGCGGCAGACTGGTATGCGCCGCAAGACCCTTTCCGGGTGCTTGGACATACCTATTACGTCGGGACGGGTGGGATCAGTGCTGTGCTCATGACATCGCCGGCGGGACACATCCTCGTCGATGCCGGCGGCCCCGAGGCAGCGGCCCAGGTGGTGGCGCATATTCGCAAGCTGGGCTTCCGGGTCGAAGACATCCGCTACATCCTCAATTCGCACGCCCACCAGGATCACGCCGGCGCCATCGCGGACTTGCAAAAGCTGAGCGGTGCCACTGTGCTGGCCAGTCCGGCCGCGGTGCGGGTGCTCGAGAGCGGCCAGCCGGATCGGGGCGATGCGCAATATCCGAACCTGACGTCCATGCCGCCAGTGGCACGCACGCGCGCAGTGCGTGACGGCGAAACCATCCACCTCGGGCCGCTGGCCGTGACCGCGCACTTCACGCCAGGACACACCAATGGCGGAGTCAGCTGGACCTGGCAAGCCGAAGAAAATGGGCGGACCGTCAACGTCGTGTTTGCCGACAGCCTGACTGCGCTGGCCGCAAAAGGCCTGCGTTTCAGCGGCAATCCGCTGTACCCGCAGGCGCAGGCGGACGTCGAGCGTTCGTTCGCCACCATCGAAGCACTGCCCTGCGACGTGCTGGTCGCTGCGCATCCGGAAGCGGGCGGCCTGTGGGAGCGCAAGGCCAGACAGGCGGCACTCGGCGCCGCCGCCTTCATCGATGCCGACGCCTGCCGTCAGTATGCTGGCCAGGCGCGCGTGCGCCTGGCCCAGACGCTCCGTGCCGAGGCGGCTCCCGGCAAGGCGCCCTCGCCCCTTGCCGCACAAGCCGTCCCGTGAATGCCGCCAGCACGCTGCTTATCGTGGCAAGGTCAGCAGGCCGTGGGCCGGCCGTGTGTCGCTCGCGCTGAGCTTGAACGCTTGCGCCACCTGGGCCAGCGCGGCCGCGTCCTCCTGCATCGACTGGGCGGCGGCGGCCTGCTCGACCAGCGCGGCATTCTGCTGGGTCACATGGTCCATCTCGATGATGGCCTGGTTGATCTGCTCGATCCCGACGGTCTGCTCCTGGCTGGCCGACACGATCTCTTGCATGATGTCGGTCACTTTCCGGACGCTGGCCACCACGTCGTTCATGGTGGTGCCGGCCTGATCGACCAGCCGGGTGCCGGCTTCGACCATGTCGACCGAATCTTCGATCAGGGTCTTGATTTCTTTCGCCGCCGCTGCCGAGCGCTGCGCAAGGTTGCGTACCTCCGATGCCACCACGGCAAAACCCCGTCCCTGTTCGCCGGCGCGCGCCGCTTCGACCGCCGCGTTCAGGGCCAGGATATTGGTCTGGAATGCGATGCCGTCGATAACGCTGATGATGTCGACAATACGGCGCGAGGACGTGTTTATCGAACGCATGGTCGAGACCACCTCCGACACCACCGTGCCGCCTTTCTCCGCCACCGCCGACGCACTGAGCGCCAGCTGATTGGCCTGGCGCGCGTTGTCTGCGTTCTGCCTGACCGTGCCGGTCAATTCCGTGATCGAGGCGGTGGTCTCTTCAATCGAACTGGCCTGCTGCTCGGTGCGTCCGGACAAGTCCATATTGCCCCTGGCGATCTCGATCGAGGCGGTGACGATCCGGTCCGAGCCCTCGCGCACCTTGCCGATGGTTCTTTCCAGGCTGGCATCCATGTCGCGCAGGGCGGCCAGCAGCTGGCCCGTTTCGTCGCTGGAAGTTACTTCGATATGTTCGCTCAGGTCGCCCGTGGCGACACGGTTGGCCACTTCAACCGCGCGCCGCAAAGGCTTCTTGATGGAACCGATCACGATGTGCGACAGAAAGGCGCCCAGCAACAAGCCAAGTCCCAAGGTCGCCAGCATGATCTGGCGCGTGGTGGCGCTGGCCTTGTCGGCGGCCGAAAACGCGGCCTGGGCTTCGCCCTTTTGCTGCATCATGCGGGTCAGCAGGGCTGAACGGGCCGACTCGAACTTCTTCTCGGAGTCCACCTTGAGCTGGGCGCTGGCCGCCTCGTAGTCGCCGCTCTTGGCCAGGGTGATGACCTTTTCGCCGGCGACGGCATACTGTTCCCACGCCGTCTCGAAGATGCCGGCCTGGGTTTTCGCGTCGCCCGACTGCAAGGAGCGCTTGTAACTGTCCAGGCTCTTTTTCAACTTGGCATTGACGAGCGCCACCTCGCGGTAGGAAACCTCGGCCGCCTCCGAATTCTCCGCCCCCATGCCGCCAATCACCAGCGTGCGCGAGCGATACATATCGCCCAGCATCTCCCCAAGGCTGACCAGGGGCACGGTACTGTCTTCATGAATGGTGCGCATGCTCTCGTTGCTGGCGGACAAGCCGCGCAGGGCGACCAGGCCCACCACGGCCAGCGCGGTGAGCAGGGTGCCGGTCAGGATCATCAGGCGGGTGCTGATATTGACGTTGTATGACATAGGCGGCGGCTCGGCAAGGTTGGGAGGACTATTTCACTTTGAGGTAGTCGGCCAGCTTCTTGGCCGCGCCCGTGGGTGCGCCGATGGTGACCAGTCCGAGCGGACGCGACATGGCAGGCGCGTCGATGGTCTTGCTGTCGCCCGCCCCCGCCTTGACGTGCACGTCGGCCGCGGGCCCGAAGCCGCCGGGAGTACGCGATACCCAGGTGATCACTTCGCGCGGCGACTGCGCTTCCAGCGTCCCCTTGACATACTCGGCGCCATCCATGATGGTTTTCTGGAACACCAGGCTCGGAATCATCCCCGCCTTGGTCACCACCACCTTGACCGGCAGGTCGGCGCCGCCGACTTCTTTCCAGTTGGTGATTTTGCCCGTGGCCATATCCTTGAGCTGGGCCTTGGTCAGCGCACTGACGCCATTCGATTTGTGTACGATGACGACCAGCTCGTCTTTGCCGATTTGCGTGAACACCAGGTTGTCCGGGACCTTGATGTCCTTATTGGCGGCCTTGGCCGCCTTTTTGCCAGCCTCGATCGAGTCGGCCAGGGTATCGCCTACCGCCGCCACGCCGACCTTGCCCTCGAGCAGGGCGACCATGCCATTGCCGGTCCCCACGCCGTTGACCTTGATCTCGACGCCGGTGGCCTTGAGGATTTCCGCCGCGCGCGGCTCGAGTACGTCTTTTTGCGGGGTGGTACCGCCCGAAATTTCCAGCGCCTGGGCGCCGGCGTTGCCGGCCAGGCTGGCGATCATGAGGGAGAGCAATACGAAGGCAGGTGCTTTCATTGTGTATCCTTTATGTGGGCCGATCACCTGAAACGAGCATGTCAGCTGGGATAGTTTCCATGCGCCAATTGAAAAATCAATGTACGACCGCTTGAGGAAACACACAAGACAATGCGAATCGTGTGGGTGGGAAATGTGTCACGCTGTTGGAAACGTGCGATAGGCGCGCCTGTCGCGCTGCGCCGATGCAGCGGGACGACGCTGGAGCGCATCGGCCTGCAATGCAGCTGGCCGGGATGGAAAGGATGACGTTGCGGGCACTTACTTTTCACCGCGTCGGTCGCGGCCCGACGCCCTGCCCGTCCATACATTGAATGCGCGCCGGAAGCTGGCCCACCGATCACGATGCGCCATGTCGATGCGCGGACGATCGCCGTCACGCTGGCGCGGGACTAGCCACACGTCGAGCATATGTCGACCGGCGACGAACACCTGCGCTTCTGCGACTATAACGCTGCTGGCTTACCGGCCACCCATGAACGGGGCGGTGAGCGCTGCCTACCGCACAGTAATAATTTGCACCAAGCTTGCCCAGGGGGAGATTCAGCGTTCCACGGGCCGCCCACGTTGGGATAGCTCCTTGTAGGTGTCGGGCACCGACAGATCCAGGCGCGGTGCGATCCTGGCCATCACTTCATTGAAATTGTCGCGATCGATTTCCACCAGGCGGCGCGCCTTCAGCTTGAGCGGCGCCTCCAGCGGCTGGCCGGACAGATCGACCAGCAGGCCAAGCACCAGCGGCAGTTCCTTCTTCTCGACCGCGCCGCCGATTTCCACATCGTAGGTCATCTGAACGCGCGGGGGACGATTACGTCCCACCCATTTTTGCAAGCTCTCTGACATCACATCCGCACTGGTTGTTGGACTTGTGGATCAGACGATCAAGCAGGTCCGCCAAAGCGTTTCAACTGACCTGAAAGCACCGTCAACTCGTTTCCTCATTCGGGTAGTTCGGAGTTGATGGTAGAAGTCCGTTTGCACGTAACACACGTAGCAACACAAGGTCTCTCATCTACAACACTGCGTTCGACAGGGCCGGATCGTCGTGATACGATCCAAAAATTGCAGTTCCATAAATATTACAAAGGGACTATGACCGGTCGCCCCTCCCAAGTTGGCAACACCTACCCAACAAGGGCGCGGTTTCGCTTCGGAGCCTGGCTGGTCGCCCCTGCTTTAAACACCATCGACAACGCGGACGAAACGCGCCAGATGGAGCCGCGCACGATGGATGTGCTGGTCGCGCTGTGCCGCGCCAACGGTGCCATTGTCAGCACCGAAGAACTGCTGGAACAATGCTGGGGCAGCACGATCCACGGCGACAGTCCGGTCCACAAGAACATTGCCCAGCTGCGCCGCCTGTTGGGCGATAACGCCAATGCGCCGGTCTTCATCGAGACCATCCGCAAACGCGGCTACCGCACCGTGGCGGCGGTCGACTTGACGGTGGACGATGTCCAGGCGCCGCATTGGGAAAACGGTTCCCCCTTCCGTGGCCTGCTGCCGTTCGACGAAGCCCATGCCGGTGTCTTCTACGGCCGCGATGAAGCAACTCGCAAGTTGGCGCTAGCCGCCCAAACGCAGATCGACCATGGGCTCGCACTGCTGCTGTTGCTCGGTCCCAGCGGCTCGGGCAAAACCTCGCTGGTGCAGGCCGGCCTGTTCCCGGCCATGTCACGCGCCCAGGCCGGCAGCGGCCCTGCGCTGCTGGCCAGCACCGCCTTCGACATCGCCGATCAAGGCGAGCAGACGCTGTTCACGGCGCTGGCCGGCGCCATGCTCGACCTGCACTGGGACGACAGCTACGGTTTTCCTGATGAAAGCGCAATTGCGCTGGGCCAGCGGCTGGAACGTGATTGCACCAGCGTCATCAATCAACTGCACGCCGCGCTGGCGCCGCATGGCTCGGGCATCCGCTTCGCATTCTTTATCGACCGTTTCGAAGCGCTGTTCAACGCCAACCGCGTCACCGAAGCGGAACGCGGCGCGTTCCTGGCGGCGCTGGAACAACTGGCGCGCAGCGGCACTTGCCTGATCGTGATCGCCTGCCGCAACGATTTTTACCCGAACATCGCCACGCTGCCGCTGCTGATCGAAGTCAAGCCGTATGGTGGCCATGTCGATCTGGCGCCGCCCAGTTTCAGCGATATCGCCCAGATGATCCGCAAGCCGGCCGCCGCGGCCCAGCTGGTCTTCGGCGTCGATCCTGTCACCCACGCCAGCCTCGACGACATCTTGTGCGAAAGCGCCACCGCCAGTCCGGACGCCCTGCCCTTGCTGCAATACTGCTTGCACGAGCTGTACCGGCAGCGCACTCCCGACGGTGAACTGAGCTTCGACGCCTTCCATGAACTGGGCGGGCTCGAAGGCGTGATCGGCCGGCGCGCCGAGCAGGTTGTCGTTGGGCTCAGCGATGACCAGCGCGCCGAACTGCCGCACATCATGTCGCTGGTAACGGTGCTGGCGATCGACGAGGAGCTCGTCAGCAGCCAGCGCGCGCCCTGGCCGGCGCTACGCAGCGAGCAGGCGCGCGACACGGTGACGGCGCTGGTTGAAGCACGCCTGTTCGTCAGCGACCTGGCCAGCGGGACGCGCGTGTTTGGGATTGCGCATGAAGCGATCCTGCGTCGCTGGCCGCGCATGAGCGAATGGATCGGTGCGCACCGCGATGCCTTGCGGGCGCGCGGCCGGCTGGCGCAGCAGCTTGCCCGCTGGAGCGCCGATGGGCGCCGCGCCGACCTGCTCATCCCGCGCGGCAAGCTGCTGGACGAGGCCAAGGCGCTGCGCGATGCCGGACTATGGTCGCTGGAACCCGACGAATGCGAGCTCATCCGCCTGTCCAAGCGGCGCGCGCGCCAGTTCGAATGGGCGCGCCTGTCCGCGCTGGGGCTGATCATCGTGCTTGCCGTGCTCAATTCCGCGCTCGCCCTGAGCGCACTGGCGGCCAAGCGCACTGCCGAAGCGCGCCGCACCAAGGTCGAAGGCTTGGTCGATTACATGCTGGGCGACTTTGCCGACAAGCTGCGTCCGTTGGGCAAACTTGAACTGCTCGAAGGCGTCAGCGGCAAGTCGCTCGAGTACTTGCGAAGTTCCCAACAAGATGAACTGAGTCCGGCAGCCTTGACCCTGCGTGCCAAGGCCTTGCAAGTGATCGGCGAGGTCAGCAGGGAGCAAGGCAACGCCGCGCAAACGATCGCCGCTTTCACCGAGGCCAATGCCATACTGCGGCGCCAGCATGAAGCCGATCCAAAGAACACCCAGGTGCTCAAAAATCTCGGCGACAACAATTACTACATCGGGCAGATGCACAAGGATCACAACGACATGCCGGCAGCCGCGGCCGCATGGCAACAGTATCGGCTGCTTGCCGAACAGTTGCACTCGCTCGAACCTGACAAAGTGGAATGGTGGATTGAACAGTCTTACGCCCACAATAACCTCGGTTCCCTGGCGCTGGCGCTTGGCAAACCGGAGACCGCTGTACCGGAGTTTGCCGCATCGCTCGCACTGAAACAACGCGCACTGCAACGCGCGCCCGGCGACAAAATGCTGATCGCCGCGCTGGCCGACACCTATTCCTGGCAGGCGGCCGCCAGGCAATCCATGGGTGAGCTGGGGGCGGCGGAACAGCTGTATGAACAGGAAATGAAACTGGTACAGCAAGTGCGCGGGCGATTTCCCAGCGAGCCCATGTGGATCAATCGCTATGCCCGCGCTCTGCAGCATCGCGCGGTGCTCGCGCTCGCCCTGGGCAAGGATGATCGTGCGCTGGACGATCTGGCAGCCGCTGCCGCGTTGTTTGCCGACCTCGCACAAAACGACAAGAAAAACCGGGCGTGGCAGGTTGAACTGGCGAATGCCGAACAAGAGTATCTGATGATGAAATTACGCACCGAACCTGCGCAGCGCATCCTGCCTCAGTTGCAGCGCATTCACGCCAACCTGGTGGCAGAGAGCGCAATGAACCCGAAAAACGTCCAATGGATCAGCAACGAAGCTGTTGCCCGCTCCCGCGTTGCGACGGCGCTACTCGAGATGGGCGATCTGGAACGGGCGAAAGGCGAGATTGAAACTGTCATTGCACAGCTCCGTCTCGTACACGGGCGCATGCCTGCCAACTTGCAAATCCGCCTGTCGTTGACGGAGTCGCTGTTGCTGTACGCAAAGATACAAAAGAAACGGAAAGACGACGCCAATTCGATCATTGCGTGCAAGGAAGCCTACGCCGTGATTCAACCCAGCACCACCTCAACCAGGGATTTTCTCATTCTCGATCCCTGGAGCCGCTCGACGCTTTGTCTGCAACAATCCGTGATCGATAACATTCCTTGGCAACGGCTTGCACAGATCGGGTATCGGGACTCTCTCTACCGTAAGTTAATCCCAAGATAGGAAGATTCGATGAACGATAAAGTTGCAGTATTTTCGCAAGTCCCGGTGTTAGTTACCATCATGGGAGTGGATAAGTTTTCGGAGGTCTACTACACCTATGCCGACCCTGGAACTGGCATCCACTATGACAAGTCGCGCACGTGCAATATTAATGCTGTTTCTCCGTTTCAAACCCTGTTCGCGTTGGACTATGCCACATCGCGCAACGGTTGGAACATCACCAAGCCTGCCGAACGGAAGCCAACCCGATTACCTCCAACATCGCAGATAGTTACACCGCTAATTCCGTCGTTCCCGGACACCGAGGCCGGTGGCTTTGTGCTGATTACCCTCGATTTCACAAATCTGGAATATGAATTCGACCTCACTTTCTACAATCACATCACGAAGACGACGATATGGGATGATCCTCAGGAGGGCAATGTTCTCCAGCCCATCAAGCCGCGCGATGCTGAGCCCTATCAGGCCTCATAGTCGCACTGGAAACATCCTCACCCAGCATGTAATTCTGCAAGTCGGTACAGATCGCCAACGCCAGCTTCTCCTGCAGCGCGATGCCCAACTCACCGTGGCGGTCGCACTGCTGGATCCAGGCGATCTGCCCGGTATTGGCGTCGATCAGGCGGATCGTCGCGCGCGCGTACCTGGGCTCAGTCCTGACGCGCACTTCCATTCGATATTGCTCAGGTGAAGCGTCCGTTTCCGTGCCAAAGCGCTGGAACATCCGCAAGGCAAGTTCCTCCTCCAGTCCGGAAATAAAGTTCCTTGTGCCACTTTCCGGGGACGGGCTGCCTAGCGGCGTCAATGCCACCGATTTGATACAGATGGGACGTGTGCTCGCCGCTGATGTCAGCACGGGCACATACGTTCCCATAGGAATCACAATCTGCAAGCCGCTCACGTTGGCTGCGGTCGCGTAGTACTGCGCGAGACGGCCGCGCAGCCTGCCCATCTGCACCCGCACGACGGGATCGAAGCTCGTATCGTAGTCGCGCCCGTCACGCTGAAACACCTCAATACCGATCGCATATTCGCTGATCGATGCTTCCATCCCGCTCAATTTCCTCATCATCAGGAACGACAGCATGGCGCGCATGCGCGGCGCTTTCACGAAGATCGGACTGGACAGCACATGTTGCACGGCTTGCCATGTGGCGTCGCTTTGCACGGCGGCGGCTGTCAATGTCGATGCGTTGCTGGTGCTCGTATTCATGGTCGATCCAGTCGGAAAAGGGATTCAGGGAGTGCACTGATGTGTGCCTGAATTCACTCTAACCAGCTGCGTGAATCTTCACCTTACGATTACCTTACGATTTCAAGCCATTGATTTAAAAGGAAGTTGTTCTCGATTTCGGAAGCGGCCCAGAGCACACGCACTGGCCCGCAAGCCCTGCGCGGGGATGTCCGGTCACACACCGCCGCGTTACGGGATGTTACTTCACACGCCGCCCAGCCGCCGTCACCATCCCAGCATGGGCTGTCATCGAACGCCACTGCTGGCAGATGGCGCTGTGGCGCAAGCCGCAACACCCGGGGTAGCACGCGACGCAAGCGCCAATCCCGGCGCGCCGTGGCCTCCCGTCGGCGGGCCGGTGACAACCCATCCTTGTAGCAATCAACGTCCATTGGGAGAACAAGATGAAAACTGTTTCGGTATGGTTCAACATACTGATTGTCGCGTTGGGCTTGCTGTGGGGCAGTACAGCATTGGCCGTTGACTACCTCTCGGGAATCTGGAAGATCCCGGCCACAGGAGAACTCGGCGCCAGGCGCTACAACACCACGCGGCAGGCTTGCCAGGATGCGTGTACCGCTAACCAGTCGTGTAGCGGCTTCTATGCTTTCACCGACTGGGATACCTGTCAGCTCTATGGACCGGACGCCGACGTCGCCGCTCGCGTAGGACCTTGGTCGAATGTCCAGATGAACTGGAAGAAAGCCAGCCCGGACCCGCTTGCGGCCTATACGTCTGGCTACTTGCCCATCCCCAATAATGGCGCGCTGACGGATACGTTGTACGGTTATCAGCCGCAGCAATGTGCCAAGATGTGCAGTGGCAAGGCCGATTGCGTCGGTTTCCACACGATCACGACGTCCGACGTCTGCAGGCTATACGGCCTCGAGTCGACCTGGTCGAGCACCAATGGCCCGTGGTCGAACGCGAAGCTGTTCATGAAGGGAACCCAGCCCGCCATTCTGATGGTCGATGTCCATGTGATCGACAGTACCAGCGGCGGCAATGCCAGGTGGACCAGGGAGTACGCGCAGCAAGTGCTGGCCAAGGCGACCCAGGAAATGAACAATGGCGAAGTGGTGTTCAGCCTCGGCACCCTGGATCACATTGTCGACGACCAACTCTTCAATGGCCGTGCGCTGGACCCGATCTTTGTCAAGTACGACAACAGCGGCCGTCCAGGCCGGATCAACATCTATGTCGCGGCGCCCATGAGCAATTACGGAGGGGGCGTGGCGTGGGTAACGGTCACCTTGTCGCCCTACGCGGTCATTTCTTCGCGTTACGATTCCTTTAACTACTATGACGTGGAGGATACCGCCAGAATTTTCCTCCACGAGATAGGGCACAACCAGGGATTTGCGCACAACGGCAGCTTTTACAGCTATCCCTACGCAACCGACTGGTACTGGAGCAGCAGCCCCCTTGCCAGGCAAGTGTTCACACGCCTGGCCGCCTGGTCCAAGCTGCGCCAAAAGGGCTTCGACCCTAACCTCAAGAACAACAACTATAGCTGCGCCGTCAATTCCCCGCTCCCCGATCGGGGCACTTTCCCGGCACCAAACGTTCCAGCTGCAACGTCGCAGGAATGTGCGGCGCGCTGTAGCCAATCGACCAGTTGCGTGGCCTTCCATTCGTTCACCACGTACCCATCGTGCGTGCTCTTCGACGCGACGAGCATTGGCCACGCTACCCAGCCAGGCAACTCGGCCACGGAGATGTGCTGGAAAACGGCCGGCAAGAAATAGCGCCTCCGCGCCGGCCTTGAACAGGCCGGCAAGATATGCGGCAGCAGCACGCGCCATCAGCAGCTCGCCGATCCAGGCATGCACGACCAGCAGTGCACGCTGGACCCTCACGCTCTTCGGCACGCGCCCCAAGCAGCCATTTTCCAGAAGTCCGACATGTGGGGGCAGGTGGAGCATGTCCGGCGAATTCCCGATAAGCTGCCGATTTTGATCTGAATCAATCTTTTTTCACGGCGTCCCCTTTTGCATGAGCGACGGGTGCAGTTGCATTCCGTTTCATCCGGGGAGTTCGATCATGCCAGTACCACCGTCAGAAAGACGCATTATTGCGGATGCCGATATAGTCCCGTGCCGTCCAGTGTGACGGCCGTTCGCTTCACGGCGGCGCCGCGGCGCCTTCAATGCCGCCGTCCAAACAGCAAACCGCCGTGGGCGCGCAGCGATGAAGCACGACGCCAAACCATGGCACAGTCTGCCGATAGCCGCGCTACTCCGGCACGTCGACTCATCCGAGGCCGGGGGCGAGCGCGACCGCATCGATGGCGACGTGATGCGGCGCCCGCCGCGCCCGCTCGCCGAGCGCATGACCAACCGCAACTTCATGACGACCATGCTGTTGACCGGTTTTCTCACCGCCGGGGCGGCCTTCGGCGTCTACCTGTTCGTGCTGCGCACTGGCAGCGTGGACGTGGCGCGCTCGTACGCGTTCGCGGTGCTGGTCTTTGCCGAGCTGCTGCGCGCGTTCGGCGCGCGCAGCAGCTCGGCCGGTATGGCGTATTTCCCTGCGCACCAACCCGACGCTGGTCGCGGTCGTGATCCTGACGTTCTCGCTGCAGGTCTGGAGCCATCACAACGAGGTGCTTGGCCGCCTTCTCAAGACGAGCTTCCTGCCGCTCGGCCTATGCGGCGGTGCGCGCCGTCACGGCGGCGCCCACGCCGCTCTCCCATAGCAAGGGCAGCAGGCCCAGCACCGTGGCGGCCACCGTCATGACCAGTGGACGCACGCGCGAGGCCGCCCCTTCCAGTACGGCGGCGTCGACGCTCGCCGGGACAGAGCAACCGGCCTTGCTGGCGGTAGCCTTCTGCTGCCCAAGGCGATGGGCAAGCTCGAACCTCCCCCGACGGGCTCACCGGCGGCAAGGAGCGCATGCGGCGTCTGATCAATGTGCCGGCCCCGGACAAGCTCAATCTCGGGCCGATGCTCACGCGCCGCGTCAAGCGCGACGCGATCGAACAGGCCTGCGCGCTGTTTGCCAAGCAGCGCGACGGCGTGCCGAAGGTGGCCATCACGCCCTAAGCGTGCACGGCATCGGCGGCGCCCGACAGGATCGCCATCGCGTCGGCGATCGGCTCGCTCATGTCGATCCGATTGCTTTCGTGCGTGATGGTATTGCTGCTCACGATGCCGGCCACGCCGGCGGCGCGCAACGCGGCATGGGCGTCGCCCACGAACAGCGGATGGACGGCGATGCACCAGGGAGCGTTCAAGCCGGCTTCGTGCATGCGCGCGACGGCGGCCATCATGGTCATCGCGGTCGAGGCGATATCGTCAACCAGCACCGGCGTACGTGCGCGCCACGCATCGATAAGCGGCACCGACACTTGCACCTCGCGGTCGCCGTTCCTGGTCTTTTGCAGCAGCGTGAACGGGCAGCCGGCCTCGGCTGCCACTTCCGACACCCATTGCTCGCTCTCGGCGTCGGGCCCCACCAGCAGCGGCAGCGCCACATTGGCGGCGATCCACGCGGCGATCCGGGGCGAGGCGCGCACCACGCGCGTGGGCACGCTGTACACCTCGTCCAGATGATGGATCCGGTGCAGATGCGGATCGACCGTCACCAGCCAGTCGCAGGCGCAGGAAAGCAGGCGTGCGAAGTGGACGGCGGTAATGCCTTCGCCCGGATGGAACGGGAAATCCTGGCGCATGTAGGCCAGGTAGGGCAGCACCAGGCCAACGCCTCTGGCGCCCAGTTCGCGCGCTACGCATGCGGCCAGATACAGCGCGATTGCCTTGGCGTCCGGATCGGCCAGGCTGCACACGATGGCCACCTCGCGCCCCCGGACGTCGCACAGGTAGCGCAGCTCTCGCCGTCGGGAAAGCGCCGCGTTTCCCACCGGCCCGCCTCCCATCCGCGGGCCCGGCAAATCTGATCGGCAAGGGCTTCATTGCCCGGCATCGCAAACAAAATCGGGGTCATGCTGGCTCCATTGTTGAGTTGCGGATGCCGCGCGGCGGCGCCGCCCCATGCGCTATTTCACTTCCATCATCAGGTGGTGCTGGCCCAGCCTTCCAAGCCTGCCCTTGACACCGGCGGCCGGCGGCCGGCGCCACCAGCAGCGGACGGGCGCAGTTGAGCAAGACGAACTCAGGGAAATCGGAAGGCAGGCGCGGCAGGACTTCATCGGCAGACGCCTGGCTGATGGCGACCGGGTCGCAGTAGCGCGCCTGCAGGCTCAGGCCCGCCGCCGCTTCGTCGTCGACGCGGTGGCGCTCGGCTGTCAACCCCGTCCAGTACCCGCTCGGCTTCGGCGTGCAGGTCCGCGCTCGGACAGCTCACGGCCGGCAAGCCGGCCCCGGGCGCCGTCAGCGCGAACGGATAGGCCGGCAGGCCGGTCATGGCGCTGGCGGCGCGGTGCGCGTCGTACCGGTTGGCCAGACCGGAAGCGATGGCCACGCGCCGGGCCGAACTGGCCGTTCCATCGACATGAACCAAGTTAGTCTTGTACATGTGAACCACCTCGCACAGATGCAATCAGCCGCAGTCCAATGTAGGCCCTGTCATGGCCGCAGAAAAATGATGTGCATCAAACTATCCGGCCTTGGGCAGCGTGCACGCGCTAACAGACGCTTTGCTGGATCGTGACCAGGTGTTCCTGTGATTCGGCGTACGCAATGGCATAGGCAAGCGCACCAGGCGACTCGGCGTGCAACGTCAACAGCGCATCGCCGGTGACGACCTGCCGGCCCAGCCGCGCAGCGAAGCTGATGCCCGCCGCTACGGCCCCGGGCGCGCCGGCGAGCTTGGCCAGCAACGCGATGGCGCGATTGTCGACCGCGACGATCACGCCGCTGTGAAGCGCGCGCACCACGTGGGTATGGGCGGCCACAGGCGGCTCGCGCATGCCGCCCTGGGCCTCGCAGATGGCCTGGAACTTGGCCCACGCCGCGCCGCTGTCGAGCACCTTGCGGGCCAGCGCCGTGCCCTCCCCCGGCCCGGCCTTGCCACCCATTTCCAGCACCGCTCCGGCCAGCAGCAAGGCGCGCTGGCGCAAGTCGTCGGGCGCGCCGGCATCGCCCCGCAGTACCGCCAGCACGTCGCGCGCCTCCAGCGCCGGACCGATGCCGGTGCCGACCGGTTGCGCGCCGTCAGTCACCAGCACCTCGACCGTCAGGCCCAGCGCCTGCCCGACCGCCTTCAGCCGCGATGCCAGGTCGGCCGCGGCCTGCGCCGAACGCACCTTCGCGGTACGCCCGACCGGGATGTCGATCAGCACGTGGGTCGAGCCGGCCGCGACCTTCTTGGACAGGATCGACGCCACCAGCAAGCCGTCGCTGTCGAGGCCCAGCGGACGCTCGACCCGGATCAGCAAGTCGTCGGCCGGACTGAGCGATACCGCCCCGCCCCAGGCGATGCAACCGCCTTCCTGCTCCACCACCGCGCGGATGCGCGTCACATCGAGCGTGACCGGGGCCAGCGTCTCCATCGCGTCGGCCGATCCGGCCGGCGAGGTGATCGCGCGCGAGGACGTCTTGGGAATGACCAGCCCGCACGCGGCGACGATGGGAACGACCAGCAAGGTGGTGCGATTTCCCGGCAAGCCGCCCACGCAATGCTTGTCCACCACCAGGGCACTGTTCCAATGAAGGCGCTGGCCGGCGCCGATCATCGCGCGCGTGAGCGCGATCGTCTCGACCACATCCATCCGCCCGCCCGAACAGGCCGTCACCAGCGCAGCCATCTCGATGTCCGAATAGCGGCCGGCGCGCACATCGGCGACGATGGCGGTGGCCGCGTCATTGGTGAGCGGACGACCGAATATCTTGCCCCGCACCGCCGAGAACGACTGCAGCGGCGCCGGGTGGCCCAGTTGCACCGGCGCGCCCTCGGCCTGGCCCAGCGCGCTCCAGGCCGCCTCGGACAGCCCGATTTCCTCGCGCCCAAGCAGGGACGAATGCACCACATTGAGCGTGGCGACGACGCACTGGCCGCCGCAGCGCAGCTCGATGCGGGCGCGTGCCTCGAAGCCTTCGGCCTTGCACACCTCGCAGTCGCTGCGCATGTAGGCGACCCGCTCCTGGTAGGTGTCGATGCCCATGCGGCGCGCACGCAGGACAGGTACCCTCATGACAGCTCCACCTCGTCCAGGTAGGACGGCACCTCGCACGGCCAGTCCAGCTCCTCCTGCATCCGGCGCCGCAAGGCGTCCGCCGCCGCCGGCTCCCCATGGGTAATGAAGGTGCGGACCGGACGGCGCTTGAAATGGGAAAGCCAGGCCAGGATCTCGTCGGCGTCGGCATGCGCCGACAGGTTGCCGATCTGGTTCACCTGGGCCCGCAGCGGCACGTACTGGCCGTGGATCTTGATCGATTCGGCCCCGGCGATCATCTGCGCGCCGCGGGTGCCGCCGGCCTGGAAGCCGGCGAACAGAATGGTGTTGCGCGGGTCGGGCGCAAACGCCTTCAGATGATGCAGCACGCGCCCGCCGGTCGCCATGCCGCTGGCGGCGACGATCACCATCGGCACTTGCCGCTCGTTGAGCGCAATCGACTCGTCGACGCTGTTGACGATCGTGGCCGCATGCCGCATCGCATAGCACTGCGCATGGCTGAGGCGATGGAGCGGCAGATGCCGCTGATACAGCGCGGTGGCGTCGGCGGCCATGGGGCTGTTCAGATAAACAGGAATATGGGCCGGGATCTGCCCCTTTTCCTTGAGCCGGTGCACATCGTACAGCAAGGACTGCGCGCGGCCCACGGCAAACGATGGAATCACGGTCACGCCGCCTTTGCCGGCGGTGTCGCGAATCGTCTTGCCCAGCAAGATCAGCGGGTCGGCCGGATCATGCCGCTGATCGCCATAGGTCGATTCGAGCACCAGGTAGTCAGCTTGCCCGATGGCGGCCGGCGCCACCATGATCGGGTCGTTCGGCCGCCCCAGGTCGCCGGAGAAGACGATGGTTTTCCCATCGCCGCGCACCGTCACGATCGCCGCGCCCAGAATATGGCCGGCCAGGTTCAGTTGTCCATGCAGTTTGCCGGCAATGGTAAAAGGTTCGCCGAACGGCACCGGCGAAAACTGCCGCAGCGCCCGCACGGCGTCGGCCTCGGAATACAGGGGCAACGCCGGCGCGTGCCTGGAGAAACCGTGGCGGTTGGCATAGTTGGCCTCTTCCTCCAGCAAGTGGCCGCTGTCGGGCAACAGAATCTTGCACAGGTCATGGGTCGCGGCGCTGCAGTAGATTGTTCCGGTGAAGCCATTCTTGACCAGCAGCGGCAGGTAGCCGCTGTGGTCCAGGTGCGCGTGGGTCAACACCACGGCGTCGATCTGCTCGGGCGGAATGGGAAAGCGGTCCCGGTTGCGCAGCCTGAGTTCCTTATAGCCCTGGAACAGGCCGCAATCGACGAGGATGTTGGTCGGCCCGGATGTCAGGAGGTACTTGGAACCGGTGACCGTGCCGGTCGCGCCGAGAAATTTGAGCTTCATCACATTACCTTTCCAGAGGGGAAATTGGACTATGAGCGAGCCAGGCAATAAAAACCTTGACCCAGATCAAAATAGAATGGCTTCGATCTGGCAAGCGCGCGCGTCACGGCCTATGCCGGTGCTGGGTTCGATCGAAAGGAACGCTCATGAACACCGCGACCGAAAGCCTGCAACTGCACGCCACGCTCTCAACGTGAAGCGGCGGCCGCCGCGCCGCGCCAGCGCCTGCGCCAGCGCCAGTCCACGATCTCCCGCAGGTCGATTCCGTGTTCCTCGATGCAGCGCCGCTGCGCGCCCGGCTTGCGCTCGGCCAACTGGTGCACGCTGGCTTTGCAGTGCGCCAGTTGCGGCACCCGGTCGAGCACGGCGGCAAGCAGACGCAAGCGATCGACCTGGTTGAGCACCACCATCTCGCATGGCGTCGTGCTGGTGCCCTCCTCGCGAAAACCGTGCACATGGAGGTTGGCATGGTGGTGCACCGGCAAGTCAGCCGGTGGATCAGCGAGGGATAGCCGTGACAGGCAAAGATGAGCGGCTTATTGACTATACCTTGCCGGCAGTGTCTGGCCACGGCGGCAAAGTCCAACCATTGCGCGCCCGGCTGTTTAGCACATTAACGGCGGTCAGGCGATGGTGAATTCACGCTCAAGCTTGTCTGCGCCGGCGCCGCCGCCTGTCAAGCGCTTGTACCAACTGCCGATTGCCGATGGCGCCGAGAGCGCCATCGAACACCCGCTCCAGGGCCGGCCCGGACTGGAACAAGGCCAACTTGATGCCCGATCAACCAGCATTGATGCTCAGGATCTGTGCGTTGCGAGAAGGTGCCACGCATTCTCCTCAAGGATGCGGCTTGCCAGACGCCGCCGCTTCCAGCACCAGTTCACCATGCGCGACCCGTAGCGGGATGACATCCTTGGGACCATAGCGGCCGGACAAAATCAGCTTGGACAAGGGATTTTCGATCCCTTGCTGGATTGCGCGCTTGAGCGGCCGCGCGCCGTATAGCGGATCGTAGCCGGCCTCGGCGATCTTTTGCAGCGCCTCGTCCGAGATATCGAGCGTCATGTCCATGGCGGCCAGGCGCTGCTCCAGATGCTTGAGCTGGATCCTGGCGATGGCGCCGATGTTCTTTTCGTCGAGCGCATGGAACACCACGATTTCGTCGATGCGGTTGATGAACTCGGGACGGAAGTGCGAGCGCACCTCGCCCATCACGGCCAGCTTGACCACGCCCGGCTCATCGCTGTCCATCGACTGGATCATGTGCGAACCGAGGTTCGAGGTCATCACGATCACCGTGTTCTTGAAGTCCACCGTGCGCCCCTGGCCGTCGGTCATGCGGCCGTCGTCGAGCACCTGCAGCAGCACGTTGAACACGTCGTTGTGGGCCTTTTCAATTTCGTCGAACAGGATCACGCTGTACGGCTTGCGGCGCACCGCCTCGGTCAGGTAGCCGCCCTCGTCGTAGCCCACGTAACCCGGGGGCGCGCCGATCAGGCGGGCCACCGAATGCTTTTCCATGAATTCGCTCATGTCGATGCGGATCATCGACGCCTCGGTGTCGAACAGGAAGTTGGCCAGCGACTTGCACAATTCGGTCTTGCCCACGCCGGTCGGTCCCAGGAACATGAACGAGCCGCAGGGCCGGTTCGGATCCGACAGCCCGGCGCGCGAACGCCGGATCGCGTCGGCCACCGCGACGATCGCTTCGTCCTGGCCCACCACGCGCTCGTGCAGCTTTTCCTCGATGTGCAGCAGCTTGTCGCGCTCACCCTGCAGCATGCGCGCGACGGGAATGCCGGTCGCGCGCGACACCACTTCGGCGATTTCATCGGCCCCCACCTGGGTGCGCAGCAGCCTGGGCTTGGCGCCCACGGCCTGCCTGGCGGCGTCCGACTCCGCGCTTTTCAATTGCGCTTCAAGTTCGGGCAGCTTGCCATACTGGAGTTCGGACACCTGCTGCCAGTTGCTGTTGCGGGTCGCCTCCTCCATTTGCAGGCGCACCCGCTCGATGTCTTGCTTGATGTGGGTGGTCCCCTGCACCATCGCCTTTTCAGCCTTGAGGATTTCTTCGAAATCGTTGTACTCGCGCTCCAGGCGCGCGATTTCCTCGTCGATCAGGCCCTGGCGCCGGATCGAGGCGTCGTCCTTTTCCCTCTTGACGGCCTCCTTCTCGATTTTCAGCTGGATGATGCGGCGCTCCAGCTTGTCCATGACCTCGGGCTTGGAGTCGATCTCGATCTTGATCTTCGAGGCCGCCTCGTCGATCAGGTCGATCGCCTTGTCGGGTAAAAAGCGGTCGCTGATATAGCGGTGCGACAGTTCAGCCGCCGCAATGATGGCCGCGTCGGTGATTTCCACCTTGTGGTGCAGCTCGTACTTGTCCTGCAGGCCGCGCAAGATCGCAATGGTCGCCTCGACGCTGGGCTCGTCGACCAGGATCTTCTGGAAGCGCCGTTCCAGCGCGGCATCCTTCTCGATGTATTTGCGGTATTCGTCGAGCGTGGTAGCGCCCACGCAATGGAGCTCGCCGCGCGCCAGCGCGGGTTTCAGCATATTGCCGGCGTCCATGGCGCCCTCGGCCTTGCCGGCGCCGACCATCGTGTGCATCTCATCGATGAAGACGATGGTCTGGCCTTCATCCTGCGCCAGTTCCTTGAGCACGGCTTTGAGGCGTTCCTCGAACTCGCCGCGGTACTTGGCGCCGGCCAGCAAGGCGGCCATGTCGAGCGAGAGCACGCGCTTGCCCTTGAGCGTATCGGGCACCTCGCCGTTGACGATGCGCTGCGCCAGGCCTTCGACGATGGCGGTCTTGCCAACGCCCGGTTCGCCGATCAGCACCGGGTTGTTCTTGGTGCGGCGCTGCAGCACCTGCATCGCGCGCCGGATTTCGTCGTCGCGCCCGATCACCGGATCGAGCTTGCCCTGGCGCGCGCGTTCGGTCAGGTCCAGCGTGTACTTCTTGAGCGACTCGCGCTGGCCTTCGGCTTCCGGGTCCTGCACGCTTTGGCCGCCGCGCACGGCCAGCACCGCCGCCTCCAGCGCCTTGCGCGACAGGCCCTGCTCGCGCGCCAGCTTGCCGGCGTCGGATTTGTCGTCGGTCAGCGCCAGCAAGACCATTTCGCTGGAGACGAACTGGTCGCCGCGCTTTTGCGCTTCCTTGTCGGCCAGGTTCAGCACATTCATGAATTCGCGGCCGGCCTGGATCTCGCCGCCATGGCCCGACACCTTGGGCAAGCGCTCGAAGGCGCTTTTCAACGCATTGGCCAAGCCGTTCACGTTGACCCCCGCGCGCTGCAGCAGGGAGCGCGCACCGCCGTCGTCCTGGTTCAGCAGCGCCGACAGCAGGTGGACCGGCTCGATGTACTGGTTGTCGTTGCCAACCGCTAAACTTTGCGCGTCGGCGATCGCTTCCTGCAGTTTGGTGGTGATTTTGTCTTGGCGCATGTGGAGCTCCTGGTAGCGGGATTAACTGGATTTATGCAGGACGCGGATAGCCGACCGATTGCGCCAGGATCACTTGCTGGCCCGGCGCCAGGCGCATCAGGCGCGCCAGTGCCGGGCGATCGACATGCCCGCGCGCCACCGCCCCCAGGCCTTCGGCGGCGCAGAACAGATACACGTTCTGGCTGATGTGCCCGGTGTCGAGCGCGGCGTAGAATTCCTGTTCCACCCGCGAGGCGCCCGGCACCGGGTCGAGCTCGGCGACATAGATCAGGTTGACGGGGGCCGCGGCGGCGAAATCCTGGCCGCCGGTGGCGGCGCGCAGGTCATCGGCCACGACCAGGCGCAGCAGGTGCGCGTGCGCGTCGTACAAGTACAGGCCGCTGGCCAGGGCGACGTAGACGCGCATTTCCTGCTGGTTTTGCGCCGACGGCGCGGTGCGGCCCGATTCGGCCGGACGGTTGATGCCGAATGCGGCCCATAGCAGGCGCGACAGCACGGCCAGGCGCAGTGCGCGCGGGTCGAATTCGCGGCATGAACGGCGCCTGAGCAACACGTCGAGCAGCGCCATGCTCAGCGGGGGAAAGTCGGCATCGAGCGCGAGCTCGGAAGGCGCGCTCAGGCGCATGACCGGCTCGCTTGCATCGGGGTCTCTCATACACACTCCTTTATGGCAGTCGAGGCGCCGCAACGCTGCGCGCCAATCAATCCACAGTAACGCGCCGATCCCGTTTGGTCACCTGCGGAACTTGATGCATGTCAAGCAACCAAACAATCGCGGCCTTAAAAGAGCGGCCACCAGTACGGCAGTCAGGCAACCGCCAGCACCTGCAACGCACTGCCATTGACGCGCAAGGCGAAGCGCCAGACCCCGGCGAAGGCGGCTACGGCCGTTCCCATCAGCAAAGCGTCCTTGCCGGGCTGCGTGTTCGCGCAAGCGAGCGCCGCGCTCGCCGCGCCCAGCGGCAACGCCCACAACATCGCTTGCCTGACGCTGAAGGCGCACCGGACGACGCAACATGGACGTGCTGGCCCTGTCCGCCGGCCCGGGCGTCCGTGCCGAGCGTCACCACGCTCCTGCCTACGCCGCAGCGAAGGCCATGGCGCTGCTGCTGCTTGGCTGCGGCTGGCGCCGCTTGGTCGCGATCGGCTCGGCGCAGACCTGGCCGATCGCGACCGCTTCCATGCTGGCGCGATCGAGCAGTTCAACTTCGCGCAGCGCCACGCGCAACCAGCCCTTTTGCTTGAACCTGAGCAGCAATCGGCTGACGCTCTCGATGGTCAGTCCCAGGTAGTTGCCAATATCCTCGCGCGACATGCGCATCTGGAACACCGTGCCCGAATAGCCGCGCGCCGCATAGCGCGCGCCCAGGCTCAGCAGGAAGATGGCGAATCGCTGTTCGGCGCGCATGCCTCCCAGGAACATCATGGCGTTCTGATCGCGCGTGATTTCGTTGCTCATGAGGCGGAGGAAGTGGCGTTGCAGCCGGGGCAGCTCCGCAAACAGTTGGTCGAGCCGGGCATAAGGGAGCTCGCAGATCTCGCTGTCCTCGAGCGCCACCGCGCCGCTCTGGTGGCGTTCGGCGCCGATCGCGTCCATGCCCAGCACTTCTCCCGCCATGTGAAAACCGAGCACCTGCTGCTCGCCATTCGGATTGAGGCGGAAGGTCTTGAAATGGCCAAAGCGGATCGCGTACAGGTTCTTGAACGGCGAACCCATCGCAAACAGGCTCTCGCCGCGGTCGACGCGGCGGCGGCGCACGATGATCTTGTCGAGCCGGCCCGTGTCGGCCTCGTCCAGGCCGGTCGGCAGGCACAGCTT
Organism: Massilia sp. DJPM01; assembly: GCF_030348125.1. Classification (NCBI taxonomy): domain Bacteria; kingdom Pseudomonadati; phylum Pseudomonadota; class Betaproteobacteria; order Burkholderiales; family Oxalobacteraceae; genus Massilia; species Massilia sp. DJPM01. The sequence continues at coordinate 109,503 of NZ_JAQOZV010000012.1, forward strand.
GTTCATTGCGCAAGAGGTGCACGTGATCTGCGTGCGGCCCAATGACAGGGGCAAGGGGGCAATATGGATGGCGGGTTTCATGCTGGTCGACTCCTCAATGGCATCAAGGCAGTATCGACGACAACGGGGCCGGGCGGCATCGGGTAAGCCGGTCAGTGCTTGTAGGGTTTACCCTACAGCCGAGAGCGGCTAGATGATGCCGTTCTCCAGCGCGTAGCGGGTCAGTTCGGCATTGCTGCCCATGCCCATCTTTTCCAGGATGCGCGCGCGGTAGGTGGTCACCGTATTCGGGCTCAGGTGCAACGTCTTGCCCACCTGGACCAGCGACTCGCCGGCCGCGATCAGCTTGAACACCTCCAGCTCGCGGTTCGACAGCCCCTCATGGGTGGCCATGCTGCCGCCGCCGATGAGGCTGGCGAGCTTTTCCAGCAGCGCCGGGCTGACGTGCTTGCCGCCGGCGGCCGCCTTGCGCACCGCCGCCACCAGCACGCTGGTCGGCGCATCCTTGGTCAGGTAGCCGGCCGCGCCCAGCTTGAGCGCGCGTACCGCATAGATATCCTCGGCGTAGGTGGACAGGATCAGCACCGCCAGCTTCGGCCGTTCGGCGCGCAGCGCGCGCAGCAGGTCCAGGCCGTTCTTGCCGGGCATGGTGATGTCGACCAGCGCCACGTCGAACTCCTCGGCCTGCACCCGCAACATGGCTTCCTGGGCGTTGGCGGCCTCGCCAGCGACGGCGATGTCGTCGGCCGTGCCCAGCATCAGGCGCACGCCGTTGCGCGCGATTGCATGGTCGTCGACCAGCAGGACTTTAATGGTGTGTGTCGTCATTGATATGTTCCAACGGTAATTCGAGCGACAAGGTGGTGCCCTCTTCCCGGTTGCCGGCGATGCCGAGCCTGCCGTTGAAATGGCGCACCCTTTCCAGCATGCCGCGGATGCCCCAGGACTCCTTGTTGCGCACGCGTTCAGCGTCGATTCCCTTGCCGTCGTCGTGCACCTGCAGCAGCAATCGCTCGCCGTGGCGCGCCACCGTCACCCGCACGCGCGTGGCCTCGGCATGGCGCACGACATTGGTGAGCGCCTCCTGCACGATCCGAAACAGCATCGTGCTGCGTTCCGGGTCCAGCTCCAGCGCCAGCAGCGACGCTGCGATGGCGCACTCGCAATGCAAGCCGGAGCGCTTGCCCACCTGCTCGGCATGCCACTCCAGCGCCGCCCACACGCCCAGTTGGTCGAGCACGCTGGGACGCAGGTCGGTGATGACCTTGCGCACCGCGCCCATGGCCTCCTTGGCCAGGCCGGCGGCATCGACCAGCAGCGGGTCGTGCGCGGCGCCGGCCAGCACCGCGCGCTCGATCGCCACCGAAATGTAGGCGTTGATGCCGGTCAGCAGCCCGCCCAGCTCGTCGTGGATTTCCTGCGCGATGTGCTTGCGCTCGCGCTCCTTGATCGCCTCCTGGTGCGCGGCCAGCTTGCGCAATTCGCGCTGGCTACTGAGCAAAGCCTGTTCGGCCAGCTTGCTGCCGGTAATGTCGACCAGGATCCCTTGCATGAACAAGCTTTGGCCGGCCTCGTCGGCGACGACCTCGGCCTCGTCGCGGAACCACAGCGCCTCGCCGCCGCGGGTCAGCAGCCGGTATTCGTGGCGCAGCGCGGTGCCGGCGCGCCGGCTCGCGCCGATCGCCCGCAGCGCGCCGGCGCGGTCGTCCGGATGCATCTGGCGCGCATGCAGGCCCGGCGTGGCCAGCCATTCGGCGGGCGAAAAGCCCAGCATCCGGATTTGCGGACTGATGTAGGTGAGCACATTCTCGCTCGCCAGCGCGGCGATATAGGTGATCGCCTGGATCTGTTCGACCAGGGTGCGGAACTTGGCCTCGAGCTGGCGCTTATCGTTGAACAGCTGCTGCTCGCGCAGCATGCGCAGCACGGCGCTCGGCAGCAGCCCCAGGTAGCGGCGCTCGGCGTCCTTGACCAGGTAGTCGCGCGCGCCGCGCCGCATCGACTCGGCCGCGACGGTGGCGCTGTCGGCGCCGGTGAGCATCATCACCGGGATCGCCGCCAGGCCCGCGTCGCCAGCCAAACGGGTCAAAAATTCAAGCCCTGTCACATCCGGCAGGTGGTAATCGAGCAGGATGCAATCGGGCCGCCGCAGCGCCGCCAGCGCCAGCCCGTCCTGGCCGGTGTCGGCCTCGACCACCTCGAACACGTGCGCGGGGTCGGCCGCGAGCGCGCGCCGGCAAGCCATCCGGTCGACCAGGTCGTCCTCGACGATCAGCAGGCGGATCGGCGCCTCGCTCACGGAATCTCGCTGGCCGACCAGTACAGGTCGATCGAACGCATCATGTCGACGAAGCGCCGGTAGTCGACCGGCTTGGCCATGTAGCCGGCCACGCCGAGCTTGAAACTGTTGACCTTGTCAAGCTGCTCGTCGGAGGTGGTCAGCACGATCACGGGAATCGACCTGAGCTGCTCGTCGTGCTTGGCCTGCTGCAGGAACTCGAGACCGTTCATGATCGGCATGTTCAGGTCGAGCAGGATGATGCAGGGCCGCGCGCTGGCCGGGTCGCGCAGGTAGGCCAACGCGTCCTCCCCGTTTTCGGTGACCACGACCGGGTTGACGACCGCGATTTCCTTGAGCGCGCGCCGGATCGTGAGGATATCGACCTGGTCGTCCTCGACCAGCAGGATGGGACGGCTGCTTACTCTCATTGGGGGGCCTTGAAACGGGGGGATTGGATGGTCTTGGGCAGCGCGAACCAGAACGTGGCGCCCGCGCCGGGAATGGACTCGACCCAGATGCGCCCATGGTACATCTCGACAATCTTCTTGGCCAGCGCCAGGCCCACGCCGGTGCTTTCGACGCGGTCGCGCGGCGCCAGCGTCTGGAACAGCTGGAAGATCTTGTCGAAATGGCGCGCTTCGATGCCGGGCCCGTTATCGGCCACATAAAAGCGCCACTCGCGCCCGCCGTCGGCCCAGCCGGCATGCACGCTGCCCTGCGGCTTGTCCATGTACTTGATGGCATTCGACATGAGGTTGTGGAACACCTGCTCAATGCGGGTCGGTTCGATCACGATGGTCGGCAGGTCGGCCTGCACGGTGACGGCAATGTGGGCCGGCGCCGCCAGCAGGTCGACCACGTCGCGCAGCACCCGGTTCAGGTCGACCGCGCTGACCGCCTCCTTGACCCGTCCCACGCGCGAATACTGCAAGATGCCGTCGATCAGGCCGCTCATGCGGTGCACCCGCTGGATCAGCAGCCGCATATGCTCCTTGCCTTCATCGTTGAACTGGTCGGCGTAGTCGGTCGAGAGCCAGTCGGCCAGCGAGCCGATGCCGCGCAGCGGCGCCTTCAGGTCGTGCGAGACGACGTAGGCAAAGCTGGTCAATTCCTCGTTGGCGCTGGTGAGCTCGTGCAGCAGGCCCAGGGTGTGCTGCTCGGCCTGCTTGCGGGCGGTGATGTCGCGCACCATGCCGGTGAACATGCGGCGCTCGCCCAGGCGCATTTCAGCCACCGTCAAATCCATCGGAAACACCGTCCCGTCCTTGCGCAAGCCTTCGACCTCGCGCCCGGCGCCGATGATCTTGCGCTCTCCGGTGTGCAGGTAGCGCGCCAGGTAGGCGTCGTGATTGCCCTGGTGCGGCGCTGGCATGAGCATGGAAACATTTTTTCCCGCCACTTCGGCCTCGGTGTAGCCGAACATGTGCTCGGCGGCGGCATTGAGCCGTTCCAGCCGGCCATGGTCGTCGATCGTGATAATCGCGTCGACCGCCGTTTCGAACACCGCGCGCATGCGCGCCTCGCTCTCCCGCAGCGCGGCCTCGGCCTGTTTGCGGCTGGTGACGTCGTGAATGGTGGCCATGGCCAGCGGCAAACCCTGCGCCGTTTGCAGCGGCGACAGGCTCACTTCCACCGGAAACTCGCGCCCATCCTTGTGCAGGCCGAACAGCGCCGCGCCGCCACCCATGGAGCGCGCGCGCGGCTGGCTGAAGTAATCGAGCCGCTGGCCGCCGTGGGCGTGCTTGAAGCGCGCCGGCAGCAGCGCCTCGATGGTCAGCCCCAGCAGCGCATCTCTGGCGTAGCCAAACAAGGTTTCGAGCGGCGGATTGGCCAGCACGATGGTGCCATCGCGCTCGATGATGACGATGGCGTCCGTGGCCGACATTAGCAGCCACTCCAGACTCTGCCCTTCAATGACAAGATTTTTCACCGATTATTCCCTGCTGACATCGTTCGATGGCGTGTCCACCAACAGGCATTGTACATTTGATGGCCGAATTTGACCCACATCAACAACTTGGGATGACTGCGCGCGCACGCGCCGTTACAGTCGGGGCTATTGCCCATCGGGCATCGACCAATGCCTTGCCGGGAGTGTACTGTGCCGCACCTTTCTACTGACGACATCGAGCAACTCGACCAGCAGCTGCGGCTGCGGCGCGAGGCGCTGCTCGGCGCGATTCGCAAGCGCCTGCACCGCGGCGACGACGCGGCGACGATGGCCCTGGCCAACCCGTACGCCGACGTGCGCGAACAGGCCGAGGCGGACCTGCTGGCCGACACCGACATCGGCCAGTTGCGGCTCGAACTGGACGACCTGCAAGCGATCGACGAGGCGCTGGCGCGCGTCGCTGCCGGTAGCTACGGCACCTGCACCGGCTGCGGCGGCCGGATCGCCGTGCGCCGCCTGCGCGCGCAGCCGGCGGCCAGGATGTGCCTGTCGTGCCAGGAAGCCTTCGAACAGCATCGGCAGACGCCGCCCTGAAGGGCCCGCGCCGTCCACCACACCATTTCGTAGTCCCACCAAGGAGAACCATATGTTCAGAACCAACGACAGCATCGACACGGCCAGCAGGGAAATGCGCGCAATGATCAATGAAGCCGAGCAGTTGCTCAAGGCAGCGGGCGCGGCCAGTGGCGAGAAGGCGGCCGAGTTGCAAAAAAAGGGGATGGATCTGCTCTCGTGCAGCATCTCCAAGGCGCATGAGCTGGAACGCAAGACGCTCCATTCGATCAGGAACGTTGCCGCTTCCACCGATAAACTGGTGCAGGCCAATCCGTGGCGCTCGGCGGCGGTGTCGGGTTTGCTGGGGGCGGGCATCGGACTGGTGCTGGGCATCGCCCTGGCGCGCGACTAGGCGGCGTCGGCCGGCGAGGCCAGGTTCGCGTCGATGGCCGCCACCCGATTGCGCCCCGCGTTCTTGGCGCGATACATGGCGGCGTCGGCCTCGCTCAGCAGGGCACTCCATTGCGGGTGCTTCTCGTTGAGCGTGGCAACGCCGAAACTGGCCGTGAAGCGCAACGTTCCCTGTGGCGTGGCGAGGCGCAGTTGCTCGATGTTGCTACGCATGCGCTCGGCGCAATGGAGCGCGTCATCCCGGCTCGTTTCGGGCATGATGACGACGAATTCCTCGCCGCCGATGCGGCCGAAATGGTCGATCTGGCGCAAGGTGCCGACGCAGGTCGTGACCAGCTGGCGGATCACCTCATCGCCGGTTGCGTGACCATATTCGTCGTTGATGCCCTTGAAGTGGTCGATGTCGAGCATGGCTACGGCCAGCGGCCGCCGGTGCCGGCGGGCCAGCGCGACTTCGCGTTCGGCCAGCTCGGTCAGGAAAGCCCTGTTGCATGCCCCGGTCATGCTGTCGTGGCGTGAACTGTACAGCAGCGCCTTCTCGGACAAGAATGCGCGCTGGCGGAACACGCGGATCGTCAGCATCAGGGTGGTGGCCATGATCAGCGAAAAAATATATAGAATCACGCTGTTGATGAAACCGAACGGCGTCAGCGTCGCCGCGCAAAGCACGAAGAACATCAACGACGGCGCGGCCACGATCGCCACGAAGGTCGGCAGCCGGGTGGCGATCACGGACACGGTAAACAGGCAGGCGGTGACCCCGGCCAGTCCGTGCAGCAGGCCGTTGTGCAGCATGGCCGCGGCAATGATGATGGCCCCGGCATGGGTGGAATAGACAAAGCCACAGCGTTGCAGCGGCGTCCAGCGCAGGGGCGTGGCGGCATAGGCGGTCGCGCCCAGGCCGACCAGCGCCAGCCGCACCAGGAAGGTATGGACGGCCAGGCCGGGATCGACCAGGTAATCCCATACCGCAAACAGCAGGATCGACAGGCCGAAGCATGGCCCCAGCACCGGCAGCATCAGCGCCACCGCGGCGTTGTGCTGTTCAGAAAAAATGGCTTCGTCTTCGAGCGGCAGCGACCACTCCATGCCGAACCTGCGTCCCATCCTGCGCTCCCGGTCTGCCCATCGCCCGTACCCAGTACCCAGTACCCAGTACGAAGATTAACAATAAATCGCCGCTTGCAGGGACCTTATGTGCGCATGGCGGAGCGGGAAGCATGGGTGCTGGACGGCTTGGCCGCCGGCGCGCAGGTGCTGGCCTATCCGCCGCCAGCGGGACACGACGGCGCCCCCGTCACGCTGCGCACGCTTGAGCGGCCCTGGCGACAGGCGCCGCAGGTCCATCCGCCATGGCCGGCGCGACGGCAAACTAGCTGTGCCTGCGCTGGCCGCGCCTCAGGTGCATATGACGCATGCGGCCTGGGCGAGCGGCTCAATCGGCGCTTGCCCCGTATCGCCCCCGGGACGTACTCGCCGGCAGCAAGCGCCAGCCAAGCATCTCGCGGATGCGGTCATCCGATACGCGCACGCTGTCGCGTGGCGCCGCACACGCGCCCCGGTCTTGCGCCGGCTCGCGCATGGCGCGCGTTTCGGATGGCGTTGACACTAGCTGATGTTCCATGATTGCCCCCCCCTATCACTCAAGTTCGTCGTCAGTATCGAGCACTTGGCCCCGATGCGGTATCGGGGAAGTCATGTGACCGGTGTAGGGGATTGCCGCAAGCGCCTGCTTGAGCGGGCAAGAATGCTGTGCGGCGAGCGACGACAAGCCTTGCTACGATTTAATCTTGGGCAAGTTTCGGGATCGATGCGACAAGCAAGGATATATTCGGAAGGCGGAACTTTTTTGCATATCTACACGCTACGCCATACAGAAATGCATAGACCGCAGCGGTTTTGGGGCGACGACGGGATACATCGAATCTCGACAAAAAGCCCTGTAAAAACAGGGCTTTATCGTCAACTTCCATGATCAGAAAGTAATTTCCAATAGGAAAGTTACTCCCATTCGATCGTCGCTGGTGGCTTGCCGGAAATATCGTAAACCACCCGGTTGATTCCGCGCACTTCATTGATGATGCGGTTCGACACCTTGCCCAGCAGGCTGTGCGGCAAATGCGCCCACTGCGCCGTCATGAAGTCCAGCGTTTGCACCGCGCGCAGCGCCACCACGTATTCGTAGGTGCGGCCATCGCCCATCACGCCGACGGATTTAACCGGCAGGAACACGGCAAACGCCTGGCTGGTCGCTTCGTACCAGTTTTTCGGCGCGGCGCCGGCATCGATGCTTTCCAGCGCCGGCAGGTCGCACGGCGTATTGCGCAATTCTTCGATGAAGATCGCGTCGGCCCGGCGCAGCAGGTCGGCAAAGTCCTTCTTCACTTCGCCGAGAATGCGCACGCCCAGGCCCGGACCCGGGAATGGATGGCGGTACACCATATCGTGCGGCAAGCCCAATGCCACGCCGAGCTTGCGTACTTCATCCTTGAACAGTTCGCGCAGCGGTTCGAGCAATGTCAGGTTCAAGGTTTCCGGCAAGCCGCCCACATTGTGGTGGCTCTTGATGGTCTGCCCTTTCTTGCCCTTGCCGGCGCTTTCGATCACGTCCGGATAGATGGTGCCCTGGGCCAGCCACTTGGCGTTCTTCAGCTTGCCCGCTTCGACCTGGAACACTTCGACGAACTCGCGCCCGATGATCTTGCGCTTGGCTTCCGGATCGGCCACGCCGGCCAGGTGGCCCAAGAACTGGTCTTCGGCATCGATGCGCAGCACTTTCACGCCCAGGTTCTTGGCGAACATGTCCATCACCATCTTGCCTTCGTCCAGGCGCAGCAGGCCGTGGTCGACGAACACGCAGGTGAGCTGGTCGCCGATGGCGCGGTGGATCAGGGCCGCCGCCACGCTCGAATCGACCCCGCCCGACAGGCCGAGGATGACGTCGTCGGTGCCGACCTGTTCGCGGATCTTGGCGACCGCTTCGCTGATGTAGTCGGGCATGTTCCACTCCGACTTGCAGCCGCAGATTTCATGCACGAAGCGGCCCAGCATGGCCTTGCCCTGCGCCGTGTGCGTCACTTCCGGATGGAACTGCACGCCGTAGAAGCGGCGTTCCTCGTCGGCCATGGCGGCCACCGGGCAGCTGGGCGTATCGCCCATCAGCTTGAAGCCTGGCGGCATGTCGAGCACCTTGTCGCCGTGGCTCATCCAGACCTTGAGCATGCCATGGCCTTCGTCGGTGACGAAGTCGTTGATGCCGTTGAGCAGCGTGGTGTGGCTACGCGCGCGCACTTCGGCGTAACCGAATTCGCGCACCAGGCCGTTTTCGACCTTGCCGCCCAGCTGGGCCGCCATGGTTTGCATGCCGTAGCAGATGCCCAGCACCGGCACGCCCAGCTCGAACACGGCCTGCGGCGCGCGCGGGGCGTCGCCTTCCAGGGTGGAACTGTGGCTGCCCGACAGGATCACGCCGGCGGCGCCGTAGTTGCGCACGAATTCGTCGCTGACGTCATACGGGAATACTTCGGAAAACACGCCGGCGTCGCGCACGCGGCGGGCGATCAGCTGGGTGACTTGGGAACCGAAATCGAGAATGAGGATTTTAGAGTGCATGAAAGGCCAGGAGAAATTGCAAAATTGGTGCCGTTGGGCGGCGCTCGCGGGCAACGGGCCCACGCTAAGAACAACGCGGCGATCTGGTCGCCGCGTTGTGTGTGCCTTTATTCGCCAGAACGGTAGTTCGGCGCTTCTTTGGTGATCTGCACGTCGTGCACGTGCGATTCGCGCATGCCGGCCGAGGTGATCTCGACAAACTCCGCTTTTTCGCGCAGCTCGTCGATGGAGGCGCAACCGCAGTAACCCATCGACTGGCGCACGCCGCCGACCAGCTGGTAAATGATCGCCAGCACGCTGCCCTTGTAGGCAACGCGGCCTTCGATGCCTTCCGGTACGAACTTGTCGGCCTTGGCCGCCGCATCCTGGAAGTAGCGGTCGGCCGAGCCGTCCGCCATCGCGCCCAGCGAACCCATGCCACGGTAGGACTTGTACGAGCGGCCCTGGTACAGGATCACTTCGCCCGGCGCTTCTTCGGTGCCGGCAAACATGGAACCCATCATGACAGTCGATGCGCCGGCCGCCAATGCCTTGGAAATATCGCCCGAAAAGCGGATGCCGCCGTCGGCGATGCAGGGCACGCCGGTGCCGGCCAGCGCTTCGGCCACGTTGGAAATCGCGGTAATTTGCGGCACGCCGACGCCGGCAACGATACGGGTGGTGCAGATCGAGCCAGGGCCGATGCCGACCTTGACCGCATCGGCACCATGCTCAACCAGCGCCAGCGCCGCGGCCGCCGTGGCGATGTTGCCGCCGATGACGTCCACGTGCGGGAAGCGCACCTTGATCCACTTGACGCGGTCCAGGATGCCCTGCGAGTGGCCGTGGGCGGTATCGACCACCAGCACGTCCACGCCGGCCGCGACCAGCAGCTCGATGCGCTCTTCGTCGCGGGCGCTGACGCCAACGGCGGCGCCGACCAGCAGCTTGCCCTGCGCATCTTTCGAGGCGAACGGGTGCTCGTGCGACTTCTGGATATCCTTGACGGTGATCAGGCCGCGCAATTCGAATTCGTCGTTGACCACCAGCACGCGCTCGAGGCGGTGCTTGTTCATCAGGCGCTTCGCTTCGGCGGTGTCGGCGTCTTCCTTGACGTACACCAGCTTGTCGCGCGGGGTCATCTTGGCGCGCGCCTCGGCGTCGAGCTCTTCTTCAAAACGTAAATCGCGGTTGGTGATGATGCCGACCACGGTCTTGCCTTCCACCACAGGGAAGCCGCTGATGCCGTACTGTTCGGTCAGGGCGATCACGTCGCGGATTTTCATGGTCGGCGGAATCGTGATCGGGTCGCGCAGCACGCCGGCCTCGAAACGTTTTACGCGCGCTACTTCGCGGGCCTGGTCCTTGGGCGACAGATTCTTGTGGATGATGCCGATGCCGCCTTCCTGCGCCATGGCAATGGCAAGGCGCGCTTCAGTGACCGTATCCATCGCTGCGGACAGCAAGGGAATATTCAGGGCAATATTACGGGTCAGGCGAGTCTTGAGGGAGGTGTCGGCTGGCAAGACATTCGAGTAAGCCGGGACGAGCAGCACATCATCGAACGTGAGTGCTTTTTGAAGTAGACGCATAGCATTTTCCTATTGGCGCAAAAGTGAATTATACAGAAGTTCCTGTGCGCCGTCTCGCCAAGCCCTTAAATTGCCCGGAAACCCGTCAAGTTCGTTGACACGGCGGACAAATCATGGCGAAATCTGGGATTGATTACTAACGGAAAGATTTACATGGTCAACCTTATCGGAAAACGAACATTGCAGCTGCTGGCCGGAGGCGCGCTGATGCTGTTCGCCTCCGTGGCTTCCGCGCAATACGTGTGGGTCGACGCGAATGGCACCAAGCAATTCTCGGATCGCCCGCCGCCGCCTGGCGTGCCGGCCAAGAACATCATCAAGGCGCCGACATCCGCCGCCGTGACGCCCAAGACGGACGACGTGCCGGCATCGAAGCCCATGAGCGCCGACGACAAGCTGCCGCCTAGCCTTGCCGACCGTGAAGCCGACTACCGCAAGCGCGCCAAGGCCAAGGAAGACGAGCAAAAGAAAGCCGGCGAAGAGACCACCAGGAAGGCCGCCAATAAAGTCGCCTGCGAAAGCGCCCGCAGCTACAAGCGCACCCTGGAACTAGGCATGCGCGTGAGTTCGACGGACAAGAACGGCGAACGCACGTTCATTGATGACAGCCAGCGCACGGCGGAAATCGCGCGCGCCAACAAGGCGATCAGCGACGCCTGCAAGTAAGCAAGCAAATCGAGGTTCAGCCCGGCTGAGCCTTCTTTTCAGCCCGCTTGCGGCGCGACTCTTTCGGGTCGGCCACCAGCGGGCGGTAGATTTCGATGCGGTCGCGCTGCCGCAAGACGGTCTCCAGCGGCTTCTTCTTGCCGTACAGGCCGACCGGCTGGAGCGCCAGGTCGATTCCCGGAATGTCGTCGAGCACGCCGCTCAGGCGGATCGCCTGCTCGATCGTGCAGCCCTGCTCCACCGTCAGTTCGCGCAGGTACTCGCTCGCCGGCGTGGCGTAGCACACCTGGACCGTGATTTTTTCCGCCACTGGTTCAGCCATAGACGGTCTCGGCGCGCTTGCAGAACGAGTCGACCATGCTGTTGGCAATCACGCCGAACACGGGCCCGATCAATTGTTCGAGTATCATGCTGGAAAATTCGTAGTGCAGGTCGAATTCGACCTTGCAGGCATCGGCCCGCAGCGCCTTGAAGGTCCAGGTGCCATCCATGCATTTGAACGGGCCGTCGACCAGCTTCATTTTCATCTGGGTCGGCCGCGTGTTGATGTTGCGGGTTGTGAAGCTTTGCTTCACGCCATGGAAGTGAATGGCCAGGCAAGCGACCAGCGTGTCGTCGGTCCGCTCAATGAGCTTCACGCCGCCGCACCAGGGCAGGAATTTGGGATAATCTTCCACTTTGGCCACAAGGTCGAACATTTGTTCGGCGCTGTAAGCCAAAAATACTGTTTTGTGTACTACTGCCATTAATCAACCGTTTGCTATGATGTTGGGTATGTTGCATCAGTAGTTTAACCGAACCGCGCACTTTAGCCATTTCATGAGTATTGTTGACAATAAAAAAGCATTCCACGACTACTTCATCGAGGACCGGTACGAAGCCGGTATCGTGCTCGAAGGATGGGAAGTCAAGGCGATTCGCGATTCGCGCGTCCAGATCAAGGAGGCGTACGTGGTCGTGCGCGGGGACGAGCTGTTCCTGTTCGGCGCGCACATCAGCGCGCTGTCGACCGCCTCCTCATTCACCCACCCGGAAGCGGTACGCACGCGCAAGCTGCTGCTGCACCGCGCCGAAGTCGACAAGCTGATCGGCAAGGTCGAGCGCTCGGGCTACACGCTGGTGCCGATCAACCTGCACTTCAAGGGTGGACGGGTGAAGTGCGAGATCGGACTGGCCAAGGGCAAGAAGCAGCACGACAAGCGCGCCACCGAGAAAGAACGCGATGGCAAGCGCGAAGTCGCCGCGGCGATGAAGACACACAGCCGCTGACACCGTCGCTCCCGCGCAGGGCTAGGCGCCCCCACGGCAACCGAAGTTCGTTTAGGAGCCGTTAGCTGCGCAAAGAACTTGGGTTCCCGCCGGCGCGGGAACGGCGAATTTCAGGCCACCTGCACCGCCGGCCGCGTCACCATCAGGCTCAGGCGCCAGCACAGGAAGCTCAGCACCAGCGAGCCGCCCACTCCACACGCCAGTTTCAGCGCGCTGTCGAACAGCAGCGGCGCCAGCATGCCCGACACCAGCGCAAACGCCGTCATCTGGATGAACGACATCATCGACGAGGCCAGCCCGCGATTATCTGGAAACAGCGACAAGGCGCCCACCTGAAGCGCCGGCATCGCCACCGCCAGACCGAACGTGTACACCGCCAGCGGCAGCACCGCCCACGGCACCGCCGCCACCAACATGAGGTTGTAGGCAATGCTGATCACGCTGCCCGCCGCCATGATGCCGAATCCCAGCCACATCATCTTCGCCGGTGCGATCCGCGCCGCCGCCTTGCCGCCCCAGGCCGAGCCGACCACCATGCCGCCGATCATGGGAATGAACAGCCAGGCAAACGCGGTCTCCGGCAGGTGCAGGATATCCATGATGAAATTGGCGGCCGAGCCGATGTACAGCGACAAGCCGCTGAACGCCAGCCCAACGGTCAGCGACAGCAGCAGAAACTGCGGATGGCGCAGCACCTTGATATAGTTTTTCGCGATTGCAATGCCGTGAAAGGCATGGCGCTGCGCCTTGGGCAAACTCTCCGGCAAGCCGCGATACACGAGCAGGATCATCAGCGCGCCAAACGCGGCCAGGAACACAAACGTCGAACGCCAGCCGAAATGCACGTGCAGATAACCGCCCAGCACCGGCGCGATGGCCGGGGCCAGCCCGAACACCATCATGATGTGCGACATGATGCGCTGGGCGTGCGCCTGGTCGTGCGAGAAGCGGTCCTGCACGATCGCCTGCCCGATCACCGAGCCGGCACCCGCCGCCAGGCCCTGGAACGCGCGGCAAGCGAGCAGCACGCCGAAGCTGGGCGCGAACACGGCCCCGAGCGAGGCCAGCGTGTACACCGCCAGCGCGATCAGGATCACCGGGCGCCGTCCGAACGAATCGGACAGCGTGCCGTAGAACAGCATCATGAAGGCGAAGGTAAACAGAAACACGCTGAGCGTTTGCTGCACCGCCAGCGGCCCGACCGCAAACTCCCGCCCGATCGCCGGGATGGATGGCAGATAGGTGTCGATCGCGAGCGCGCCGACCATCCCGAGACAAGCCAAAATTACTGTTAACATTCGCTGCATGCCAGACGTGCCTTATTCAAAAACGGCACCGCGACAGTGCAGGCAACCGGGCCCGCAATTTTACCGGCATTTTGAAAACGTCACCGACGCCGCAGCGAATGTCCCGCCAGCCTATTTGCCGCCTGCCAGGCGCGCTTCGATGCGCTCTGCGGGAATATAGCCCGGGGTCTTGGTATTGGACTGGAACAGGATCGCCGGCGTGCCGTTCAGGCGCAGCTTCTGGTACAGCGCGACGTTGCGTTCGAGCGGCGTGGCGCACTCGGCCACCGGCGGCAGCGCGCTGTTGTCGGTCATGTGCGACAGCCAGGTCTTGGCCGGATCGGGCGAGCACATGATCGCCGTCGATTTGGTGGCCGAATCGGCAGCCATGACCGGCACCAGGAAGGTATAGACGGTGAGATTGTCCACTTTCGCCAGCTCGCCGATGAGCTTGCGGCAATAGCCGCAATTCGGATCCTCGAAGGTGGCGATCACGCGCGAGCCATCGCCGCGCACGGTCTTGATCGCGTCTTTCAGCGGCAAATCGGCAAACACGAACTTGCCCAGTTCATTGTTGCGCTGTTCGGTCAGGTTTTCCTGGGTGCGGGTATCGATCGCCAGCACGTCGAACAGCACGAAGGACCCGGTCTTGTCGGTATAGACCAGGCCGCGCGGCGTGACCACTTCCAGCAGGTTGCCGAATTTACTTGGGGAAATTTTCTCGATCGGCACAGTGCCCAGCAAGGGGGCGATGGCCTTCTCGACATCGGCGTACGGCTTGGCGGGCGCGGCCGCATGGACGGAACCGCCCAGGGCCAAGGCGAGCAAGGCGGCCGGCAAGCTTAGTTTGAGTAACATGGTGCTCCAGACATCAGGTGGCGAATTAGTGGAAAAAACGCATCGCCGCCACGCCGGCCGAAGGCAGCGTTGCGGCGATGCGCCAGCGATTGACAGTAGCTTAGGGCACCGACGTGCTCTTGGCAACCGCTTGCTCCCACATGCGGATATAACTTTCGGCCGAATTCATCAGCGGTGCCAGGTCCGGCTGGCGCAAGTCCGCGATAAAGTCGGGCAGCATGCCGATATGGGCCAGGCCATCGCCGTTGATGTCGAGCGTGATCAGGGACGCCATGCCGCCGCCAGCGAGGATGCGCTTGACTTCATCGTCCTTGAGGTTACCCTCGTGACGGCGCGCGCCGCCCGCCGTTGAAGCGTCGACCAGGCCCACGTGGCCGCTGATGACCGGGTATCCCTGCTGCTCGGTCATCGTCATCGTGTCACGGAAGGTCAGGCGGTCCATGTGGTCGACATCGATCAGCATCCCGCGCTTCATCATGCCGCGAATAAGGGCCTTGCCCGACGGCTTGAGCGCGATATTGCCGCAGTCTTGCGAATAGCCCTCGCCCGAGCAATCGCGCGACGCGCTGTACTTGGCGTTACTCAGGGCATCTTCATGCCGAAGCGTTCCAGGCGCGGCATCCAGTTACCGTCGATATCGGCCGACGCCAGGACGCGCTCGGCGCGCCCGATCAGCAGATGGCGCGGCACCATGCCCACCACGCGCGAATCGGCGCTGCGGTCGCGGTTATCGCCGAGCATCATGAACTGGTCCCTGGGCACGGTCACCGGCCCGAAGTTGCGCAACGCCATCAGTTGCGGGATGACCTGGATGCGGCGGCGGTGGCCGTCGAAGGTTTCGTCGATGCGCTGGGCGGCGACAGGGGCGGCGTGGGCAAGCGGCTCCATGGCCGTGCCGGCGGCCGCGTAACTGGCGCCCTGGCCGTTGATAATCAGCTGTTCGTCGCGCATTTCGACGATATCGCCGGGCAGTGCCACCAGCCGCTTGATCAGGCGGGTGCCGTCCGTGGGCGACGAAAACGTCACCACATCGCCGCGGCGGGGCTCGCCCACGCGTGCCAGCACCACATCGGTCAGCGGAATCTTGACGTTGTACGCGAGCCGGTTGACGAAGACCACATCGCCTTCCAGCAGGCTGGGCCGCATCGACCCCGACGGAATCGGGTTCCAGTCCGCGATGGCGGTGCGGAAGACACCGAATAACAACAGAAACAGCAACCAGCCTTTGTTCTCGCGCATCAGGTTTTTCATATCACCCTCCTCTGTAAGTGGTGAACAAAGTTATACGCTGGCGATCTTTAGCGATGCTTAAAGCCGGGCCCCGCTTGGTTGCGTGAACAATGTTGCTTGCCAAAAAGTTGTATTACTGCCAAAATCCACGCGACGCTTTTCGCGCCCGGGCCACGCCCTACACCTCATAAGAACATCCTCATCAGCATGAATACACGTCCGCTTTACCTCGCGCTCATCCTTGCCGGCCTCAGCGCCACGGCCCATGCGGGCCTGAACAAATGCAAGGGTGCGAATGGCCATTACACCTTCCAGAACGCGCCGTGCGACCTGCCCAACGCGCGCCCGCACAAGATGCCGACCCTGGCCGAACGCAACGCGCAGAGCAAGCTGGAACGCAAGCAGGAGCAACAAAAGGAGAAATACGCGGATGACCGCCCGGGCGCCAATTGGGACCCGGCCCGCAAGCCCGGAGCCCCGCTGCCGCAGGCCGCGCCGCCGAGCGCGCCGGTGATCGCGGCCAAATCCGCGCCCGTACCGAAAGCCGCGCCTGGCGCGCCGGCCAAAAGCGAGAATCAGCAAAAGCTCGCTGCGGAGAAAATCGACGCCGAGAATGCGAAGATTCGGGCGAGCAACAAGGCGATTGAATGCACCAACGCGCGCCAGCAACTGACGCTGGTCCGCCGCGATGGGCGCGTCGTCCAGATCGACAAAAAGGGGGAGCGTCAGTATTTGGCGGACGAGAATCGCAATGCAGCCATTGCCGATGCCGAGCGCAGCGTCGCCCGCGCTTGCGGATAAAATCATCCTGGAGCGCTGAACCTGGTTCTTGCCTGCTGCACGGCAGGTGTCGGCATTCACTACCCCAGGCAAACCAAGGTCATCGCGGTCAGGTTGATCAGCATGTGGGGCACGCATGCCGCCACGTACGCTTTACGGAGTGATTGGCTGCTCCAGTAAACATAAGCGTACGAGTATGCAAAAAAGGAGCAGACGGTCCCAAAAAACCACGATACGGCAACCAGGCCATGTGCGGCTCCGAAAATCATTGCGGATATGCCGGCGATAAGAAATGGTCGATGGAAATATTTGGAAAGAACCTGGATAGTCAGTCCGACCAGAAGTGTCTCAAAGAGTGGCGCAAAAAAAATGGCACCAAAAAATTCGGAGAATGTCGCCGAACGAGATGGTGGATCAAGCATGACGATGCCCAACTGCAGGGCGATTGAATCAGCTGCGACCGATAGGCAAAAAGAAAGAACCAGCCCTGCCGCATAGCTCAGCAAGCAGGTCTGCCATAGGCCGCAGGTCCTGAACTCTGGGGTTATGGAAATGGACGACATGGTTACCTTTGAGTAAGTGACGTGCCGTATCGTCGCAGCAACCATGGTTTACGAGGGCGTCGGAAGCTATGCCGCGTATTTGATGAGTTCAGGCCCCGGTAACGGCGTCGATATGACGGTCGAAATGACTGCAATAACGGAGACAACTTGGGGGCCTGATCGCTCGCGCTGCGATTCCAAAATGCGCGCAGCACGCCCGAATTTTCGTTTATATCGTTGATGTAAACGTCAATGCGAAGCGGCCGTTGCAGAACATATGAGTAGAAAAATACTGTTCATGTAATAGCACACGAATCACCTTCCAACCAAGAAAGCCATTCCGGTCCCCATGCCGCTGGCCGGCTACGGCTCCTTCACCGCCGCCAGCGCCATGCGCTCAACCATCCCTGGCGCGATCAGCTTGAGGAAGCGTCCAAACTTGCCTTTGGCGGTCATCACCACTTCGCGCTGGCGCCGCTCCATCCCGTCGACGATCAGGCGGGCGCACTCCTCGACCGTCATCGCGCCCTCTTCCTTGAGCATGCTCTTGCCCAGCATGCCGCCGGCCGCGTTGTAGCCATGATGGCGGATCTGCGTCGACACCACGCCCGGATACGCAGTCGTCACACTCACCCCGGCGTCTTTCAATTCGGCGCGCAGGACTTCGAAGAAACCGGCCATGGCGAACTTGCTCGCCGCGTACGCGCTGCGTCCGGGCACCCCGACCAGCCCTGACAGCGACGACACCGCCACGATGCTGCCGCGCGCCGCCTTCAGGTGCGCCAGGGCCGCGTGCGTGCACCACACGCTGCCCCACAGGTTCACGCGCATCAGGTCCTCGTACCAGCCCAGGTCCTGCACATCCTCGAACAAGGCGTGCGCCGAGCGTCCCGCATTGTTGATCAAGGCATCGATGCGGCCGAAGCGCGCCACCGCCGCGTCGATGAGCGCGATGCACTCGGCCTGCACCGACACATCGGTCGGCACGCACAGCGTCTGCGCGCCGAGCGACTGGCACTGCCCGGCCACCGCATCGAGCATGGCGCCGTTGCGGGCCGCCAGCACCAGCGCCACCTTGGCACCTTCGCGCGCGGCCAGCTGGCGCGCCATTTCGGCCCCGATGCCGTCCGAACTACCGGTGATGACGATCACGCGCATGGCCGCTCCTTACTTCTGGGCTTTGACGATCTGCATGGCGCTGGCGATCAAGCCGCTCATCTCGCCCAGATTGGCCGGCACGATGATCGAATTGTTGGTCTTGGCCAGTTCCGAGAACGCATCCACGTACTGCTCCGCCACCTTGAGGTTGACCGCTTCCTGTCCGCCCGGCTCGCGGATGGCGGCGCCGATCTGGCGCAACGCTTCGGCGTTCGCTTCGGCCAGCGCCACGATGGCCTTGGCCTGGCCCTCGGCGCGGTTGATCGAGGCTTGCTTCTCGCCTTCGGAACGGGCAATCGCCGCTTCACGCTCGCCGGTGGCGATGTTGATCTGTTCCTGCTTGCGTCCTTCGGAAGCGGCGATCAGGGCGCGCTTTTCGCGTTCGGCGGTAATCTGGGCCTGCATCGAGTGCAGGATTTCCGCCGGCGGCGTCAAGTCCTTGATCTCGTAGCGCAAGACCTTCACGCCCCAGTTGGCGGCCGATTCATCGATGGCGTTGACGATGGTGATGTTGATGTGATCGCGCTCCTCGAAGGTTTTATCGAGCTCCATCTTGCCGATCACCGAACGCAGCGTGGTTTGCGCCAGCTGGGTGATGGCCGCCAGGTAGTTCGACGAGCCGTACGAGGCGCGCATCGGATCGGTGATCTGGAAGTACAGGATGCCGTCCACCTGCAGCTGCGTGTTATCGCGCGTGATGCAGACCTGCGGCGGCACGTCGAGCGGAATTTCCTTGAGAACGTGCTTGTACGCGATGCGGTCGATGAACGGCACCACGATGTTCAGGCCCGGGGCCAGGGTCGCATGGTATTTGCCGAGGCGTTCGACCACCCAGGCATGCTGCTGCGGCACCACGTTGATGGTCTTGAAGACGAACACCAGCGCCACGATGAAGAGGACGATTGTCATTATTCCGAAAACTTCCATAGCTTACCTCTTTCAGTTTGTTATTTATTTGTTGGCGACGATCAGGCGGCTGCCCTGCACTTCGACGATCCGGAAACTGCCCGCTTCGGCCAATGCACCGGGGCCAAGTTCCACATCCCACGGCGCGCCGCGGTACATGACGCGCGCCTTGCCTTCGCTCCAGGTGTCGACGTTGACGCTCTGGCCGATATCCATGTTCACGTTCGGATCGCGCGCGGTGTTCTGGCGGCCGGGCGCGCCGAAGCGGCTGCGGTGCAGCAGCCCGGTGGCGATCACGCCGACCACGGCGGCGGTCAGGATCTGGCCCGATGTGCCGTAGCCCATCAACGCCGCGATCGCGCCGCACGCCACCCCGATGGCGATCATCAGTATGTAAAACGTGCCCGTGAAAAGTTCAAAAATTACCAGTGCGCCAGCCAGCGCCAGCCACCACGTCCAGTCAGCCATGACACTCCTCCAGGTTATTAAAAGCAAAAACCCCCGTGGCCCGGGATGGACGACGAGGGTGAGAATTTGTTAGAAAGTTAGTATTTATAATGGTCTTGTTGGATTAACTTTAATGCGCTTAGTCTATCGACTTTTGGGGAAGAGTCAACTACTCAATGATGCGCGTTCCGCCAGCGCCGCCTTATCCGGCGTAGTAGCCCGGCTGGTCCAGATCGGCGAGCAGGCCGGGGCCTTGCGGCGTCCAGCCGAGCAGTTCACGCGTGCGCGCACCCGATACCGACATGTCCACGCCAGCCATGTTGGCGAACCAGCCGAAGTGATCGCGTTCCCGCGACACCACCGGCAGGCCAAGGTGCTTGCCGATCATGCCTGCAAGCACCTTGAAAGGTACTTGCTCGTCCGCGACCGCGTGATACACCGATGCGGTCACACCCTGCTCCAGTGCAAGGCGGTAGACCTGCGCGGCGTCCTGCCGATACACGCCGGACCAGCAGTTCTGGCCTTCGGCGAGGTAGGCCGAGACCCCGGTCTCCCGCGCCAGGCGCACCAGGATCGGCACGAAGCCGTCGTCCCCAATACCGTGCACCGACGGCGCCAGGCGAACCGTGGCCGCGCGCACGCCACGTTCGGCAACCGCACGCGCGGCGCTTTCCGATAGTCGCGGCGAGGCGGGATTGGGCAGATCGGTCTCGCTGGCTCCCCTGCCCATGCCATACAGCCCCGAGGTGACCAGCAAGGGACGGCTTGAACCTTCCAGGGCGCGCCCCATGGCCTCGATCACGCGCCGGTCCTGTTCGCAGTTGTCCAGGAATTTGGAAAAGTCATGGTTGAACGCGGTGTGGATCACGGCATCGGCTGCTGCGGCGGCCGCTTGCAGGACGTCGAGCTCGTCGAGCGTGGCGCGCAGGACCGTGGCGCCCGCTGCCGCCAGGGCAATCGCCTTTTCGCCGGAGCGGCTCAGCCCCGTGACCCGGTGTCCCTCGCCGATCAGTTCCTGAACTACCGCCGAGCCGAGCCATCCAGTGGCGCCGGTGACAAATACATGCATCTGATTTCTCCTGAATTGAAATTGGTAACAACGTTGGAAGCCGGGTCAGCCCAGCCGCATCGACAGTTCAACGTCGCCGGCAAACGGCACCGACAGGTAGCCGCTGCCGGGCGAACGCACGTAGGCCAGGTATTCCGGGCAATAGTCGGCGTTGTCGGCGACGATCAGCGCACCCGGCCGCAGGCGCGCCTCCACCAGGGCCAGGACGTCGGCGTACAGCGCCTTGGCGCCATCGAGCAGCAACAGGTCGACCGCCTCGGGCAAGTCGAAGGCCAGGGTGCGTAGCGCATCGCCCTCCCTGATTTCCACCAGGTCGCTCAGTTCACCTTCGATCAGATGGTCGCGCGCTTTCTCCGCCTTGGATGGCTCGAATTCGCTGGTGATCAGGCGCCCGCCACCGTTGTCGCGCAGCGCGGCAGCCAGGTGCAGGGTGGAAATACCAAACGAGGTGCCAAACTCGACGATGGAGCGGGCCTTCGTGCTGCGCGCAAGCAGGTACAGCAGGGTCCCGGTATCGCGCGCGACAGGCAGCCAGAGATCCTTCAAGCGGCTGTAGAACTCCTGGTAGTCGGTTTTGCTCAGCATGAATCGCTCGCGTTCCTCGCTGGACATGGCGGCGATGGCGGGGCTGGTGGCGGCAGCGGCCTGCCGGTACAGGCGGTCCAGCAAGGCCGGCAGCGGAGCGGTAGTCAGTGTGTTGGTCATGAAAATGTTCCATTTGAATGTGGGCGCATCCGGTGCCCGGTTAAAATGCGACTGATTCGTCGTGTTGTTATAATATGAGGAATTGATCGCATTTTCTATTCGCATTTTTTTCACGCTGCCAAGGTGCCATGAACAAACGTCAAATTCCGCAAATCTCCTCGCGCAAGGCGCCCAAGCAAGCCCGCTCGACCGAACTCGTCTCGGCCATCCTGGAAGCGGCTATTCAGGTTTTGGCCCAGGAAGGCGCCCAGCGCTTCACGACAGCGCGCGTAGCCGAGCGGGCCGGGGTCAGTATTGGATCGGTCTATCAATATTTCCCGAACAAGGCGGCGATCCTGTTCCGGCTGCAAAGCGACGAATGGCAGCAGACCACGGACATGCTGCGCCGCATCCTGGAGCAGATGCAGATCCCGGCGCTCGACCGCCTGCGCGCACTGGTGCATGCCTTCATCCGGTCGGAGTGCGAGGAAGCCGGCATGCGCGTCGCGCTCAGCGATGCGGCACCGCTTTACCGGGATGCGCCCGAAGCGCAAGCAGCGAGCGCTGCGGGAGACAGGATTTTCCAGGAGTTCATGCGCGAGGTGCTGCCACATGCCCCGGAGGCAAGCCGCGCCTTGGCCTGCGACTTGATCACCGCGACGCTCAGCACCGTGGGGAAGGATTTTTCGGAAAGCCCCCGCACGCCGCCGGAAATCGCCGCGTACGCCGATGCCATGGCCGATATGTTCCGCGCCTACCTGGAACGGCTGGCCCGCCCCTGAGAGCGCTCCGCGTTCGTTTCGGCCGCTGAAAAACAAAAACCGCCGTGTCCGCGCATGGCGGAAACGACGGTTCGGGGGGCACGCCCGGCGCTGTCACGCCGGACGGTCATGCATTACAGTGAAGCCAGTTTTTGCCAGGTATCGATCACCGAATCAGGATTGAGCGACATCGACTCGATGCCCTCGCCCATCAGCCACGCCGCGAAATCCGGGTGGTCCGATGGCCCCTGACCGCAGATGCCGATGTACTTGCCCTGCTCGCGGCAAGCCTTGATCGCCATCGACAGCAGCGCTTTGACGGCCGGATCGCGCTCGTCGAAATCGGCTGCCAGCAGCGCCATGCCCGAATCGCGGTCCAGGCCCAGGGTCAGCTGGGTCAGATCGTTCGAACCAATCGAGAAACCATCGAAGAACTGCAGGAACTCGTTGGCCAGGATCGCATTCGACGGCACTTCGCACATCATGATCAGGCGCAGGCCATTTTCGCCGCGCTTGAGGCCATTCTTGGCCAGCAGGTTGACGACTTTCTCAGCCTGGCCGAGCGTACGCACGAACGGCACCATGATCTCGACGTTGGTCAGGCCCATGTCGTTGCGCACGCGCTTCATGGCGGCGCATTCCATCTCGAACGACTCGGCAAAGTCCGGCGACAGGTACCGCGCGGCGCCACGGAAGCCCAGCATCGGGTTTTCTTCATCCGGCTCGTAGCGCGAACCGCCGATCAGTTTTTTGTACTCGTTCGACTTGAAGTCGGACAGGCGCACGATCACCGGCTTTGGCCAGAACGCCGCGGCGATGGTGGCGATGCCTTCGGCCAGCTTGTCGACGTAGAAGGCCTTCGGCGAGGCATGCCCGCGCGCGACCGATTCCACCGCTTTTTTCAGGTCCGCATCGATGTTCGGATACTCGAGAATCGCTTTCGGGTGCACACCAATATTGTTATTGATGATGAACTCAAGACGCGCCAGACCAACGCCACCGTTCGGGATCGACTGGAAGTCGAAGGCCAGCTGCGGGTTCCCGACGTTCATCATGATCTTGGTGGCGATCGGGGGCAGTTCGCCGCGCGCCACTTCCGATACTTCCGTTTCCAGCAAGCCGTCGTAGATCATGCCCTCGTCGCCTTCGGCGCAGGACACGGTGACCAGCATGCCGTCCTTGAGCGTCTCGGTGGCGTCGCCGCAGCCAACAACGGCCGGCACACCCAGTTCGCGCGCGATGATCGCGGCGTGGCAGGTACGGCCACCACGGTTGGTGACAATCGCCGAGGCACGCTTCATGACCGGTTCCCAGTTAGGGTCGGTCATGTCGGCCACCAGCACGTCGCCCGGCTGCACGCGTTCCATTTCGGACGGATCGTGAATCACGCGCACGCGGCCCGCGCCGATCTTCTGGCCGATGGCGCGGCCCTGCGCCAGCACCGTGCCGCTGCCTTTGAGCTTGAAGCGCTGCTGCGCGTCGGTCGGTTTTTGCTGCGACTTGACGGTCTCCGGACGCGCCTGCAGGATGTACAGCTTGCCGTCGCGGCCATCCTTGCCCCACTCGATGTCCATCGGACGGCCGTAGTGGTTTTCGATGATGACGGCGTACTTGGCCAGTTCCACCACTTCGGCGTCGTTGAGCGAATAGCGGTTGCGCATTTCGATCGGCACGTCGACGGTCTTGACCGAACGGCCGGCCTTGGCCTCGTTGGTGAATTCCATCTTCAGCAGCTTGGAACCGATATTGCGGCGGATGACAGGCGACTTGCCCTGTTCCAGCATCGGTTTATGCACATAGAATTCGTCGGGATTGACCGCGCCCTGCACCACCGTCTCGCCCAGGCCATAGCTGGAGGTGACGAATACCACGTCCTTGAAGCCGGACTCGGTATCGATGGTAAACATCACGCCGGCGGCGCCCAGATCCGAGCGCACCATGCGCTGCACGCCGGCCGACAAGGCCACTTCGGCGTGGGTAAAGCCCTTGTGCACGCGGTACGAAATGGCGCGGTCGTTGTACAGCGACGCGAACACGTGCTTCATGGCTTCCAGCACGTTGTCGATGCCGACCACGTTCAGGAAGCTCTCCTGCTGGCCCGCGAAGGACGCATCCGGCAAGTCTTCCGCGGTGGCGGAGGAACGCACGGCGAACGACATTTCGACTTCGGAATCGGCCACCAGGCGTGCATAGAAGGTGCGGATTTCTTCTTCCAGGCGGGCCTGGAATGGCGTTTCGACGATCCATTTGCGGATTTCGGCGCCGGCCACGGCGAGCGAGCGCACGTCGTCGATGTTCAGGCCTTCAAGGCGGGTCGCAATGCGGTCGCCCAGCGACGGGCCGCCGTCGATGCCATGCGCGAGGAAATCGCGGAAAGCGTCGGCCGTGGTGGCAAAGCCGCCAGGCACGCGTACGCCTGCGCCAGCCAACTGGCTGATCATTTCGCCCAGGGAGGCATTTTTGCCGCCGACCGATTCCACATCGGTCATGCGCAATGTCTCGAACGATGCGACGTACACCCCGGTGCGATCCGGTTCCTTCAATGCTGCGGTAGACAAGCTGGTCATAACAAACACCCTTACTGATAGTAGAAATCTGTACGCAGAGCGGGACTGACTATGTTTTCTTGTTATTCTTTGGGTCGTGCCGCACAATTGATGCGTTGCAGAGCATTTTACAGCCTGCGCCGCGAATTTACAGCGCACAACTTGAAACAATGGCAGCACAGGAAGCCGACACGACAAATATGACCACAGAACCACGCCCACCCCTGCCCACCTCGGCCCGTACGGTCTTTTTCGTTTCCGACGGCACAGGCATTACCGCAGAGACATTCGGCCATGCCGTCCTCACCCAGTTCGAGATGCGTTTTCGCCAGGTACGCCTGCCTTTCATCGACACCCTCGACAAGGCCTACGACGCGGCGCGCAAGATCAACGAAGCGCTCACCACCGACGGCCAGCGTCCGATCGTGTTCTCGACCCTGGTCAAGCCCGACCTGTCAAACGTGATCCGGCAGTCGCGCGGCATGCACATGGACTTGATCCAGACCTTTGTTGCTCCACTGGAACAAGAATTGGGCGTCAAGTCGACCCATACGATCGGCCGCTCACACAATATTGTCGACAGCCAGGAGTACAAGAACCGCATCGAGGCGATTAACTTCTCGCTGGCGCATGACGATGGCCAGTCGCACAAGAACCTGGCCTCGGCCGATGTGATCCTGGTAGGCGTATCGCGCTCGGGCAAGACCCCGACCAGCCTGTATCTGGCGATGCAGTACGGCATCAAAGCGGCCAACTATCCACTCATTCCCGACGATTTCGAGCGCGGCCGCCTGCCATCCAACCTGCCGCCGTTCCGCGAGAAGATTTTTGGCCTGTCCATCACGCCGGAACGCCTGTCGGAAATCCGCCATGAACGGCGCGCCGGCAGCAAGTACGCCTCCATCGAAAATTGCCGCTACGAAGTCAATGAGGCCGAGCTGATGATGAAGCGCGAAGGCATCCGCTGGCTGTCGTCGACCACCAAGTCCATCGAAGAAATTGCCACCACTATTTTGCAGGAAATCAAACCGGATCGGCGCGAGTATTAATTCATGAGTGAAGCTGAGAACAAGAAGACCGACCTGCTGGCCAAAAACCCTGACGGGGCGGCAAGCGGCGCGGCACCGGAAAAACTCTCGGAGTTCCTTGACGGCAATCTCAGCGCGCACGACAAGCTGGAACGCGCGCGCATGGAGCTGCTCGACCTGTCGGCGCGCAACCGGCTGCTGAACATTCCGCGCTCGGCCAAGGCGACCCGCATCATCGACGTGACCGACGAGCGCTCCAGCGACATCTTCCGCATGCTGGTGACGGAAAACCGCTCGCTCACCTTCCTGCCCGGACGCAGCGCGGCCTACCCGGGTGGCGCGGCCGAGTTGGACCAGGATGCCGACGTGCTCGACGAACTGGCCCAGCCCGACGACGCCGTCGACGAGCGCGGCGTCATGCTGCGCCATAACGACACCAAGCTGCAAACGAAGCTCACCTCGAAAGGCCTGCAAAAGCGCCTGCTCGACCTGTGCAACGACGCCCGCACCCTGGAAGAAGAACAGGGCGTCAACATCCTGTTCCTCACGCTCGGCACCCTGAAATGGATCGACCCGGCCAACGCCAGGAATATCCGCTATGCGCCGCTGATTTTGATACCGGTCAGTCTCCAGCGCGGCAATGCGGCCGAACAGTTCAAGCTGCGCTGGCGCCAGGAAGAACTGTCGGCGAATCTCTCGCTCGAAGCCTTCCTGAGCCGCGTGCACGGCATCACCCTGCCGCCGTTCGAGGCGGGCGACGACTTCGATCCGGCCGCCTACATCGCCGAGGTCACGCGCGCCGTCGCATGCAAGCAGGACTGGCGTGTCCTCGCCGACGACGTCGTGCTGGGCTTTTTCTCGTTCGCCAAATTCCTGATGTACCGCGATCTCGATCCGGCCGTGTGGCCGGTGCAGGAAGGCTTGCTCGGCCAGCCGCTGATGCGCGGCCTGCTGTCGGACGGCTTTACCAGCAACGCCTTGACGATCCCCGACGGCACGCCGATTGATTCCGTGATCCCGCCATCGGACCTGCTGCACATCGTCGACTGCGACAGTTCGCAGGCGCTGGCCGTGCACGACGTGCGCAGCGGGCGCAATCTGGTGATCCAGGGCCCGCCCGGCACCGGCAAGTCGCAAACCATCGCCAACATCATCGCCTCGGCCGTCGCCGACGGCAAGAGCGTGCTGTTCGTGGCCGAAAAAATGGCCGCGCTGGACGTCGTCAAGCGCCGGCTGGATCACGCCGGTGTAGGCGACGCCTGCCTTGAACTGCACAGCAACAAGGCCAACAAACGCGTGCTGCTGGAAGAGCTGCGCCGCACCGCCGACCTGGGCGCGCCGCGCGGCGAACTGCCTGCCACCCTCAACGCGCGCCTGCAACTGGCGCGCGACACCCTCAACGGCCATGCGGACCGCATGCACGCGCCGCACCCGGTGGCGCGCCTGACGCCCTACCAGGTGATCGGCCACATCACCGAATTGCAGCGCCAGCGCGTGGTGCCGCTGCACGATGCGTTCGACCGGCCCGACACCTGGACACCGGACGATCGCGCGCAGCGCTACCAGCTGGCGAGCGAACTGGCGCAGCGCCTGGCCGACATGGGACTGCCCGCGCAGCACCCATGGCGCGGCGTACGCATGACGAATATCTCGCCGACCGAAATGGAGCGCCTCGGCCAGCGCATCGCGCATTCGAGCACCGGCTTGTCGGAGCTGGCGGCCAGCCAGACCGGCCTTGCCGCCTCGCTCGACATGGGCCCGCCCGACAGCTGCGACGATTTTGCCCGCATCGCCGCCATGGCCGAACGCGTGGCCAGCGCGCCGCGCCTGTCGCGCCAGGCCCTGTCGTCGCCGGTGTGGCGCACGCAGCGCGAAGAATTGGCCAATCTGGTGGAACAGGGTGCGCAGTACGCCCAGCTGCTCGCTTTTTTGGACGGCAAAGTCTCGCCCGCCGCCTGGACCATGGACCTGAAACCGGCGCGCATGGCGCTGCGTCCCCTGCCGGCCGGGATGAGCGACGAAGCGTTCGGCCGCATCGCGCGCCTGGCGGCCCAGCTGCCCGCGCTGCTGCAAGATACCGAACGCCTGCGCCAGCACCTTGGCGCATCGGCCCGTACCGGCACCCTGGCCGACATTGGCAAGGCCCTCATTCTCGGCCAGCGCATCGCCTGCGCGCCGGATGTCAGCGCCGAGGTGCTGGCTGCCAGCATCTGGGATCACGGCATCGAGCAGGCCGCCGACCTGGCCGAGGCGGTGGCGTCGCTCCAGGAAGCGCGTGGCTACCTGCAAAACAAGGTCCTCGACTCCGCGTGGGAGGCCGACCTGGCCGGCGTGCGCCAGGTGCTGGCCATCCACGGCACCAGCATGCTGCGCTTCCTGCGCGACGACTGGCGCCGCGCCAATGGCCTGGTCAAATCGGTGCTGCGCGTGCCGGACATCGAGCTGGCCAGCCAGATCGACATTCTGGACCGCCTGACCGCCGGCCAGCAGACCATGCGCTTCCTGCGCGAGAACGACCAGCTCGGGCGCGCCGCATTCGGCGCCGACTGGCGCGCCGAACGCTCGTCGCCGGTGCCGCTGCGCGCTCTGGTTGCATGGATGCGCACCCTGCGCGGCATGGGGCCGGAACCGCGCCTGATCGCCGCCGGCGTGAGCGACCGCCCTGCCCTGGCCGTGCGCGTGGACCACGTCCAGCGCTCGCTCGACAACACACTGACCTTGCTGCGCGATTGCTGGAACGACTGCGGCGCGGCGATCCGCGACATGTTCCCCGACATCCTGACGGTCGAACATGCCGACCTGTCGGCGGTGGGCACCTTTGTCGCCGCCATCGACGGCGCCCTGGGCACGGTGCGCAGCGCACTGGCATTCCGGCCGGCGCGCCTGTCGGACCTGCTGCCGGTACTGGACGCCTTGACCAGCGCGCAGCGCCTGGCGGCCAGCATCGACGGCGCGCGCGTACTGGGCGAACAAGCCTTTGGCGCGCACTGGCAAGGCGCGGCCTCGGACTGGCCGTTCCTGGTCGGCGCGGCGCAGTGGATCGCCGCCAATCCGGCCCTGCCGGCGATGGTGGCACGCCACGACGAGCGCGATCTGCCGTTGCGCCGCGCCCACGTGCTGGAACAGGCCTGCATCGCCTGGAAAAACGAACTGGCGGGCTTGTTCGAGACCCTGTGCGCCGACGCCGAATCGCTGTTCGGCGCCGACAGCATCGCGCAGGTACCGATTGCCGACATCCTGGTGCACTTCGGCCAATGGATCACGCACGCCGAACAATTATCGCGCTGGGTCACCTGGCGCGAGCGAAACGGCAAGGCGCGCCTGATGGGCATGGCCCGCTTCGTCGACGAAATGGAGAGCGGCCGCCTCGCGGCCAGCGCCGCGCCGGCCTGCTTCAACATGAGCTACTTCGAGGCGCTGTATGCGGCCCAGGTGCGCGCCGAGCCGGCCCTGGCCACGTTCGACGGCCAGGTGCACGACAGCGAAGTGCGCCAGTTCGTGGAACTGGACCTGCAACGCATCGCGGCGGCCAGCATCGAGGTGGCGCGCGCGCACTTCAAGCGCATTCCCCAAGGCGGCGGCGCCATCGGCCCGCTGGGCGTGCTGCGCGGCGAAATGGCGCGCCGGCGCGGCCACATGCCGATTCGCCAGCTGATGCTCAAGGCCGCGCCGGCGATCCAGGCGCTCAAGCCGGTGCTGATGATGAGCCCCTTGTCGGTGGCGCAGTTCCTGCCACCCGGCCAGCTCACGTTCGACCTGCTGGTGATGGACGAGGCCAGCCAGATCCAGCCGGTCGACGCCCTCGGCGCGATTGCGCGCTGCCGCCAGGTGGTGGTGGTGGGCGACGAACGCCAGCTGCCGCCGACCCGCTTCTTCGCCAAGATGACCAGCGACGCCGGCGACGAGGCGGATACCGACGGCGGCGAAGCGCAGGTGGCCGACATCGAAAGCATTTTGGGCCTGTTCACCGCGCGCGGCCTGCCGCAGCGCATGCTGCGCTGGCACTACCGCAGCCGCCACCAGTCGCTGATCGCGGTGTCGAACAGCCAGTTCTACGAGAACAAGCTGTTCATCGTACCGAGTCCTTACACCGAGGAAGCGGGCATGGGACTGCGCTTCACGCACGTGACGGATGGCGTTTTCGACTCGGGCAATACGGGCACCAATGTACCGGAAGCGAAGGCAGTGGCCGAGGCCATCATGCGCCATGCGCTGCAAACACCGCAGCATTCGCTGGGCGTGGCCACCTTCTCGGTGGTGCAGCGCAAGGCCATCGAAGACCAGCTGGAACTGCTGCGGCGCGCCAACCAGCAGGCCGAGGGCTTTTTCCAGTCGCATCCGAGCGAGCCGTTTTTTGTGAAGAACCTGGAAAACGTGCAGGGCGACGAGCGCGATGTGATCCTCATTTCGGTTGGGTACGGGCGTAACGCCAGCGGCCAGGTCAACATGCGTTTCGGGCCATTGAGCGCGGAAGGCGGCGAGCGACGCTTGAATGTGCTGATCAGCCGCGCCAAGCGCCGCTGCGAAGTGTTTTCATCGATCACCGACGAAGATATCGACCTCGAACGCGGCAAGGGCAAGGGCGTGCAGGCATTCAAGCTGTTCCTGCGCTATGCGCGCACCGGCCAGCTTGGTGTGGCCTTCCGGAGCGGACGCGATTACGACAGCATGTTCGAGGTCGATGTGGCGGCCGCCATCAAGGAACGCGGCTTCGAGGTGCATCCGCAGGTGGGCATTGCGGGTTTCTTCATCGATTTGGCCATTCCCGACCCGGACCGCCCGGGGCGCTACCTGCTGGGGATCGAATGCGACGGCGCGGCGTATCACTCGTCGAGTTCCGCGCGCGACCGCGACCGCTTGCGCCAGGCGGTGCTGGAAGATCACGGCTGGATCATCCACCGTATCTGGAGCACTGACTGGTTCCAGCGTCCGCAGGAGCAGCTTGCGCGCGTGATCGCCGCCATCCATGAGGCGCGCAAGACGCTCGACGCGCGCGCCGAGGAGAGTAAAAAGCTGCACCAGGCGCCGGCGCCGCAGATTGTACGCATCGAGCGCGAGATCGTGACGGAAGTGGCAATCGTTCCGGTGGAGGAAGCGCCGCAGCGGCGCAACCGCTATGTCGAAGCGAGCATGGTGCGCCCGGAAGGCGACTACGAACTGCATGAAGCGCCGCTGGAGGTGCTGGTCGACCTGGTCGAGCAGATCGTCTACATCGAGGGCCCGGTCCATCTCGACGAGATCGTGGTCCGGCTGCGCAAGGCCTGGGGCTTGCAGCGGGTCGGCTCGCGCATGGAAGCGGCGACCGAGAAAGCGGTCGATGCGGCCGTCGCCAGCGGCCTGGTGGCGCGCCTGAACGGCTTTGTGTGGAAGCCGGGCAGCCCGGTCACGGTGCGCGACCGCACGTTCGTGGAGTCGGAAGGCCTGCGCCGCGCGGACATGCTGCCGCCCAAGGAGATCGAGGTGGCCATCATCCAGGTGGTGGAACGCCACTTCGGCGCCAGCCAGGAAGAGATCGTACAGGCGGTGCTGAAAATGTTCGGTTTCAAACCGATCCAGGGACCGTTGCGGGAAGCGGTGCAGATGCGCCTGAACCTGATGGTGCGTGAAATGGTGCTGGTGGCGAGCGGGCCGGTGCTGGTGTTGGCCAATCATGCGGGCTAGTTTGCCATCATGGGGCTGGAACACCCCTTCGTTCGGCGGCGCGGCCACAGTTGTTGGCTGCGGCCGCCGGTGCTCCTTACTGCTGCTATGTGCGGCGCTTGAGCGTAGGCCGACCGGCCCGTGGCGATATCGGAGCATCACCAGGCGGATTGACGTTCACCGCACTCACCGTTGATGTCGTTCTGAGCTCGTATGGGACACGTATGTCCCGGCTCCGGAAGTCCTTTGTATTGCGCGTGATAATGGTCAGTTTCTTGATATCGGCAGTTGCCTG